>NZ_JBZFLK010000078.1:0-1072 GCF_058448985.1 Pseudonocardia sp. DxW | reverse complement strand
AGCCTTCTCCTCCTCGGAGTAGCGACGCGTTGTCGGCTTGCCCGGCGACTGCTCTCTCGGCATGGCTCCATCCTCGTTTCCAAGGTCAAGAGCCTCCACCGAACCCAGGGCGAGTCAGAATGCCGTTGGAGCACATCTCCAGGCTGGTCGGGCACAGCGGGACGGCCATCACCGAGGCCGTCTACCGGCAGCAGCTCCGGCCGGTGCTGGAGCACGGCGCGACGGCGATGGACGACATCTTCCCCATCTCGGACCGGTGAGAGTCGCCGGGCCACAGAGGGACACTGGCATAAGAGAAGTCGGATGCGTCGAGGACGGGATCGGTGCCACGGTTCGATCGTGACTGTCGGAGGCGCGCACACGGGTCGGACGGTCTTGCCTGTGGGAATCGCCGGTGGCCTGCTGATGGCGGTGACGTTCGGCATGGCGCGCTACGCCTACGGCCTCACTCTGCCAGCCGTCCGCGCGGACCTCGGCCTCTCCGACATCGCGCTTGGGTTGATCGCCAGCGGGACGTTCCTGGGCTTCCTCCTCGCGCTGCTGCTCTCGAATCCGGTGTCCGCACGTGTCGGCCCACGAGCTACCACGATGCTCGGCGGCCTCAGCGCCGCGATCGGCTGCGTCATCGTCTCGACCGCCCCCACAGCATCCGTTCTCGGGGTCGGAGCCCTGCTCGCAGGTAGTGCCGCTGGCTGGGTGTGGGCCCCCTACTCGGACATCGCCGGTCAGGTCGCGCGCCCCGAGGATCGCCCGCATCTACTCGCGTGGATCACTACCGGCGCCGCTGCAGGGCTGCTCGCGGTCGGACCGCTCGCTCTCGCCGTCTCGACCTGGCTGTCCTGGCGCTGGTTGTGGGCCGCAATTGCAGTACTCGCCATCTGTGCAACTGCTCTCAACGCTTACTGGGTGCCGCACGTCGAACCACCCCCCGTGCGTACCGACGTCGCAGGCCGCCCGTGCGCCGCATCCTCGTGCTGATGTGTGGTCTCAGGTGACGCTTGACCGAACGTCCTCAGTTGATCATTGACGAGCGGGCATGTCGTGGACGCCGGCTCCGGTGACGTGGAGGCGG
>NZ_JBZFLK010000077.1:0-1086 GCF_058448985.1 Pseudonocardia sp. DxW | reverse complement strand
ATACAACTCACCCACCACACCGTCGGGCACCGGCCGCAGCCAGCCGTCCAACACATGCGCCACCGTGTTCGTGATCGCCGAACCCACCGTCGACGTCACACTCTCACTCGTCCCCGCACCCAACGTGTTGATCGTGTACTCCGTCGGGCCGTACAGGTTGTACCCCCACGTCCCCTCCGCGTCCCGCAGCCGCGACCACACCGACTCCGGCACCGCCTCCCCACCCAACAACACCAACGGCGGCACATGCGCCCCGTCCAACAAACCCGCAGCAAACAAATGATGCGCATACGTCGGCGTCACATTCACCACATCCACCGCATGCTCAGCGCAATACCCGACCAGCCGCTCCGCATCCCGCCGCAACTGCTCATCACACACATGCACCTCATGCCCCTCGACCAGCCACAGGAGCTCCTCCCACGACATATCGAACGCAAAAGACACCGTGTGCGCCACCCGCAACACCCGACCACCCGCAGCCGCCACCGTCGGCGCAAAAATCTCCCGCCGATGATTCACCTGCATATTCGTCAAACCACCAAAAGGCGTCACCACACCCTTCGGCCGCCCCGTCGACCCCGACGTGAAAATCACATACGCCGGATGCCCCAAACGCCCCGCCGCGCCCGGCACGAACCCACCCAACTCCGCAGCCGACAACGGCCCACCCGACACACCGTCGAACACACCCGGCTCGTCGAGCACAACACACTCCACCGCAGCCCCAGCAGCCCCACCGAAACGCGACACCACCGACGACTCCGTCACCAACAACACAGCACCCGACGCCGCCAGAATCTCCGCCAACCGCTCATCCGGATGATCCAACTCCAACGGCACATACGCCGCCCCCGCCCGCAACACCGCAAACAACGCCACCACATTCTCCACAGAACGCGGCAACCCCAACGCCACCACCGACTCCGGCCCCACACCCCGCACACGCAACACCCGCGCCAACCGCGAAATCTGCGCATCCAACTCAGCAAAAGTCAGCCGCGACTCCCCCGACACCAACGCAACCCGATCCGGACACAACGCCGCCCGCTCCGACAACAACTCCGCCACCGTCACGTCCGGGAC
>NZ_JBZFLK010000076.1:0-1161 GCF_058448985.1 Pseudonocardia sp. DxW | reverse complement strand
GCCCGCAGGGCGTCCCGGTGTTCGCCTGGAAGGGCGAGACGCTCGAGGACTACTGGTGGTGCACCGAGCAGCTGTTCAAGTTCCGCGACGAGAACGGCGACGTCGTGGGCCCGAACATGATCCTCGACGACGGCGGTGACGCCACGCTGCTGGTGCACAAGGGCGTCGAGTTCGAGCAGACCGGCGTGGTCCCGACCGTCGACGACGACGACCTCACCGTCGCCGACGAGGAGCGGGTCGTGCTGGACACGCTGCGCCGCTCGCTGGCCGAGGACCCGAAGCGCTGGACCACGATCAACTCCGACATCCGCGGTGTCACCGAGGAGACCACGACCGGGGTCAACCGGCTCTACCAGCTCGCCGAGCAGGGCAAGCTGCTGTTCCCGGCGATCAACGTCAACGACTCGGTCACCAAGTCGAAGTTCGACAACAAGTACGGCATCCGGCACTCGCTGCTGGACGGCCTGAACCGCGCCACCGACGTCCTGATCGGCGGCAAGGTCGCGGTCGTGGCCGGCTACGGCGACGTCGGCAAGGGCTGCGCCGAGGCGCTCGCCGGCCAGGGCGCGCGGGTGATCGTGTCCGAGATCGACCCGATCTGCGCGCTGCAGGCGCTGCTCGAGGGCTTCCAGGTGGCTCGGGTGGAGGACGTCATCGGTTCGGCGGACGTGGTGGTGACCACGACCGGCAACAAGGACATCATCACCACCGACCTGATGCAGAAGATGAAGCACCAGGCGATCCTGTGCAACGTCGGCCACTTCGACAACGAGATCGACATGGCCGGCCTGGCCCGGATCCCGGGCATCAACAAGATCAACATCAAGCCGCAGGTCGACGAGTGGGTCTTCCCGGACGGGCACACCATCCTGGTGCTCTCCGAGGGCCGCCTGATGAACCTGGGCAACGCGACGGGGCACCCGTCGTTCGTGATGTCGAACTCCTTCGCGAACCAGACGATCGCCCAGATCGAGCTGTTCACCAAGCACGAGGAGTACAACAAGGACGTCTACCGGCTGCCGAAGCACCTCGACGAGAAGGTCGCGAAGGTGCACGTGCTGGCGCTGGGCGGGGAGCTGACGAAGCTGTCCAAGGACCAGGCCGAGTACATCGGCGTCGACGTCGAGGGCCCGTACAAGCCCGAGCACTACCGCTACTGAG
>NZ_JBZFLK010000075.1:0-1270 GCF_058448985.1 Pseudonocardia sp. DxW | reverse complement strand
TACGCGCACTGATGGCGCTACCACTACCGGCCGCCCCGACACCGCCGGTGCTCAGCGTCGACGACGTCGCGCTGCGCCGCGGGCGCCGCTACATGTCGATGGTGATTGACCCGGTCACCCACCGCCGGATCGACGTGCTGCCCGATCGGCGGGCAGCGACCCTGTCCGACTGGCTGCGTGATCGACCCGGGATCACCGCGGTCTGCCGGGACGGATCGGCCACCTACGCCGAGGCGATCACCGCCGGTGCACCCGAGGCGGTACAGGTCAGCGACCGCTGGCACCCATGGCACGGTCTCGGCCGCGCCGCCGAGAAGGTCGTGATCGCCCACACCGCCTGCTGGCGCCCCGCCACCGCACCCACCCCGACAAGCACGGACAGCGCACGCCCGGAGCCGGCGCTCGCGCAACGAACACGGGCCCGCCACGCCGCCGTCCACGCCCTGCTCAACCACGGTGTCGGTCTGCTCGACTGTTCCCGACGGCTGGGCTGGTCACTCAACACGATCAAGCGCTACGCGAGAGCCGCCCGGGCCGAGGAGTTGATCCGGCCACCGCGCTACAGCACTACTCTCGTCGACCCGTACCGCGATCACCTACGCCGCCGGTTGCTCGTCGATCCGCAGGTGCCGACCACCCAGCTCCTGGCCGAGATCCGCGAGCGCGGCTACACCGGCAGCGCGAACCTGCTGGTCCGCTACCTCAACCAGGGCCGGGCCCGCACCGAGCGGCCGGTGCCCGCGCCGCGCCGGCTGGTGTCGTGGATCATGACTCGGCCCGGCGACCTGCCCGACCCTGACCGCACCCACCTCGACGACCTGGTTGCAGCATGTCCGCAGTTCACTGCCCTGGTCGAGCACGTCCGTGACTTCGCGAGCCTGCTCACCCAGCGGCGCGGCACCGATCTGCACGCCTGGATGACCGCTGTCGACAACAGCGACCTGGCTCCGTTGCACTCGTTCGTCCGCGGCCTGAGCAAGGACCTGCCGGCGGTCCTGGCGGGCTTGACCCTGTCCTACAGCAACGGGCCGATCGAGGGCGCGAACACCAAGGTCAAGCTGCTCAAGCGGCAGATGTATGGCCGAGCGGGGTTCCCGCTGCTCCGGCAGCGGATCCTGCTCAGCTGAACCCGCCCGACCACCGAATCTGTGCCAGAGCCGGAGATCGGACAGTCCCAGTGGAGGCGAGGTTCTCCCGCGACGTGGTCGTCTCGGGCTGGTTGGTGAGCGTAGTAGTTGTGTTCGTACTCGACCGGCGGCACGTTGCCGAT
>NZ_JBZFLK010000074.1:0-1297 GCF_058448985.1 Pseudonocardia sp. DxW | reverse complement strand
GACAACGGACGCCAGTTCACCGGCCGCTTCGCCCGACCCCGCCGGGTCGAGGTGCTCTTCGACCGGATCTGCCGCCGCAACGGCATCGACCACCTCCTGACCAAGGTCCGGTCCCCAACCACCACCGGCAAGATCGAACGCTGGCACCACAGCATCCAAGCCGAACTACTCGACGACCACGGCCCGTTCGACTCCCTCGACGCCGCCCAGGCCGCGATCGAGCACTGGGTCGACGACTACAACCACCACCGCCCCCACCAGGCCCGGGCCATGACCAGCCCGGCCACCCACTTCCCCACGGCCCAGCAGCGCCCGGACCCAGCACCCCGGATCTGGAGCCCGCCCGAGCTCACCGGCCTGCCCGAACCCGACGACCACGACCCGCTCCCCGACGACCCGGACGATCTGTCCGAGACCCCCGCCCCAGTCCCACCCACCGAACAGCCGGCCCCCGTCCCCGTCCCGGTCCCGTCACCGCCGCCGGCCCTTCCCGTTCCCACGGCCGCGGTCGAGATCGAACGCGTCGTCCCGGCCTCGGGCAACCTCGGAGTCTGCGGTCAGCAGTTCTGGCTGGGCACAGCCCTGACCGGGCGGATCGCCACCCTCTGGATCGACACCACCACCGTCCATCTCAGCTTCGACGGCATCCACCACAAGACCGTGCCCTCGCGGATGACCACCACCCACCTGGCCCGCCTGCGCGCCGAGGGCGCCCGCCCGGCCGGACCGGCCCCGGTCCTGCCCGCCGCCGACCGCGCACATCCCGGCCCGCTGCAGATCCACCGCACCGCGAACTACACCGGAGGAGTCTCAGTCGCCGGGACCCACCTCAACGTCGGCGCCCAACACGCCGGCCGCCGCGTCACCCTCCACCTCGAAGACGGCCTGGCCCACGTGATCGTCGACGGCGTCCGCACCCGCACCACCACCCTGGAACTCACCCCGGCCCAGCGACGCAAACTCCGCGGCGCTCATGCCGCCGGCCCACTACCGGCTGCTGACGACCGCCCCGCCCGCACCCAGCGTCGGGTCTCCTCCCAGGGCGCCACCCAGGTCATCAACCAGCGCGTCCTGGTCGGCCAGCGCTACGCCGGACAGCTCGTCACCATCGAGATCGGCGAGACCACCCTGACCGTCTACGACGAACACGCACACCACGTCATCACCCAGATCCCCCGCACCAGCACGCGCCCCCTGACCCGCTTCAAGGCCTACGGTGTCCGAAACCGAACAACTGGCTAGGAGCAGTTACCGATCATCTGAAGCCAACCCGTCCCGCATCATCTGAACCCAGACA
>NZ_JBZFLK010000073.1:0-1306 GCF_058448985.1 Pseudonocardia sp. DxW | reverse complement strand
TGAGCTTCCCCCGCTTTGCCGGAGTGTCTGAAGGCTGGTTCTCTCGATGAGGACCAGGAAGGAAGGCACTGGTGCCCGCACCGAAGAAGTACCCCGATGAGCTGCGAGAACGCGCGGTCCGGCTGTATCGGGAGTCCGACCCCAAGCCGTCGTTCCGCAGGCTCGCCGAGCAGCTGAACGTCCATCGTGAGGCCCTGCGGCACTGGGTCCGGCAGGCCGAGGCCGACGACGGTGAACGCCCTGACCGGCCGAGCACCGACATGCTCGCCGAGAACCGCCGGCTGGCGCGCGAGAACGCCGAGCTGCGGCGGGCCAACGAGGTCCTGCGCGCGGCGAGCGCCTATTTCGCCAGCGAGATCGGCCCGACCCGGAGGTGGTCATGAGCTTTGTCGACGCCCATGACTTCCCGGCTGGTCTCGTACTACGGGTCCTCGGCATCCCGGCCTCGACCTACTACGACTGGCGCGCCCGCCGCGCGTCGCCGTCGCAGCGTGAGCTCGACGATGCCGTGTTGCTCGAGCAGATCGTGAAGATCCGGTCGGTCAGCGAGTTCGCCGCCGCCTACGGCTCTCCGCGGGTGTGGTTGGAGCTGCGCCGCCAGGGCGTGCACGTGGGCCGCAAGCGGGTCGAGCGGATCATGCGCGAGCACGGCTTGGCGGGCGCGCACCTGCGCCGCGGCTGGAAGCACGGCTCCACCCGGCAGAACCCGTCGCACCGCCCTGCGCCGGACCTGCTCGAACGCGACTTCACCGCCTCCGCACCGAACCGCGTCTGGGTGGCCGACCTGACCAGGATCGTCACCGGCGAGGGCGTGCTCTGGCTCGCCTCGGTGCGTGACGCGTTCTCCAACCGGGTCGTCGGCTGGGCCACCGACCCCCGCGCGACCACGGCGCTGGTGCTCACCGCGCTCAACCACGCCCTGCGCTCCCGGGACCTACGGTCCGGGCAGTTGATCTTCCACAGCGACAAGGGAGCCCAGTACACGGCGCTGCGGTTCACCCAGCGCCTGGTCGACGCCGGGGTCGCACCATCGACCGGGTCCACAGGGGACAGCTTCGATAACGCGCTCGCCGAGAACCTGTGGTCCACGATCAAGATCGAGCTCCTGTACTGGCCCGGCACCACGTTCACCACCCGTGTCGAGGCCGAGCACGCCCTGATCCGCTACCTCGACGGGTGGTACAACCCGCGCCGGATCCAGGCCCGCCTCGGCGGGCTCTCACCCGACGAGTACGAAGACACCTACCATCGCGCCCAGCGCGACGATCACAGATAACCCGCACTCCGGTGAACCGGGGGAAGCTCA
>NZ_JBZFLK010000072.1:0-1398 GCF_058448985.1 Pseudonocardia sp. DxW | reverse complement strand
GTCCGCAGATAGACGTCGAGGTCTCCCGACGATGGAGGTTCCTACGCCATCCATCCGAAAGACCTCGACGTGTCCGACGCTACCCCGCCGGCCGGCTTCGGCCGCCCTGACCTGACCGCCTTCGCTCGACTCGACGGCCTCGGTCTGAGCGTGACCGGGCAACGACTTGAACCGGATCGTGCGGTCCTCGCGTGCCGCGTGGTGGAACCAGATCAGTGGTGCCGACGGTGCGGCAGCGAAGGCGCTGCTCGTGACACCGTGATCCGGCGGTTGGCCCACGAGCCGCTGGGCTGGCGACCGACCGTGCTGGAAGTTGTAGTGCGCCGCTACCGCTGTGCCGACTGCGGACACGTGTGGCGCCAAGACACCAGCGCCGCGGCGGAGCCACGCGCGAAGCTCTCGCGCACCGGGTTGCGGTGGGCGCTGGAAGGGATCGTGGTCGCACACCTCACCGTCGCCCGTGTCGCCGAGGGACTCGGGGTCGCGTGGGACACCGCCAACAACGCGGTCCTGGCCGAAGGCAATCGGCTGCTGATCAACGACCCCACGCGGTTCGAGGGCGTGAAGGTCATTGGCGTCGATGAGCACGTCTGGCGCCACACCAGGCGTGGCGACAAGTACGTCACCGTGATCATCGACCTCACCCCGGTCCGCGATGGCGCCGGCCCAGCAAGGCTGCTGGACATGGTCGAGGGCCGGTCGAAGGCGGCGTTCAAGACCTGGCTCGCCGACCGCGACGACGCCTTCCGTGACGCGGTCGAGGTGGTCGCGATGGACGGCTTCACCGGGTTCAAGACCGCCGCTGCGGAGGAGATCCCGGACGCGGTCACGGTGATGGATCCCTTCCACGTCGTGCGCCTGGCCGGTGACGCCCTCGACAGGTGCCGGCGCCGGGTCCAACTCGCGATCCACGGGCACCGTGGGTTCAGGGACGACCCGCTCTACAAGTCGCGGCGCACGCTGCACACCGGCGCGGACCTGCTTACCGACAAGCAGAGCGACAGGCTACGCGCGCTGTTCGTTGATGACGCTCACGTCGAGGTCGAGGCGACCTGGGGTGTCTACCAGCGCATGATCGCCGCCTATCGCCACGAGGACCGGCAACGTGGCCGCGAGCTCATGGAGAAGCTGATCACCGACCTCAGCGCCGGCGTCCCCAAGGTGCTCACCGAGCTCACCACCCTGGGCCGGACCCTGAAGAAGCGAGCCGCTGACGTGCTCGCCTACTTCGAACGACCCGGCACCAGCAACGGGCCGACCGAGGCGCTCAACGGACGGCTCGAACACCTGCGCGGCTCCGCACTCGGGTTCCGCAACCTGACCAACTACATCGCCCGAAGCCTGCTCGAGACCGGCGGCTTCAGACCCCAACTCCTACACCCCCGATTGGGATGAGCC
>NZ_JBZFLK010000071.1:0-1405 GCF_058448985.1 Pseudonocardia sp. DxW | reverse complement strand
CATGTCTTCGCAAACACGATCATCGCAGGTCAGCGGGCACCTATCGTCATCTCCCCACCGGCAGGCCCGTCGCTACTCGCGGATTCGGGTCAGAGGAACAGCTAGCTGAGGGTGAACCCCTCGTAGCCGCGCTGTGCCACCTCGTCGCACTTCTGCACGTACATAGGAAGGCCACCCGGATAGCTCAGCTGCTCGCGCTTCTTTCCGGGGATGTTCGCGCCCATGTACCACGAATCGGCCAGCGGGAACAAGGTGCCATCATTCAGTTCTTGGACGTGCTTGCTCCACCCGGTCTCCGCTTCCGGTGTGGGCTCGATTCGAGAGAATTTCTCCTTTCGCATGTAGGTGATGCAGTCAATGATCCAGTCGCCGTGCACCTCGGCGCACGTCGGCCCGTTGCAGAACGCCGTCGGAGCCTGCGGCCCGTAAACGTAGAAGAGGTTGGGGTAGTTCGCACTGGTCATGCCCAGGTACGAGCCCACACCGTCCGCCCACTTCTCCTTGAGGGCGCGGCCGTCCAAGCCACGGATGTCGATCTGGGTGAGGCTACCCGTCACCATGTCGAAGCCCGTCGCCAGGACCAGCACATCCAACTGGTGCTCGGTTCCGTCCTTCGTCAAGACCCCCCGGGGCGTGATCCGTTCGATCGGCGACTCGCGCACGTCTACCAGGCTGACGTTTTCCTGGTTGAAGCATTCGTAGTAGTACTGTTCCAGCGACGGCCGCTTCACTCCGAACGGGTGCGGCTTGATCGTTGGAGCGAGCTTCTCAGCCAGTTCCGGATCATTGATCCGTGCCCGAGTCTTGTCGCGCCAGAACTCATAAAATGTATCGTTGGCTTCCTCGCTCGTGAACATATCGTTGAATGTTCCGAGCCAAGGCTGAAAACCTCCCGCCTCCCAGAGTCGCTCATATGTCTCGCGACGCTCCTCGGGCGAGACCTCCAGGGCCGACTGGGGCAGGAAATCATAGTGGAACCCACCGAAAGACTCTGCCGTCCGGGCTCGCACCGCATCTGCGTACTGCTCCTTGAGACGACGCTCGATCCACGCGTTCTGGACCTGGTTCTGCATCGGCAGCGCGAGGATCGGAGTCCGCTGGAAGACCGTCAGGTGCTCGGCAACCAGGCTCGCCTCCTGGGTCACCTGAACACCACTGGCGCCAGTGCCAATGATCCCGACTCGCTTTCCGCTGAGATCGACCCCCTCCTGCGGCCACTGAGCGGTGTGGTGACATTCGCCTTCGAAGCTGGTCAATCCCTCGAACGAAGGAATGTACGGCTTGGCCGCGATACCGGTGCACAACACAAGGGGCTCTTCCCAGATGACGGTGTAGGTCGGCCGGGCGCGTCGGTCCGCAGATAGACGTCGAGGTCTCCCGACGATGGAGGTTCCTACGCCATCCA
>NZ_JBZFLK010000070.1:0-1438 GCF_058448985.1 Pseudonocardia sp. DxW | reverse complement strand
CTAGTACTGCAACGGCGTTTTGTCAGGCTGGTGGGCGTTGGCCGCGGCGGCGGTAGTGGCAGGTCCGGGCCTGGTGCTGGCGTCGTCGGCGCCAGGTGGACCAGGCGAGTGTGCTGGCCAGGCAGGCGGCTGGGGTGAGGATGAGGGTGGCGAGCAGTCGCCGTATCTCGTTGCCGCTCAGCGGGATCAGCCCGGTCCGCTCGGCTGGAGATCCCCCTTTTCGGCCTCCTGTGCGCGGGTGACGGACAGGTAGGCGGCGGCGAGCATGGCCAGTGTGATGTGGGCGTACCAGGCTCGGTAGGAGCGGACTTGGTAGTGGTCGAGGCCTGCTTCGTTCTTGGAGGTCTGGAAGCATTCCTCGATCGCCCAGCGTGCGCCGGCGACGCGGACCAGCTCGCGCAGCGGCGTGGCCGCGGGGGCGGCGCAGCGGTAGAACGCCAGCTCCCGGGTGGTCTTGCCCTGCCCGGGTTCGGTCTGGCGGCGCACGAGCAGCCAGTGCCCCCACCCGTGGGGCAGGCCGGCCGGGTCGAGGGCGACGGTGGTCCAGTCATAGATCCGCTCTCCGTGCGCACCCGCGCCGACCTGGCGCCGTTCCCACCCGCTGCGGCCGGTGTCGGGGTCGCGGGCGCCGGCGATCGTGGCGAGGACCTTGGCCTGGCGGCGATGCCCGTCCGGGCTGGTCAGGACGTCGTCGTTGCGAGTGGCCAGCACGAACGGAATCTCCCGGTCGGCCAGCCAGGTGCGGAAGGTCGGATTCTGTCCGTAGATCTCGTCGGCGGTCACCCACGAGCGGGGTGTGAGGGCCCCGCAGGCGTGGGCGCGGGCGAGCATCGCCAGCCCGAGCTGGGGCTTCGTGGCGAACCCGACCTCATCGGGCACGTCAGCTCTGGCGCAGCGGTCCCGGTCCTCGGTCCACGAGGTCGGCAGGTAGAGCTCGCGGTCGATCAACGCCCGCCCCTTCGAGCTGGCATAGGCCAGGAACACCCCGAGCTGACAGTTGTCGACCTTGCCGCTGGTACCGGTGTACTGGCGTTGCACTCCCGCCGAACGCAGGCCCTTCTTGATGAACCCGGTCTCGTCGACCACGAACACCTCACTTGCGGGGTCGCCGAGGGCGTCGAGGACGTAGTCGCGCACGTCGTCGCGGACCCCGTCGACGTCCCAGTCAGCGATGCGCAGCATCCGCTGCGTCCCGTCCGGCGAGACCGCCCCCGCATGCTCGGCCAGAGTCCACCCGTTCTTGCGCTCCAACCCGGCCAGCAGGCCGCGCACATACGCCCCGGCCCGCGCGCGGGGCTCACGACGGAAGAACCGCGGCCCGATCGACGCGATGACCTGGTCCAACGCCGCTACCCATCCAGCAAGATCCACCACCCGGCGATCATCACCGCCGAACCCGGATCAGCCTCTCACGACACGTCGAAACGCCGTTGCAGTA
>NZ_JBZFLK010000069.1:0-1464 GCF_058448985.1 Pseudonocardia sp. DxW | reverse complement strand
GGCTCTTCCGGATCTAGAGTGCAAGGGCTCCGCAGTGCAGCAGCGATCTGATGCGGTAGTTGATCAGGTTGCGGAAGCCGAGGGCGTTGCGGCGGAGGGCTTCGAGGCGGCCGTTGATGGCCTCGGTCGGGCCGTTCGAGGCGCGGTGGTCGAAGTAGGCCAGCACGTCCTCGCGGCGCCGGTGCAGCGTCCGGCCGAGGGTCGCGAGCTCGGCGAGCCCGGCCGGGAGCTCTCCGCGGAGCCGGTCGATCACCGAGGCGAGCTCGGTCTTGCCGCGCCTGCGGTCGGTGGTGGCGTAGGCGGCGATGATCTGCTGATACGCCCACCAGGTGACCTCGACCGCGACGTGCTGGTCGCCGGCGAACACCGCCTCGAGCCTGGTTCTCTGCTTGTCGGTGAGCAGCCCGAGCCGGGTCCGTAGGGTGCGGCGCTCTCGATAGAGCGGGTCACCGGTGCGGCCGCGGTGGCCGAGGGTGTCCTGCTGGACCCGCTGGCGGCACAGGTCGAGCTTGTGCCCGGCCAGCGCGACCACATGGAAGGGGTCCATCACCGTGACCGCGTCCGGCAGTGCGGTGGTGGCGGCGTTCTTGTAGCCGCCGAACCCGTCCATCGCCACGATCCGGACGCCGTCGCGGAACGCCTGGTCGCGGGCGTTGAGCCAGGTCGTCATCGCCGCCGCTGAGCGGCCCGCCACCAGGTCGAGCAGCCGTGCCGGACCGTGACCTGCGACGACGGCGGTGAGATCGGTGATCACGGTGACGAACCCGTCGCCGTCGGCGCCGAACACGTGAGCCCACTTGTGCTCGTCGACCCCGATCACCCGCACCCCGTCGAGACGGGCCGGACCGGCGGTGAGCAGCAACTGCTCGGTGGCGGTGACGGCGATGCTGTTCACGGTGTCCCACGACCGGCCTAGCTCGCGGGCGACCGCGGACACGGTGGCCTTGTCCACCGCCAGGCGCCCCAGCACGTAGGCCGCGCAGCGTCGAGTGGTCGTCCACCCCGGGCGGGCCAGCCGGCGGCTGTCGTGGGCGAAGACCTCGCGGACGCAGCCGTCGTGGACACACCGGTAGCGCGGCACCCGGACCCGCAGCTGCAGCGGATGCCCCACGACCGGGACGTCGGTGACGCGGCGCTCCACGGTGTCGCGGTAGACCCCGACCAGCCCGCAGCCCGGACACACCCCGGGCCCGTCGGTGAGCAGCTCGCACCACAGCACGGTGGTGTCGCCGTCCAGGGCGGCGTCGGTGATCCGCACCCCCAGCTCGACGGTCCGGATGATCGTGTCGGCCACGATCTGGGCAGGCGGCGACGTAGGCTGCGGCATCGGGTCCCCGGGACGCTTGACGGTGCTGGCGTAGGAACCTGCATCATCAACTTCTCGGGGCCCGCCTCACCGCAGCGACACGACCCCAGTCCCGGGCCCGGCCACACCCTCACCTGCACTCCGTTTCCGGAAGAGCC
>NZ_JBZFLK010000068.1:0-1538 GCF_058448985.1 Pseudonocardia sp. DxW | reverse complement strand
CCGGATCCTGGTGCGCAACGGCCTGGTCGCCGTGCAGGTCCAGGAGCACAAGCGGGTCTATCGGCGGTGGGAACGGGCCGAGCCGATGCATCTGTGGCAGCTCGACATCGTCGGCGGGGTCCCGCTCGCGGACGGACGCTCGTGCAAGCTGCTGACCGGCATCGACGATCACTCCCGCTTCGTGGTGGTCGCCGCGGTGTTGGTGGCGCCGTCGGGGCGGGCGGTCTGCGAGTCGTTCACCGCGGCGATGCGCCGCTACGGAGTGCCCTCGGAGGTGTTGACCGACAACGGCAAGCAGTTCACCGGCCGCCACACCCGCCCGCAGCCGGTCGAGGTGCTCTTCGAGCGGGTCTGTCGGGAAAACGGGATCACCCCGCGGCTGACGAAACCACGCTCGCCCACCACGACCGGGAAGATCGAGCGCTTCCACAAGACACTGCGCACCGAGTTCCTCGATCACGTCGCGCCGTTCGAGTCCGCGGCCGCGGCCCAGGAGGCGATCGATGGCTGGGTGGCCGGCTACAACGCCCACCGGCCCCACCAGGGAATCGACATGGCCGTCCCGGCCGCTTTGTTCCGGCCCAACGGGCCCTCCCGGCTCGACATCGACATCGCCTCCCTGACGGGGTCCTCGCCCGCGGTGACCGACGGGGCCGCGGCTGCCGGGCCGGGGCCGGTGAACGAGCCGTGGTGGCACGAAGAACGTGAGGGCGCAGCGATCGAGTTCCAGGCCCGAGTGCCTCCCGGCGCGCAGATCACCATCCGCACCGGGCGCCAGAGCGTGTCCGTCCCGCGCGGCCTCGCCGGTCAGACGATCACGATCTGGGCCGACCAACGAAGTGTCCACCTCATCCTCGCCGGTGAGGTGCTGCGCACCGTCGCCTCCCGGCTCAGCCCTGATGACCTGCGGCACCTGAGCATGCGCGGCGCCCGCCCCGCAGGGCCACCACCCGCACCCGCCGCCTTACGACGCCCCGGCGGCGCGCACGCGCCCTTGGCGGCGGGCGCGGCGATCGAGCTCGAGCGGGAGGTGAACAAGGACGGCAAGGTCGCCCTCGACGGGAGCAGGCACCTTATCGGATTCGCCTACGCCGGGCGCCGCATCACGCTCCGGCTCGACGGTCACCTCTTGCACGCCATCGCCGATAACGCCCTCGTCGGGACCTGGCCCTGCCCGATCCCGGCGGCCAAGCTCCCCGCCCTGCACGGCGCCCGCCAAGCCGCCACACGACTCCCACCACCACCGCTTCCCGCCGGATCGCTTCAGGCCCAACGGAAGGTCCACGCCAGCGGCCGGATCATGGTCGCCCGCCAGCGGATCAAGCTCGGCCCGCGTCACGCCGGGAAGCTCGTCACGGTCGTCGTCGAGGACACCCATTTCCGCGTCCTGCACAACGGCGAGGAGATCGCCGTCCGACCCCGCCGCAGCCTCGCCCCGATCACCCGCCTCCACGTCACCGGAGCCGGCGTCCACGACATGCCCGCTCGTCAATGATCAACTGAGGACGTTCGGTCAAGCGTCACCTGAGACCACACAT
>NZ_JBZFLK010000066.1:0-1674 GCF_058448985.1 Pseudonocardia sp. DxW | reverse complement strand
GAACCTCGTGAACAGCCACGTCAGCGACACTGTTCACGAGGCAAACCAGCAGCTCACAGGCTCGATCAGTCCCCCGACTGAAGATAACGATCGAGCGACTCAACCGCGAGATCCGTCGCCGCACCGACGTGGTCGGGATCTTCCCCGACCGCGACTCCCTGATCCGCCTGGTCGGCGCCGTTCTGGCCGAACAGCACGACGAATGGGCCGAAGGACGCCGCTACCTCGGCCTCGACGTCCTGGCCCGCGCCCGCGTCACACCCGTCCCCGACACCCCGACCGGCACCGAGGAGGTGACCCCCACCCACACGATCCCGGCGCTCAGCGCCTGACAGAACAGAAGATCACGCGGCAGTCGTCACACACCACACCAGCGGACTTGACCCCCGACCGGGGTGGCTCGTCGAAGGAATCTGCGATGACCTCCCCCCAGTACATGCCCTCTCATCAACCGCCGCGCCGACCGGTGGCTCCCGGTCAGCCCCCGCTACCCCAGCAGCACGAGTCGGCTGCGCTACGCGGATTGAGCCTTTGCCAACCTGACGGACGGGCAGGTCAGAGCGTGTGCGGCGTGGCGTGACCTCGAAGGGGTGAAGCTCCTGGTAGACGAGCGGTTGCTGAGACCAATCCGTCCGACCAGGAGCTTCAAGGTGCTGTCCTACCCGTCCGGGATGACCGTGTCCACCCACACGCTGAAGATGGTCAGCACGCTGCTGCGTCGTCACCGCCGCGAACGCGCGACCCGCTGGCGCAGGCTCACCCCGGGCCGCCAAGCCCTGCTGGTCGTGGCGCACCTGCGCACCGGTGACACCTACGCCCAGCTGGCCTGCGGATTCAAGGTCGGGACCTCCACGGTGTACCGCTACCTGCGCGAGGCCATCGACCTGCTCGCTGCGATGGCCCCGACCCTGGAGCAAGCGATGCAGGTCGCGGCGCGCAAAGCGTTCGTGATCATCGACGGGACCCTGCTGCGCATCGACCGGGTCGGCATGGCGAGCGGCTATGATCGGGGGTTCTACTCGGGCAAGCACAAATGCCACGGGCTGAACGTGCAGGTCATCGCTGACCCGGTCGGCCGGTTGGTGTGGATCTCCCCGCCGCTGCCCGGGGCCCGTCACGACATGGGCGCAGCCCGCGAGCACGGCATCATCGACGCGCTCACCGAGTACGCGATCCCGGCCGCCGGCGACACCGCCTACCAGGGTGCCGGGCCTACGGTCGCGGTCCCGCAGCGCCGTCGGCGCCTCGACCCCGACACCGGTCGTTACCGACCCTTGTCGGTGAACCAGAAGGCGGTCAACGCCGCGCACGCCCGCCGTCGCGGGCCGGGCGAGCGGGTCAACGCCGAGCTGAAGACCTGGAAGGTCCTGCGCAAGATCCGCTCCAGCCCGAACCAGGCCGCAGCGCTCATCGCCGCAGTTCAGACCCTCATGATCGCCAACACTTGATCAGGTTGGCAAAGGCTCAATGCTCTGTGACGATGTTCGATCGACGCGCCCGAGCACGCTTGCTTCTGCTTGCTCCTCAGAACCGTCAGGCCCGCCTGGAGATCGGTTTAGAGCTCGATCCCGTCCTTTGTGGGCTCTTCCGGATCTAGAGTGCAAGGGCTCCGCAGTGCAGCAGCGATCTGATGCGGTAGTTGATCAGGTTGCGGAAGCCGAGGGCGTTGCGGCG
>NZ_JBZFLK010000065.1:0-1735 GCF_058448985.1 Pseudonocardia sp. DxW | reverse complement strand
GACCCGAATCCGCGAGTAGCGACGGGCCTGCCGGTGGGGAGATGACGATAGGTGCCCGCTGACCTGCGATGATCGTGTTTGCGAAGACATGATGATCGAGGTCGAGAGGACACCTATCAGGTGCGAAGAGTACGCAAGTGCCGCGGCCGTCGTACGCGGGTGCAGGTCGGCGCGCCGGACGAGTCGCTGACCAGGTTCTCCGGGCTGGCCGCGGTGACCGAGCTGTGCGAGCGGCTCGGGATGATCGACCGGCTGGATGCCGCGGTCGGCCCGATCAAGGTCCGGGACCGCGGGTTGTCCGCCGGGCAGGTGCTGGTCGGCATGGCCGCCGCACAGCTGTGCGGGGAGGACTTCCTGGTCGGGCTGGACCGCCACCGTGCCGACGCCGCGGGCCAAGCGCTGACCCCGGTTCCGGGGCTGGCCGCGACGACCGCCGCCGGCCTGGCCCGCCGGCTCACTGCGACCCAGTGGGCGGCGGTGGAGACCGGGCTCGGCGACGTGCACGCCGCCGCGCTCGACCTGCTCGGCCGGGTCGACCCGGACCGCGCCCGCGCGCTGTCGACCGACGTGACGGTCGACCTGGACACCACCGATGTCGAGGTCTACGGCCGGGGCAAGCAGGGGGTGGCGTTCAACCACCAGGGCCAACGGGTCGGCCGCCCGCACGTCGCCACCTGGGCCGACACCTCCGTGGTGCTGGCCGCCGACCTCGGTGACGGCCGCGACGACCCCCGCGCCACCAGCGCCGAGCTGCTGGGCCGGGCCCTGGCCGCGCTCCCCACCCCGGCCCGGGCGGGCCGGATCCGGGTGCGCGCCGACGCGGGCTACTTCGCCGGCCAGCTCGCCCGCGCCTGCCTGTTCACCGGGGTGGAGTTCGCCATCGGCGCCCGGCGCACCGCGCCGTTGTGGCGCATCCTCGACGGCGTCGCGGCCCACGCGTGGACCGACGCCATCGACATGCGAGCAGCGCAGGTCGCCGTCGCCGACTACTGCCCGACCTGGTGGCCCGCCGCGACTCGGCTCCTGATCCGCCGGGTCCGGCTCGACCTCCACCGCGGCCAGGTCTCCACCGACCCGCGGGCCCGGCGCCGGCGCACCCTGCACCCCGAGCAGCGGGCCCTGCCACTGGACGAGCTCACCGCGCTCGACGGTGTGTTCGCCTACTCCTTCGTCGTGACCAACCTCGACGTCTCCACCAGCGTCGCCGCGGCGCAGGTCGAGCACTGGTACCGCCACCGCACGCAGGTGGAGAACGTGTTCCGCGACTCCAAGCACGGCGCCGCGCTGCGCCACCTGCCCTCCGGCAAGCACGCGGTGAACCGGGCCTGGATGTGGGGCGCGCTGCTCGCCGCGACCAGCACCGGATGGCTGCACCACCTCACCGCCATCCACCGCGACGGGCGGCTGGTCGGACACGGTATCCGCGGCGGTCAGGCCATGATCGTCACCCTGCGCCGGCGGCTGATCGCCGTCCCCGCCCGCCTGATCCGCCACGCCCGCGGCCTCACCCTGCGCCTGTCACCCGGCGAGCACCTGCTCGCCGAGGTCCTCGCCCGCCTCCGCGCCCTCCCGAACCTGTCCTGACCAGGCCGCTCCCGGCCCCGACCAGCACCGGACCCCGCGCACCCGAGGCGGCACTCGGGCTGCCGCGCTGCTCGACAGCCGATCCGCGACCCGAACAACATCAACTTCTCGCCGTCATGATCAGCTCGGCGGCTACTCACGGATTCGGGTC
>NZ_JBZFLK010000064.1:0-1789 GCF_058448985.1 Pseudonocardia sp. DxW | reverse complement strand
TGTCTTCGCAAACACGATCATCGCAGGTCAGCGGGCACCTATCGTCATCTCCCCACCGGCAGGCCCGTCGCTACTCGCGGATTCGGGTCAGAGCGTGTTCGCCCAGCCGGACTGGGAACAGGTCCACAAGGAGCTGGCTCGGGTCGGTGTGACGCTGAAGCTGCTGCACAGCGAGTACACCGATGACTGCACCACGGCGAGGACGCCGGCGATGGGCTACGACCGATTCTGCCGGACGTACCAACGTCACGTCCTCGTCACCGGCGCCGCGTCCAGGGTGGGGCACAAAGCGGCACAGACGGTCGAGGTCGACTGGTCCGGACCGACGATGGGCCTGCACGACCCCGCCACCGGCAAGGAGACCACGGTCTACTTGTTCGTGGGGTGTCTGCCGTTCAGTCGGTACGCGTTCGTGGCCCCGACCCTGGATATGAAGCAGGACAGCTGGTTGCGGGCCCATGTGGCGATGTTCGAAGCCTTCGGCGGATCGAGTCCACGGATCGTGCCGGACAACCTCAAGACCGGGGTACTCAAGCATCCCCGCGAAGGCGAGATCGTTCTCAACGACGCCTACAGGCAGATGGCCGCGCACTACTCCGCGGCCGTGCTGCCAGGCAGGATCAGAGCGCCGAAAGACAAGGCCAGCGTGGAGAACACCGTGTCGCACATAGCGACCTGGATCATCGCCGGCCTACGAGACCGACAGTTCGCGACTCTGCCGGAACTTCAAGCAGCGATCACCGAACGGGTGGCGGCCTACAACGCTGAGCCGTTCCAGAAGCGACCAGGCTCCCGGACCAGCGTGTTCGCCGCTGAGGAGCAGCCGTTGCTGACACCCCTGCCGCAGGTGGCCTACGAGATCAGCCACTGGGTCTATGGCCGGCGGGCGGCGCGCAACGGACACGTCAGCTGGCAACGCAATCACTACTCGGTCCCGGTGGCGCATATCGGTACGAAAGTCGATCTGAGGATCACCGACCGCGTGCTGGAGGCCTACCGCGGCACCGAACGGCTGAGCAGCCACCTGCTGCTTCCCGAAGGGTCGGCCAACGAATATCGGACGAACGATGCTGACCTGCCCACCGGTGCGAGATATCAGCCGTGGGATGCCCCGCGAGTGCGGGAATGGGCCGAGCGGATCGGACCCTCCGCCCTGGCGGTGGTCAACAGGATCTTCGAGTCCGTGCCGGTGGATGAGCAGGGACTCGATGCCGCATTGTCGGTGCTGCGGCTGTCACGACGCTTTTCCGCGGAGCGTGTGGAAGCCGCGTGCCGGATCGCTTTGGCCGGACCGGTCCGTTCCCCGCGCTATGCCCACGTTCAGCCGATCCTGGCGACCAGTCAGGACAAGGCCGCCGGCCTGAGGCCGCCACGAGAAGAACTCGTCGAACACGGCGGCTATGTCCGTGGGGCCTCCTACTACGCACAAGGGGGCGCGAAATGAGCGGGACCGACGGTGAGACGAAGCGCAAGCTGCGGGAGATGGGCGCTGCCGCCCTCCTGGAGGCGCTTGAGAGTGAAGACGAGAACCTCGTGTTGGGGATGGGCTTCGATGACCGACTGCGACTGGTCGTCGATGAGGCGCACCAGACGTTCAACCACGCCAAGGTCGAAGGGCTGATCCGGCGGGCCGGTCTGCGCTACCCCGGGGCAGATCTACGTCGCGTGGATCGGATCGAGGAACGAGGATTGGAGGCTCTTCCGGAAACGGAGTGCAGGTGAGGGTGTGGCCGGGCCCGGGACTGGGGTCGTGTCGCTGCGGTGAGGCGGGCCCCGAGAAGTTGATGAT
>NZ_JBZFLK010000063.1:0-2078 GCF_058448985.1 Pseudonocardia sp. DxW | reverse complement strand
CGTCGGGCGGACGGGAATCTGGACTTCCTGGGCCGTGGTGATGATCAGCTGAAGATCCGGGGTTACCGGGTGGAGCCCGCCGAGATCGAGACCGCCCTGGCCGGGGCCGACGGGATCGAGCAGGCCGCCGTCGTCGCCCGCCCGCATCCGGAGGTCCCCGGACAGCGCCGGCTCGCCGCCTACCTGGTCGGCACCGCCACCCCCGAGGCCGCCCGCGACGTCGTCGCCCGGGCACTGCCCGACTACATGGTCCCGACCCTGTGGGCGGTGGTCGACGAGCTGCCGCTGACCGTCAACGGCAAGCTCGACGTCGCCGCCCTGCCCGAGCCGTCGGCGCTGCGCCGCTCCGGCGGGCGCGCCCCGCGCACCCCGCTGGAGGAGACCCTCTGCTCGATCGTCGCGGAGGTCGTCGGTGCCGACGCCGTCGATCCCGACGACGACTTCTTCGATCTCGGCGGCGACAGCATCTCGGCGCTGGCCCTGGCGAACCGGGCCCGCAGGGCCGGGATCAGGATCCGGCCCCGGCACGTCTTCGAGGCCCGCACCGTCAGCCGGCTCGCCCCCTACGGCAGCCGGTCCGCCGCGGCCCGCCCCGCCCTGCAACCGCTGCGGCGCGACGGTGCCGGGCGGGAGATCTCGGCCGGTCAGCGCCAGATGCTGGCCCTGTCGCGGGTCGGCGGCCCGAGCCCGGTCTACAACGTGCCCGGGGTGCTGCGCCTGAGCGGCCCGCTTGACACCGACGCGCTGCGCGCCGCCTGGCTCGACGTCCTCGAGCGGCACGAGGTGCTGCGGACCGTCTACCCGGACGACACCGCGAGGGTGGTCGACACCGCCCCGGCATCGGTCGTCACGGTCGAACCGGTCGGCAGTGACGAGCTCGACGCACGGATCGACGCCGAGGTGCGCCGCCCGTTCGATCTCGGCACCGAGATCCCGGCCCGGGTCACCCTGTTCGAGCTCGGCGCCGAGGAGCACGTCCTGGTCGCGGTGCTGCACCACATCGCCGTCGACGAGTGGTCCTGGCGGCCACTGATCGACGACCTGCAGCACGCCTACCGGGCCCGGCTGCGGACCGGGCCGGACACCCCGTCCTCGCTGCCCGCACCGCAGATCCGGTACGCCGACTTCGCGGCCTGGCAGCGCGAGTGCCTCGCCGACGGCTCCGACACCTCCGCGGCGGCCCAGCTGGAGTTCTGGCGGACCACCCTGGACGGCGCCCCGGTACAGACCACACTGCCCACCGACCGTCCGCGGCCCACCGTCCCGAGCGGAGCCGGTAACGCCGTCCCGATCGAGATCGGCCCCGAGCTGACCACCGAGCTGCACCGGCTCGCCCGGTCGCACGACGTCACGGTGTTCATGCTGCTGCACGCCGCGCTGGCGGTGCTGCTGTCCCGGCACACGGGTTCCTCCGACGTCGTCGTCGGCACCCCGATCTCGACCCGGTTCGATCCGGCCCTCGACGACGCCGTGGGCTACTTCCTCAACACCCTCGCGCTGCGCGCCGACGTGCGCCCGGACCACACCGTCGGCGAGCTCCTGCGCGCGGTCCGCGGCACCGACCTCGACGCCTATGACCGCGCCGACGTGCCGTTCTCCGACGTCGTCGCGGCGCTGGCACCCGAGCGGGCACCCGGCCGCAGCCCGCTGTTCCAGGTCATGCTCGTCTGCCTGGGCGGCGACGCGAACGCGCTGACCCCGCAGCTGGACGGCGTGCGCGCGAGCGCCGACGTCGTCCGCACCGGCACCGCGAAGTTCGACGCCTCGTTCAACTTCCAGGACACCCCGGAGCTGCTCTCCGGGGTCGTCGAGTACTCCACCGACCTGTTCGACGCGGACACCGTGGCCCGGTTCGCCGACCGGATGGTCGCCGTGCTGCGGGCCTTCGCCGACGACCCGGCCCGCCCGGTCGGGTCGATCGACGTGCTCGGCCCGGCCGACCACGCCAACTCGGCGGCCCGGATCGCCTCCGGCATCGCCGACGTCCCGGACGTGACGGTGGCGGAGTTGTTGTCGGAGCGGGCGGCGTTGTGTCCGGATCGGGTTGCGTTGGTGTCGGGGGAGTCGCGGCTGACTTT
>NZ_JBZFLK010000062.1:0-2462 GCF_058448985.1 Pseudonocardia sp. DxW | reverse complement strand
TGTCCGCGTACGGGCTCTGATGTCGCTGTAGGTACGAGCTGATCTGTCGTTGGTCCGGCGCGTCGGATTCAAGATCGGCTCAGGGAGGGACCACCCTCCGGGCTTGTCAGCCGCCAAGCAGACGAGCCCGGAGGGGGTCACCCGTGATCCTGCCTGTGGAGGCATGGATGGACATCAGGAGGTACGCCCCGCTGCGCGCGGCAGGGGCGTCGTGGAAGGACATCGCAGCTCAAGTGGGCTGTGACTGGAGAACAGCGAAGAAGTACCTCTCACCGGACGCCCCGACGGCACCGCCACGGGCGAGCTCACGGGCGGGCACGGTGCCTAGGCTGGTGGACCCGTTCACCGACGTGATCGACGCCTGGCTCGCTGATGACCCGGGCTTGTTGGCGACGGTGATCCATGAGCGGCTGGTCGCCGACTACGGCTTCACCGGGCACTACCAGCGGATCAAGGTCTACTGCGCGCAGGCGCGGGCACGGATCGAGCTCGAGTCCGACGCCCAGGGTCGCCCGCCGGGGCTGCACCGCCGGTTCGAGGTCGTCGCCGGCGCCCAGGCCCAGGTCGACTGGGGCGACGAAGGCCCCCTGCTCGCCTGCGCAGGGGCTGGGTCCGGGCAGGGGCGGAAGGTCTACTCGTTCCACATGACGTTGTCCTACTCGCGGGACCCGTTCATCTGCTTCACCACCGGCCAGGACCTGGCCACGTTCTTCGACTGCCACCGCCGCGCGTTCGCCCACTTCGGCGGCGTCCCCGCGACGATCGTCTACGACCGCACCAAGACCGTCGTGCGCCGCCACGTCGCCCCCGGCCGGGCGGTCCCGCTGCACCCGCAGGCGGCGGCGTTCGCCGCCCACTACGGGTTCGCCATCGACGTGCTCGCCGCCTACCGCCCCACCGGGAAGGGCCGGGTCGAGCGGCAGGTGCGGATCGGGCGAGACCACGTTCTGTCCGGACGCCGGTTCAGCTCCTTGGCGGAGCTGGATGCGGCGTTCGCCGCGTGGGTCCCGGTCCGGCGCGGGCAGGTCCACCGCACCCACGGCGAGGTCATCGGCGTCCGCGCCCTGCGCGACCACGCCGCGCTGGGGCCGTTGCCGCAGTTCGGGTATGCGGTCACTGAGACCCATCTACGTCGCGTCGGGCGAGACGCGTTGATCTCCTTCGCCGGGTCCTCCTACTCCGTCGCCGCCAGAGCCGCCGACGGACGCCCGACGAAGGCCGGGCAGCGGGTCGAGGTCCGTGTCGGAGTCGAGCACCTGGAGATCTGGCGACTGCCCGTCGACGGCCCCGACCGGACACCGATGCTCCTGGCACGCCACCCCCGCTCGGCACTGCGCGGGCAGATGATCGTCGACCCCGCCCACTGGGCCGAACTCCCCGACGGCCACACCCGCTCCACCACCCTCGACACCCCGGATCCCGAACCCGTTGCAGCCCAGCAGGCCCCGGGGCCGGCGACGTCGGCGATGGTCCGCCCGGAGTCCCGGGCAGCGCTCGAGGTGAGCATCGCTCGCCGACCGCTGGCCTACTACGATCGCCTCGCCGGACTGGCCACACCACCCGACCTCTCGCCCGATCTCTCAGCCGAGACCGCAGCCCAGGCCACCGGTGAGTCGTTGGTGGGTGCGGCATGAGTGAACTGATCACCAGCCGGATCACCGCGCACGCCACCCGCCTCGGGTTGCCGCACCTGGCTGAGAACCTCGAGCTCCTGGTGGAGCGGGCCGAGGCCGACAACATGGGCTACCGCGAGTTCATCGACACCGTTCTCGGTGAGGAGCTCGGGCTGCGCGAGGGGCGCCGGTTCCGCACCGCGCTCAAGCTCTCCGGGCTGCCGCACCACAAGACGCTCGACGAGTTCGACTTCGCCTTCCAGCCCGACCTCGACGTCCGCAAGATCCGTGACCTCGCCGCGCTGGCGTTCGTCGAGGCCCGCGGGAACATCGCCCTGCTCGGCCCGCCCGGGACCGGGAAGACCCACATCGCCGTCGCGCTCGCCGTTGCCGCTTGCCAGGCCGGGCACTCGATCTACTTCACCAGCCTCGACGACTGCGTCCGCCAGCTCCGCGCCGCCGAAGCCGCCGGCCGGTTCGCCAAGAAGCTCCAGACCTACCTACGGCCCTCGGTGCTCGTCCTCGACGAGGTGGGCTACCTGCCCTGCGACCGGGCTGCGGCGAACATGGTGTTCCAGCTGATCAGCCGCCGCTACGAACGCGGCTCGATCATCCTCACCTCGAACAAGACCTTCTCCGAATGGGGCCAGGTCTTCACCGACGAGGTCATCGCCACCGCCATCCTCGACCGGCTCCTGCACCACTGCGACGTCATCGCCATCAACGGGCCCAGCTACCGGCTCAAGGACAGAGCACTGTCCGCCGTCCCGGCTGCTGTGTCATGATCCCGCCCGGGCCAACGACACGTCAGGTCGTCCACCGACCGACACCACAGCCCGTCCCCGGACA
>NZ_JBZFLK010000061.1:0-2797 GCF_058448985.1 Pseudonocardia sp. DxW | reverse complement strand
GCGGGCTCTCACCCGACGAGTACGAAGACACCTACCATCGCGCCCAGCGCGACGATCACAGATAACCCGCACTCCGGTGAACCGGGGGAAGCTCAATGTGCGAGTCGTTGTCCGCGAGCGACTGGGAAGCCGCATCGCTGTGCCGGGGTCGACTTCCACCGCGGGGACGGTGTGGTCGTGCACAGGCGCGCCGCCGATCTGCTCACCGCCTTTGTGCAGCCGCCAGATCCCGCACGACCGCCAGACCGGACCCAGGTGTCGCGATCCAGTGCCGGCTCGTGCGGCAAGTTGACCGCCAGTGCTCCATCTGCGCCGAAAGAGTTTGTATGTTGATAAGGCGACTTACCGCCGGAATAGCCATCCTCACGACCAGCCTCGTCGTGGCGGTCGGGATAACGTGGATTGCACACACAGCGGCCCCAACCCCGAAAGCGGGGATCCACGCGGTCGCGGCACAGCCTCACGACAAGCAGGATCACAGTCACCACCAGGTTGCGTTCCAGAACGTTGGACAATCAGCGGGAAACACGACATCTGGTCAAACTGCTGCGGGCGCAGCCGGCGGCTACGAGGAACGGTCTGAAGGTCCCCGCCCTCGACGTCGCGCCCTCCGGATCGACGATCTCAGAACCGCCGCCAAGCGGATTCAGCGCACAGCCGACCGAGGAGCCCAGCGGTGTAGCGGGCCATCCCTGGTGCGGCTTCGCCGTGGTAGGCCTACTCGCTGCCACAGCAGGGGCGGTGGCAGCGATATTTGCCTCAGGCGGAACACTAGCGTTCGCCCTCGTCCAGTACGGCGTCGTAGGTGCCTCGGTAGTGGAAGGATGCTACTAGCCGGCCGAAATACGCGCCCTCTGGACACTTCGAAAGCATCCAACACTCACCACCACGATCTCCTCGGAGGCTGCCGTTGTCTCGAAACACATCACCGCGGACGCTATGGTCCCTGACTGGCGTATCGGGTTTCATTGTCGTCGCTACCGCTGTGAACTATTCCGTTTCCGGAAGTGCGTTCGCTCTCGTTCTGCTGATCCTTGCTTTAATCACACTTGCAGTGGGTATAGCCCGGGCAGTTCGTGCCAGTAAGGATCGACCTGTGCCGGAACCGCCACTCGTGGATGACGCTGACCCACGCGTGTAGCACGTTGCCGCCCGCACCGCGTTGACGCAAGAAGTGGCGACACAACGCAGTCGAATAGCCATCAACGCTATTCGAGCGCTGATCTCGCCCCTACGGGCGAGCCACGCAGCACTCGCCCCACGTGACGCGGCGGTACGGGCCAGCACGGCATCGAGCTGCGCCGGATCGAGGACCTGCCTGACTGGCAGCCGCGCCCGACCCGGCCGGCCCCAATTGCGGGCGGTGTCCGCTCAGTATCCACCGGCGGCCGTGCACGGCTTATCAGACAGACCGCACCGCGCCGAGAGGAGCCCCACTCCCGGAGGCCCCTCGTCGCCGGGCAGGGTGCCGCGCGGACCTGTAGCAGTCTTCTACGACAAGCCCGGCGGAGGTTGTCCCGGGCCTCGTGGAAGTTGAGGTGGCGGTCCCCCGCCTGAGACCTGCCGTGGGGTAGGTACTCGGGTGATCCGCCAAGAACGCCCGAGGAAGGGGACCGCCGTGGGTAAGGGTAGCCAGAAGGACGCGGCCAGCGACGCTCGTGGGGCCGGTGAGCCGGCCGTGCCCGAGCAGGTCAGCATCGTGCTGGGTGAGATCGCCGGTGACGTGCGCGAGGGGCTGCTGGCCCTCGCGGTCGGCGCGGGCCTGCAGGTGATGACGGCGATGATGGATGCCGACGTGACCGCGGCGTGCGGGACGAAGGGTCACCACGACCCGGCCCGCAGCGCGGTGCGCCACGGCGCCGGGGACGGGTCGGTGACCCTGGGTGGGCGGCGGGTGCCGGTGCGCCGCCCGCGGGTGCGGGCGGCCGATGGCTCCGGCGAGTTGCCGATCGCGTCCTACGAGGCGTTCACCGGTACCGAGGTGCTCGGCGCGATGGCGATGGAGCGGATGCTGGCCGGGCTGGCCACGCGGCGCTACGGCGTCGGGCTCGAGCCGGTCGGAGAGCAGGTCGAGGCCACCAGCTCGTCGACCTCGAAGTCGGCCGTGTCGCGCAAGTTCGTCCGCGCCACCGAGACCGCCCTGGGCGAGCTACTCGCGGCGGACCTGGCCGGGCTGGATCTGGTGGCGCTCATGATCGACGGGGTGCACTTCGGGGAGTCCTGCTGCGTGGTCGCGTTGGGCATCGACATCGACGGGGTCAAGCATCCGTTGTCGCTGGTCGAGGGCTCCACCGAGAACACCACCCTGGTCCGCGAGCTGCTGGTCGGGCTGCGTGAGCGCGGCCTGGACACCACCCGCCCGGTGCTTGCGGTGCTCGACGGGGCCAAGGCGCTGCGCGCGGCGGTGTGCGAGGTGTTCGACCATCCCGTGATCCAGAGGTGTCAGCTTCACAAGATCCGAAATGTGGCCGACCACCTGCCGCAGAGGATGCGCTCCACGGTCGGCTCGAAGATGCGCACCGCCTACCACGCCGACTCCGCGCTGGCCGCCGAGGCCGCGCTGAACGCGCTGGCCGGCGAGCTCGACCGCACCCACCCCTCCGCGGCGGCCAGCGTGCGTGAGGGCCTGGCCGACACCCTGACGGTGCTGCGTCTCGGGGTGCCGCCGACCCTGGCCCGCACGCTGCGCTCGACCAACGCCGTGGTTATCTGGAGTCGCTCGGCGGCCGTCCGCGACGTCGTCGACGGGCACGTGAGGTCCCGGATCTTGCCTGGTGGACGTGGTTATCTCCCGCGG
>NZ_JBZFLK010000060.1:0-2855 GCF_058448985.1 Pseudonocardia sp. DxW | reverse complement strand
GCGGGCTCTCACCCGACGAGTACGAAGACACCTACCATCGCGCCCAGCGCGACGATCACAGATAACCCGCACTCCGGTGAACCGGGGGAAGCTCAGCCGGCTCGCCGAGCTGGTGGGCATCAGCCAGGCGACCTGCTCGCACCACCTGCGCAAGCTGGCCGACACCGGCTTCGTCATCCTGCGCAAGGAAGGCACCACCACGCAGGTCACGGTCAATCCGAACTGCTGTACCGGCCTGCCCCACGCCGCGGACGCCGTCATGGGCCTGCTCACCCCCGGCCCCTGCTGCCCGGACGACATCCCCGACGACGTCACCGTCCGCGCCATGACCGACGACGACTGGGACCCGGTGCTCCGGATCTACGGCGAGGGCATCGCCACCGGCCATGCCACCTTCGAGACCGACGTGCCCGACCGCACCGACCTCGACTCCGGCTGGCTGCGCGAGCACCGCTGGGTCGCCGAGATCGACGACCAGGTCGTGGGCTGGACCGCCGTGCGCCCCGTCTCGACCCAGCCGGTCTACAGTGGCGTCGGGGAGACATCGGTCTACGTCGCTGACGGCTTCCGAGGCCGCGGCGTCGGCAAAGCACTTATCCGCCAGCAGGTCTGCGCCGCGGACGACGCCGGCCTCTGGACCCTGCAGACCTCGATTTTTCCCGAGAACCGCGCCAGCCTCGCTCTGCACCGCGCTGCCGGCTACCGCACCCTCGGCGTCCGCGAACGCATCGGACGGCACGACGGTCGTTGGCGGGACACTGTGTTCCTCGAACGCCGCGCCGATCACCGCAGCTGACCAGCGAGATTCACTTCTCCACCCGCTCCCGCCGGTACTCGACGACGCTGACCGCCCTGCGGCAGGCCCGCGCGACCGGCGAAGCGACCACGCCAGCACCGGCCCGACCGCCGATGAGGGCGAGCGCCTGGACGACAGCGAGGACACGACCGAGGTTTGTCATCTCCTGGCTGCACTTCGCCGGCATCGGCTGGCACACCACCGCCGACGATCTCCTCCACCTGCACGTCTGGGACTCCACGACGCCCCGTCGAGGAGGTCCTGCGCGGTCTGGACGACCTGGTCCGGACGGGGAAGGTGCACTACGTGGCGATGTCCAACGTGCCCGCCTGGCAGGTCTCGCGCATGCAGGCCGTCGCCGACCTGCTCGGCTGGACCCCCCTGGTCGCCCTGCAGCCCGAGTACAGCCTGATCAACCGGGCCGCCGAACGCGACCTCCTGCCGATGGCCCGGGAGATGGGGCTGGGGTCACCCCGTTCTCCCCGATCGGGGGCGGTGTGCTCGCCGGCCGGTACACCCGGGCCGACCTGGCGGGGAGCGGGTCACCGGCACGACCAGGGGCGAGCAATCGCAAGGGCGTCAACGCCGCCCTCGGCATGGTCACCGAACGGAGCCTGGCCATCGCCGAGGTCGTGCAGGACATCGCGACCGAGACCGGCCGCCGGCCGGCCCAGATCGCGCTGGCCTGGGTCCTCCAGGTGCGGGGGGGTCGTGGCCCCGATCGTCGGTGCCCGCACCACCGAGCAGCTGCCGGGGAACCTCGACGCGCTTCAGGCCGAGCTCACCACCGAGCAGCTGGCCCGCCTCGACGCGGTCAGCGCCGTCGAGCTCGGCTCGCCGCAGACCTGCTCGCCGGTGACCACGGCCGCGCCGCCACTGCAGGCACCCTGACGATCGAGCGGCGACGCCCGTGAGTCGCGTGCGGCGTACCGACGCGCCCCGGGCGGCAGCCACGGCATCGGACTCGCGATCGCCCGGCTCCTGGTGGAGCGAGGAGCCCACGTGGTCGTGACCGGTCGCTCGCAGCCGGCGCTCGACGACGCACAGGCCGCACTCGGCGACTCCGCGCTGGCGGTCCGCGGCGACGTCTCCACCCCGGCGGACCTCGACGCGCTGGCCGACCGGGTGCGGACGCGGTTCGGCGGTCTCGACGCCGACTTCGTCAACGCCGAGACCGCCCGTGCCGCGCCCTGGAGACCGTCACCGAGCAGGAGTACGACGAGGTGAACGCGACCAACGTCAGGGGCGCCTACCTCACCGTGCAGAAGCTCCTGTCCCTGCTCGGCGACGGGGCCGGGACCGTGCCGACGACCTCGGTGGACCACCTGGCCGGCATCCGGGGCACCAGCGTCTGCCCCGCGGGCAAGGCCGCCCTGCGCTCGATGACGCGCACCTTCGCCGCCGAGCTCGCCGACCGGGGTGTGCGGGTCAACGCGGTCAGCCCGGGCACGATCGCGACGGGCACCCTGGAGACGACGATGAGCGCCGAGGCCGCAGCGGAGTTTGTCGCGCAGCGGGTCGCCGAGAACCCCATGCGGCACCTGGGGAGGCCCCGGGAGGTGGCCCTGGCCGCGGCGTTCCTCGCATTCGACGCGACCTACACCACCGGCGCGGAGCTCACCGTCGGCAAGCTCGTCGAGCGACCCGACGAACACCCACAACCCGAAGCCGCCTAAAAGATCTTCATCCACAGGTCTTGACTATTGCTCCACGCCGACCGCCAACGACGCCTCCGCCGTGGTGACCCCGGTGGCGATCAGTTGCCAGAACTGGCGTTGCGCCGCCCGTGACGGCTCCGGCCGGCCAGGTGAGCGCATTGCCGGCCCAAGGGCCCGATCAGCACGCCACCACTGCCGACGAACGCCCTCCGGAAACATCACTGGTCTTCTCCCTCCAGTCCGCCGTCGCCGCGCCGAACACCTCCGAGATCAGGGTGTTGCGACGATCAGTTGAATCCGCCTTGCGTCCCGCGGTCGGAGTGGATCACCGCCCCGGCCGGCGGGGTCCGGGACTCGATCGCCATCCCGAGCGCGTTGGTGACCAGCGCCGCGGTCGGCGA
>NZ_JBZFLK010000059.1:0-2860 GCF_058448985.1 Pseudonocardia sp. DxW | reverse complement strand
AAAGGTTGAATGTCGGCAGCGACCTACTCTCCCACACCCTGTCGAGTGCAGTACCATCGGCGCAGAAAGGCTTAGCTACCGGGTTCGGAATGGGACCGGGCGTTTCCCTGACGCTATGACCACCGACAACACTATTATCTTATCCCCACCACACAACCACACACGGTTATGGGCTCAGGGTCACACAGTGGATGCGAACAAAATGTTGTGAGCAAGCCCTCGGCCTATTAGTACCGGTCAACTCCACCCCTCACAGGGCTTCCATCTCCGGCCTATCAACCCAGTCATCTCCTGGGAGCCTTACCCACTCAAGGTGGTAGGAGACCTCATCTTGGAACAGGCTTCCCGCTTAGATGCCTTCAGCGGTTATCCCTCCCGAACATAGCCAACCAGCCGTGCCCCTGGCGGGACAACTGGCACACCAGAGGTTCGTCCGTCCCGGTCCTCTCGTACTAGGGACAGCCTTCCTCAAATCTCCAACGCGCGCGGCGGATAGGGACCGAACTGTCTCACGACGTTCTAAACCCAGCTCGCGTACCGCTTTAATGGGCGAACAGCCCAACCCTTGGGACCTACTCCAGCCCCAGGATGCGACGAGCCGACATCGAGGTGCCAAACCATGCCGTCGATATGGACTCTTGGGCAAGATCAGCCTGTTATCCCCGGGGTACCTTTTATCCGTTGAGCGACACCCCTTCCACAAGGTGGTGCCGGATCACTAGTCCCGACTTTCGTCCCTGCTCGACCCGTCAGTCTCACAGTCAAGCTCCCTTGTGCACTTACACTCAACACCTGATTGCCAACCAGGCTGAGGGAACCTTTGGGCGCCTCCGTTACTCTTTGGGAGGCAACCGCCCCAGTTAAACTACCCACCAGGCACTGTCCCTGAACCAGATCATGGCCCGAGGTTGAGACACCCAGTTCGACCAGAGTGGTATTTCAACAACGACTCCACCATCACTGGCGTGACAGCTTCACAGTCTCCCACCTATCCTACACAAGCCGAACCGAGCACCAATACCAAGCTATAGTAAAGGTCCCGGGGTCTTTCCGTCCTGCCGCGCGTAACGAGCATCTTTACTCGTAATGCAATTTCGCCGAGTCTGTGGTCGAGACAGCGCCCAAGTCGTTACGCCATTCGTGCAGGTCGGAACTTACCCGACAAGGAATTTCGCTACCTTAGGATGGTTATAGTTACCACCGCCGTTTACTGGCGCTTAAATTCTCCGCTTCGCCCCACAAGGGAGCTAACAGGTCCTCTTAACGTTCCAGCACCGGGCAGGCGTCAGTCCGTATACATCGTCTTGCGACTTCGCACGGACCTGTGTTTTTAGTAAACAGTCGCTTGGGCCTGGTCTCTGCGACCACCCACCCCTAGCCCGCAAAGGGGCTTCAAGGCAGATGGCCCTCCTTCTCCCGAAGTTACGGAGGCATTTTGCCGAATTCCTTAACCACAGTTCTCTCGATCGCCTCGGTATTCTCTACCTGACCACCTGTGTCGGTTTGGGGTACGGGCCGCAACAGCACTCGCTAGAGGCTTTTCTCGACAGCATGGGATCACCCTCTTCGCCTCAATCGGCTACGCATCACCTCTCACCCTTCACGACCCCCCGGATTTACCTAGGAGATCAGGCTACAGGCTTACACCACGACAACCACCGCGTGGCGGAGCTACCCTCCTGCGTCACCCCATCACTTGCCTACTACCAGATCGGATCCCACGCTCCCCCACAAACAACACTCCCGAAGGAGCGAAGGTGGGTTCGGATGGTTAGCATCACCAGCCTCGGCATGGACGCACTATCACGAGCACGGGAATATCAACCCGTTGTCCATCGACTACGCCTGACGGCCTCGCCTTAGGTCCCGGCTCACCCTGGGCGGAACAACCTGGCCCAGGAACCCTTGGTCATCCGGCGGCAGAGATTCTCACTCTGCATTCGCTACTCATGCCTGCATTCTCACTCCCACACCCTCCACCCGTAAATCACTCCCGGGCTTCACCAGATGCAGGACGCTCCCCTACCCAACAACACCAACAGTGTCATTGCCACGGCTTCGGCGGTGCGCTTGAGCCCCGCTACATTGTCGGCGCAGGACCACTTGACCAGTGAGCTATTACGCACTCTTTCAAGGATGGCTGCTTCTAAGCCAACCTCCTGGTTGTCCGGGCGATCCCACATCCTTTCCCACTTAGCGCACGCTTAGGGGCCTTAGCCGGTGATCTGGGCTGTTTCCCTCTCGACCACGAAGCTTATCCCCCGCAGTCTCACTGCCGCGCTCTCACTCACCGGCATTCGGAGTTTGGCTGACTTCGGTAAGCTTGTCGGCCCCCTAGGCCATCCAGTGCTCTACCTCCGATGAGAAACACACGACGCTGCACCTAAATGCATTTCGGGGAGAACCAGCTATCACGAAGTTTGATTGGCCTTTCACCCCTACCCACAGCTCATCCCCCAGGTTTTCAACCCTGGTGGGTTCGGGCCTCCACGACGTCTTACCGACGCTTCACCCTGGCCATGGGTAGATCACTCCGCTTCGGGTCTACACCCCGCGACTCCACCGCCCTATTCGGACTCGCTTTCGCTACGGCTACCCCACACAGGTTAACCTCGCCACGAAGCATAACTCGCAGGCTCATTCTTCAAAAGGCACGCCATCACCCTGCAGCACAAGACTGCTCCAGGCTCTGACGGCTTGTAAGCACACGGTTTCAGGTACTATTTCACTCCCCTCCCGGGGTACTTTTCACCTTTCCCTCACGGTACTTGTCCGCTATCGGTCACCAGGTAGTATTTAGGCTTGACGGGTGGTCCCGCCAGATTCACAGCGAATTTCACGGGCTCGCTGCTACTCGGGA
>NZ_JBZFLK010000058.1:0-2920 GCF_058448985.1 Pseudonocardia sp. DxW | reverse complement strand
ACGCCGCTACCCATCCAGCAAGATCCACCACCCGGCGATCATCACCGCCGAACCCGGATCAGCCTCTCACGACACGTCGAAACGCCGTTGCAGTATTACGCGAGGTGGCACGGGTCGCTCAGACCGATGTTGGTGGCGGCGTTCGTCGTCCAGGCCGCCAGAACCCAGCCCGGGCTTACAGCGCCGGCCCAGTCCCGCGGAGATCGGGGCCGGCCGAGAAGGTCCTCCGCAGCTCGGCACCCGGCCAGCGGACTGCCCGGCAGGGGCTGCAACAGCGGCGCTGGTCAGAGAGCTCCGCCGATCGCGTGGGGGGTCTGGTTGGCTGCACACGCGGCGGCGGTCCCGGTTGCTGCAGTCCCGGATGCTTGACGGTCCCACGCATGGTCACCGTTGCTTGGTGGCGTCCTCGGTGCTGGGGCGCGGTGGTGCGAGGGCTCCGGCGGCGGTGATCGGGGTCGGGGTGCGGGCGGGCAGGTGGCGGTAGAGGCTGGTGCGCGCGATCCCGGTCGTGGCGACGATGTCGTTGATGGTGTGCCCGGTGTCGCGTAGGTGTGCCGCCCACGCCAGTTTCGCCGGGTCCACGGCCACCGGTCGGCCCACGCGGCGACCCTTGGCGGTGGCTACCGCGCGGGCGTGGGCGGCGCGTTCGACGGCGTAGGTGCGTTCCATCTGCCCGAACAGTGCCAGCATGACCACGGCGAGCTGGGCCATGGGGTCGTCGGGGCGGCTGGAGTCGACCTGGATCGGGTCGGCCAGGTTGCGGATCCCGATACCGCGGTCGGCGAGGTCGTGGATCAGGTTGAGGGTGTCGCGAACCGTGCGCCCGAGCCGGTCCAGGGTGTGCACGACGATCACGTCGCCGTCGCGGGCGTAGTCGAGCACCGCTCGGAGTCCGGGCCGGTCGGTGCTCGCCCCGGACTTCTTGTCGAGATAGATCCGCTCGGCCGCGATCCCGGCCCGGCCGAGGGCGTCGAGCTGGCGGTCGAGATCCTGCTTGGTGGTCGAGACCCTCGCATACCCCAGCTCCATGAACGCAACGTACCGGAGATCGTCTCCGAACGCGGCTTCTGGAACACAGTTAGGGGCACAACTTCTGGTACGCGACACGCCGGGCCCCGGCGATCTCCCGCCGGCCGGGCGCGGACCGTCCCACTTCCAAGGAACTGGGACACCCTTCTCCGCACCAGGACCCCCCATATCGAGCACCACCACGCCGCTTCTCCGGCAGGAGCGGGGCATCCTGGCCATTCACGGCGAGTCACGGTGAATAATGGCAATGTGACGTCTCATATGGCTGGTAGAGTGCTTGTGTGTCCGTTGTTGATGGTGCATCCACATCGAACGAGGTATCGGCCACCCGTGACGGTCGGGTGACGATCCCGGCGCAGTTGCGGCGGGCGGCGGGAATCGAGCCGGGGTCGCGGCTGGTGCTCTACCTCGACCACGGTCGAGTCGTGATCGAGGAACGCGCGCATCTGCTGGCGCGCATCCAGCAGGAGGCGATCGACGCCGCCACCGCCGCCGGGGTCACCGGCAGCGCCGTCGACGAGCTCCTGGCCGAGCGGCGCGCCGAGGTCGCCCGCGACGCCGACGACCCACCCACCGGCACGCCCGGCCCGGCCGCGGAGGGCGGGACACCGTGAGCGTGGTCCTCGATGCCAGCGCGATCCTGGCCCTGATCTACCGCGAACCCGGCCATGAACGGGTCGCCGCGACACTTCCCGGCGCGAGCGCCTCCACGGTGAACTGGGCCGAGGTCGTCACCACCCTGACCCGGCGCGGCCACCCCGACCCCGCCACCGCGGTCGAGGCCATCCACGCACTCGGGATCGACCTCACCCCGTTCACCCCACAGCAGGCAGTGCGGGCCGGCATGCTCTGGACCTCCACCCACCCCGCCGGGCTGTCGCTCGGTGACCGCGCCTGCCTCGCCACCGCCGACACCATCGCCGCCGAGACCGTCCTGACCAGCGACCGCGCATGGGCCGATCTCGACACGGCCACACCGATCGAACTCATCCGCTAGGCATCCCGCCGGGTGGCGAGGCGTGAACAGTTCCGGCAGCGCGCCGCACCGCCGGGATGCTGACTGTTCACATCAAGTAGTCCTGACGCTCGCCTCGTGTGCGGTCGACGTGCGTCGTCTCGCGACGCCCGCTGACCTGGCGATACGGCGTGATCAGTAGGGCTGCGTGTCGCGGGCCAGCCGGGCCGCCTGGTCCAGCCACTGCGTGCGTTGGTCGGGCGTGGAGCCGGCCATGGGCCCGGCGAGCAGTCGCCGGACCTCGGCTTGTCCGAGATAGGCGCCGACACAGCGTCGCCAGATCGCGTCGAGCGGGTCTCCGAACACCTCGGCCTCACGTGCCGGGTCGGTATCGCCGGTGTTGAGGACGACGAGCCTGCGCAGGCCCAGCAGCGCGGTCGGTTCGCCGGCGGCGTCGTCAAGGCGGTATACGACCCCAGGGACCAGTACCCGGTCCATCCATCCAGCCATGATCGCTGGCGGCTTGCCCCACCAGTTCGGATGGGCCACGACCAGGGTGTGAGCCTCGGACAGCTCCACGCGGTGCTGCACGACCTGCTCGTCGGCTCCGGCTTCCAGAGCCGCGGCGCCCTCGGGGCGCGTGGTGTCGAGCCCCTCGACGGGATGCAGCGGGTCGAAACCTTCGCGGTGCAGGTCATGGGTGACCACGTCGTGCCCGGCCACCCGGAGCGCGCGCTCGGCTGCCTCGGCAAGCGCGTGGGTGAAACTTCCGGGCCGCGGGTGAGCCAGGACGATCAGTGACCGTGGCACGCCCGCAGCCTATGGGCGGCAGGCGCCGACACAAAGGGGCTCTTCCGGAAACGGAGTGCAGGTGAGGGTGTGGCCGGGCCCGGGACTGGGGTCGTGTCGCTGCGGTGAGGCGGGCCCCGAGAAGTT
>NZ_JBZFLK010000057.1:0-3462 GCF_058448985.1 Pseudonocardia sp. DxW | reverse complement strand
GGCTTCGACGCCACCCGCGGACTGCTGATGACCAGCAGCGACAGCGGACGAACCTGGCAGGAACGCACTCCGCTGGCCGCCCTCGACGTCGCCCTGACCCCCGGGGACAACGCCGGGATCCTGGCCACCACCGAGGACGGAGTCATGGCCAGCCGTGACGGCGGCGCCACCTTCACCACCGTCGCCGGAAGCCCGCTGCTGGCCTACCTGGCGTGGGCCGACGACGGCACCGTGTACGGGATCGGACCGGACGGAACGCTGCACGCCAGCACCGACCGCGGCGCGACCTGGCAGCGTCGTGGCGGCACCGCGAGCCCACCGCAAGCGATCACCGCCGAGCCCGGAGGCCGACTGACGGTCGTGACCGACGACGGCGTCGAGCGCTCCACCGACGGCGGCGCCACGCTGCAGCGACTCGCCTGACCGGCGGTCACCGATCGGCGAGACGCCACAAGATCTCGTCGCCCTGCCGCCCCCTCGGGGGTGGGGTCGTGGACCCCACCCCCGGAGGTGATCACCGACGCCGGACGGCGCCAGGCAGATCGGCCAGGGGACGTGCCTGCGCCGACGCTGCAGCCGCTCCGCGGTCGCCCGGGCGGACGCGTGGCAGCGGGTGCGTCGGCCGGTCATCGTGCTGGTCGACCACCCGCAGCCGGATGGTCGCAGGATCGGCAGCCGACCCGGTGGGCGCCGCCCCACTGTCGTCGTCGGGGGCGGTGAGCAGGCCACGCCGATACAGCACGGCCAGGGCCAGCCCACACAGCAGCCCGATCACCAGCAGTACCAGCCACGGCGCATAGGGGGCCCCGGCGGAGCGGGCAAGATCGATCGCCCAACCCGTCCCCGCATTCCCGAGCAGGATCCCCACCCCGCACACGGTGTTGTAGAAGCCGTAGTGGGTCGCGACGAGCCGGTTGCGCGCGAGCCCGACGATGGTGTCCATCTCGAACGGCAGGACAACGGCGGTCCCGATCGCGAGCAGCGCCGCCGTCGCCAGCAACGCCGCCACCCCCACCACCGTCGCGGCCGCCGCGCCGACCTCGGGGAGCACGACGAGCAGGGCATCGGCGAGCAGCAGGGGCACGAACGCCGCACCGAGCACGACGAGGCCACGACTGAGCGAACCGGCCGGGCCCCAGCGCGCACGACACCACGCGGTGACCTTCATCTGCGCGGCGATGGTGACACCGCCGGAGACGACGTAGAGCGCGGTCACCAGCGCCGTGCCCAGGTCGCCCTGCCCGGCCAGTGTCCGGGCGTGCAGCGGCAGCGCCAGATACACCTGGTAGGACAAGACGTAGGTGCCGATCATCGCGACCGAGAACGGCAGGAACCCGCGGGTCGCGGCGACGTCGCGCCACTGGCCCAGGACCGGCCGCCGATCCGCTTCGGTCCCCCCGTCGGCATCGCCTCCACGGGCCGGCAGCGCCCGGATCTGCAGCACCGTGAGCACCGCGAACACCGCCGCCGCCACCAGGCAGGTCACAGTGAAGTCGATCCCGGTCAGCAGCAGACCCACGAGCGGGCCGACCACGATGCCCGCTTGGTAGAACACGCTGAACAGCGCGAACGCCTCGACCCGGCGTTCCCCGGCATCGCGGGCGATGTACGCGCGTACGGCCGGGTTGAACAGCGCCCCGGCGAACCCGGTCGCGGCCGACGCCACGATCAGGGTCGTCACGTTGTCGACCAGACCGAGCAGCGCGAACCCGCCGGTCCGCAAGGCGCACCCGGCCACGATCATCGGCTTGTAGCCGAACCGGTCGGCCAGGCTGCCCCCCACCAGGAACATGCCCTGCTGGGAGAAGTTGCGCACCCCCAGGATCACCCCGACGAGCAGCACCGAGAGTCCCAGGCCCTGGGACAGGTGATCGGCCAGGTACGGGATGAGCATGTAGAAGCCGAGATTGATGGTCAGCTGGTTGAGCAGCAGCAGCTGGACCGGCCGGTCGAACGACCGGTACCTGTCGAGGATGCGCATCAGCTCTCCGGCCCGGTGGGTGCGAGCACGGTGGTGCAGCGGGTCCAGCGGTGGACCTCGACCGCGTCCGGTCGGTCGATCTCGTCCGGGTGGTGCACGGGCGCGCCGCTGATGGTGATCCCCTTCGCCTCGCAGAACTCGTCGTTGTAGACGGTGTCGAAGTAGCGCTGCGGCCCGTCGGGGAAGATCGCGGCGATCCGGGTGCCCTGCGGTCGGGTCCGGGCGAGCCAGCCGGCCACAGCACCGACCGCTCCCACACTCCAGCCGCCGCTGGCATAGCTGGCACACGCCATCGCCCGGCACGCCGAGACCGCCTCGTGAGCGGCGACCCAATGCACCTCGGAGAAGATGCCGTGATCGACGTTGTGCGGATGGATGCTCGAACCCAGGCCGCGCATCAGCCGCGGCCTGGCGGGCTGCCCGAAGATCGTCGAACCCACCGTGTCGACGCCGACGACCTCGAGGTCGGGCAGATGCCGGCGCAGCGCGCGGGAGATGCCCGCCGAGTGTCCGCCGGTGCCGACCGAGCAGACCAGCACGTCGATGTGGCCGAGTTGGCTGCGCAGCTCGTCGGCCAGCGGGGCGTAGGCGCTGACGTTGTCGGGGTTGTTGTACTGGTCCGGGCACCAGGCGCCGGGATGCTGGTCGAGCACCTCGGCGACGCGTTCGCGGCGGGCCTGCTGCCACCCACCGCACGCGGCGGCGGCCTGCACGGTCACCACCTCGGCGCCGTAGGCACGCAGCAAGCGATACATCAGCGGTTCCATTCCCGGGTCGGATACCAGCGTCACCGGGTGCCCGTAGGCGATACCGGCCAGGGCAAGCCCGAGCCCCAGAGTGCCGCTGGTCGACTCGACGATCCGTCCACCCGGCTGCAGGTCACCGCGCTCGCGTGCTTGCTCGACCATGTGCAGGGCGGGGCGGTCCTTGATCCCGCCGGGGTTGGTGCCCTCGAGCTTGGCCCAGAAGCCCCGCCCGTCGGAGGCGAACGGTGCGTCGATCCACACCGTCGGTGTGGAACCGACGACATCAGTCAACTTCACGCAACGCCGGGGCGCGACGCCCGGACCATCGAGAGGGACAGTTGTGAAAGGCATGGACATGACAGACCTCGTTCAGGCGCGACGGCACGCCGCACCAGGGAGCGGTGATGGGACGGGAGGAGACGGCGACCAGGGGTGAGAACCCCGAGGTCGCCCGGCCTCTACGTCCGAGAGATCTGTGCCAGCGTCAGGTGGTGCCGCCCGCCTTGAGGTCGAGCGGGCGCGGTCTCGACCGCACCGACTATCCACGGTGGGGCACGAGGCCCAGCCACTACACGGACGTCGATGCCCGCTCCCGCGACGACGTCGGGCACGGCGGGGCGATCCCCGCGAGCGGTCAGAGTCGACTCGTCATGGCTGCCGGCGTCATGGCAGACCGGAGCATCGTGATCCGGATGCGGCGCTCCGGAGCCCTCGGCCCCGGCTTCGTCGTGATGG
>NZ_JBZFLK010000056.1:0-3966 GCF_058448985.1 Pseudonocardia sp. DxW | reverse complement strand
GTTATCTGGAGTCGCTCGGCGGCCGTCCGCGACGTCGTCGACGGGCACGTGAGGTCCCGGATCTTGCCTGGTGGACGTGGTTATCTCCCGCGGTCCAGCACGCGGTGTCCCGGGAGGTTCGGTGTTCGTTCAGCAGGTGGTGTTGCCCGGATCGCGGCATAGGTCGTGGACGGTGCTCGGCCCGGACGGGGTGCCGGTCGAGCCGGTCGAGCGTTATCTGGCGTTCCTGAGCGATGTCGACCGTTCGCCGAACACGGTCAAGGCCTACGCCCATGATCTGAAGGACTGGTTCGTGTTCCTGCGCGGCTGCGGGCTGGACTGGCGCGAGGTCCGGTTGGAGGATGTGGGCGAGTTCGTGGCCTGGCTGCGGCTGCCGCCGCCGGCCCGGGACGGGCGGGTCGCGGTGCTGCCGTCGGTGGCGCCGCACTGCGGCGCGGCGACGGTGAACCGGAAACTCTCGGCGGTCAGCGCGTTCTATCAGCACGCTGCCCGCCACGGGGTCGATCTGGGCGAGCTGCTGAGCAGCTGGCAGCCGGCCGGACGGCGCGGGACGTCGTGGCGCCCGTTCCTGCACCACATCAGCAAGTCTCAGCCTGCGGCGCGTCGGGTGATCGGGGTGAAGGTGCCGCGCAAGCAGCCGCGGATCCTGACCGCGGTCGAGATGCAGGCGATCCTGGATGCCTGCGACCGGCTGCGGGACCGGCTGCTGTTCGCGGTGCTGCACGACACCGGCATGCGGATCGGGGAGGCGCTGGGGCTGCGCCACGAGGACTGGGCCGCGGCCGAACGCACGGTCGCGGTCGTCGGGCGGGTCAACGACAACGGCGCCCGCGCCAAGTCCGCGGGGCCGCGGACGATCCCGACCAGCGCCGGGCTGGTCCGGCTCTATGCCGACTACCTGCACGGCGAGTACGGCGACCTGGACAGCGACTACGTGTTCGTCAACCTCTGGGGCGGACCACACGGCCGCCCGTTGACCTACGCCGCGGTCTATGACCTGGTCGGCCGGTTGCGACGACGGACCGGGATCGACTTCGACCCGCACTGGTGTCGCCACACCTACGCCACCGGGCTGCTGCGCGCGGGCACCCCCGTGGAGGTCGTGAGCAGGCTGCTCGGCCACGCCTCGGTGACCACCACGGTCGAGGTCTACGGACACCTCAGCGTCGAAGATGCTCGCCAGAGCCTCGAGCAGGCGGGCTGGTTCACCCACGGTGGCAGCGCGGTGCAGCTGTGAGGGCGACGGCCAGGCCGGTGGCAACGCGGCGCCCGGCGCTGCTGGAGCAGCTACTGGGTGCAGTCCGGCCCGAGTTCCGGACCGACGTGCTCGTGTTCGCCGCCGAGGACCCGGTGTTCGGCGGCGGAGCCTGCCGGGTCGCCAGCTGCACCCGGGCCGCCCGCAGCAAGGGCATGTGCCAGGGCCATCACCTGCGCTGGGTCCGCGAGGAACGCCCGGACCTGGCGGTGTTCGCCGCGACGACCGATCTTCGGTGGCATCGGCAGCGCCCGAACGCGGCGTGTCGGGTGGTCGGGTGCGGCTACGGGACCGCGCGCGGTGGGATGTGTCAGCTACACGGGCAGCGGTGGCACCGCGCCGGGCGACCCGACTTGCCTGGGTGGTTGGCCGACCCGCCGACGATCAAGACGCCGGCGCCCGGCGTGGTCTGCGCCGTCGCGCACTGCGATCTGTGGCCGCAGGCGGCGTTGCCGCTCTGCCACGCCCACGCCAACACCTGGAAGGTCAACGGGCGACCCGACATCGCTCTCTTCGTCCGCCGCTTCGAGCAGGTCGCGACTACCGAGGAGGAGATCATCCGGCTGGGCATGCTCGGCCCGCAGCTGCGTCTGGAGATCGGGTATCTGCTGCAGTGCCGCCACGACCAGCGGACCACCAAGACCCTCCCGGCGGTGGTCATGGCGTTGGTGCGGGCCCTGGCCGCCAGCGGCGCGGTGTCGTTGCTGGACCGGACCGAACACGAGTGGAGGACCGGGGTCGGGCGCCCGGCGCCGCGCGATTCCACCCTGCGCGCGCTGCTGATCGACGCCCGCCGCAAGGTCTGCGACCTCGCCGACGGCGACGGCTGGGAGGGCGAGTTCGACCGCGACCTCTGGCAGATGCGCCGCCTCGGGTTCACCGGCAATCAGCAGCTCGACTTCACCGCGATCGGGCAGCCATGGCTGCGTGAACTGGTCAAGCGGTGGCTGCGCTGGCGGCTCTCAGCGGGGCTCGGGCTGGAGGCTGCCCGCCGCGGTCTGCGGTCCCTGACCCGGTTCGCGTGGTTCTGCGAGCGCATCGGCATCGGCGCGCTCGCCGATATCGACCGGGTCGTGCTGGAGCGCTACTTGGCCGACCTGCACGTCGAGCTCGCCGGCCGACAGCGCCACGGCGACCAGATCGGGCAGCTCAACTCGTTCCTGCACGCGGTCCGCCAGCACCACTGGGACGACACGCTGCCGGCCACCGCACTGGTGTTCACCGAGGACTATCCCGCCCGGGTCGAGCGGGCGCCTCGCGCGCTGGCCGAGCAGGTCATGGCCCAGGTCGAGCACCCCGACAACCTCGCCCGGTTCGCCAATCCGGCCTACCGGCTGGTCACCCTGATCCTGATCCGGGCCGGGCTGCGTGTCACCGACGCGCTGACAGTGTCGCGGGACTGCGTGGTCCTCGATGCCGACGGCGCCCCCTACCTGCGCTATCTCAACCACAAGATGAAACGTGAGGCGCTGGTCCCGATCGACGAACAGCTCCACGACCTGATCGTCGAGCAACAGGATCGTGTCGGGGACGCGCCGGTGCTGTTCCCGCGGCCGACGAAGAACCCCGACAGCCGGGCACCGATCGCGTCGTCGACCTACCGGCTCGCGCTCTATCGCTGGCTGGCCCGCTGCGATGTCCGTGACGCGCACGGTCGCCCGGTCCGGCTGACCCCGCACCAGTGGCGCCACACCCTCGGCACCCGGTTGATCAACCGTGACGTCCCGCAGGAAGTGGTGCGCCGCATCCTCGATCACGACTCCCCGCAGATGACCGCGCACTACGCCCGGCTCCACGACACCACCGTCCGGCGGCACTGGGAAGCCGCTCGCAGGGTCGACATCACCGGTCAGGCCGTCATCGTCGACCCCGCCGGGCCGCTGGCCGAGGCGGCCTGGGCCAAGCAGCGCCTGGGGCGGGCGACCCAGGCGCTGCCCAACGGGTTCTGCGGGCTCCCGGTCCAGAAGACCTGCCCGCACGCCAACGCCTGCCTGACCTGCCCGATGTTCGTCACCACCGCGGAGTTCCTGCCCCAGCACCGCACCCACCGCGGTCAGGTCATCGAGCTCATCACCGCCGCCGAAGCCCGCGGCCAGACTCGCCTGGTCGAGATGAACCAGCAGGTCCTGGGCAACCTCGACCGCATCATCGACACCCTCGCCGAGGCCCCGGCCGGCATCGAGGCCTCCGATGCGGGCTGACAACACCCATCACCTCACCGAGGCGGCACGACGCCGCGCGCAGGCCACCCGTCGCCGGGCCGTCGCCGCGCTGCGGCGCATGGACGCCAGCGGGCTGCCCGTCACCATCGACGCCCTGGCCCGCGAGGCCGGCGTGTCTCGATCCTGGATCTATAGCCAACCCGACCTTCGGGCCGAAGCGACGCGGCTGCGCGACCGGCCGCGGGCCGCCGCCAGCAATCCCGTCCCGGACCGGCAGCGCTGCTCCGACGCTTCCCTGCTACGCCGTGTCGAGGTCGCCACGCAACGCAACCGCGAGCTGGAGGCCGACAACAAGCGGCTCCGCGATGCCCTCGCCGACGCCCTCGGCGAGCGGCGGATCGCGCGCTCCGCCACAGCATCCCGCGACACGCCGAGACCACCAGTTTCCGCACCGCCCCGAACCTCGTGAACAGCCACGTCAGCGACACTGTTCACGAGGCAAACCAGCAGCTCACAGGCTCGATCAGTCCCCCGACTGAAGATAACGAT
>NZ_JBZFLK010000055.1:0-4201 GCF_058448985.1 Pseudonocardia sp. DxW | reverse complement strand
CGTCCCGTCTTGCTTGCCGAGCCCGGACCATCTGGCAGTTCTGGCCCGCCTCGTCGTTGTCGGGGCTGCTTCCCGCCCGTGGTTCCCGTCCCGGAACCCGGACTGCCCCCAGCTTCACCGCGCCGCTGCGACGACACGGCGGCGAAGGTCTCTCACCTCCACTCGGTTCAACAGCGCCTCGTGGCGCTCGAAGTCGGCGACCCAGAGCTGGTCCGGGGCCGGCCTGTCGAACCGGCGCTCGACCAGGTCACCTGCCCGCGGTCCACCACCGTCGATCGTGGTGCGGACCCGCTTTCCGCGGCGGGCTCCGACGAGCCCGGCCACGCGCATGAGCCGCTCGACCGTGCACCGGGCGACGTCGATGCCCTCACGGCCCAGCTGGGCCCAGACCTTCCGCGCTCCGTAGACGCCGTAGTTCTCGGCATGCACCCTGCGGATCTGCGCGGTCAGCTCCTCATCGCGCTGCTGTTGTCTGGTCGGCGCCGTCAATGCCGCAGCACGGGCGGCGTAGTAGGTCGACGGGGCGATCGCCACGCCCAGCTCGGTGAGCTGGGCGCAGATCGACGCGACACCCCACCGCCGGCCCCCCGTGGAGCGGGCGGCGTGCTGGTCGATGAACCTCACCAGCGCTTGTGTGGCCGGTCGATCTCGGCGTGATGCGGATCCGGACCGCGCTCGTGGCCAGGTGCGCGGTCGGCGACCTGACGCTGCAGCAGCGCGCCCAGATACTCCTCGTGCGACCAGTTCTCATCGCGGGCCTGGGCGGCGAGCTGTTCCCAGCAGGCCCCGATCGTCGGGGTCTTCAGGACCCGGGTCAGGTAGGCGATCATCGCCGGTAACCCGTCGGGGACTGCGGCCAGCACCGGCCCCGACGGCTCCGGGCCGGGGTCGGTGGGCGTCTTCGGTGAGGTGGTCATGAGCTGCTCACTTCCTCAGCGGGGCTGTCCCGGCTGCTGTCCGAGCTCGGATCCGGAATCGGGGTGGGGGTGAAGTCGACGCCGAACAGGGCGTCGTAGTCGGGCAGCGCGCGCAGGGTCACCGGGTGCCCGTCGAGATGACGCCGCTCGGCGGCCCGCCGCGCGCTGCGGTCGTGGGCCAGGGCGCGGCGCATCGTCGCGGCGGTGTCGCGATGGGCCGGGTCGGTGATCACCGCGTGGCGGGCCCAGCTGCGTTGGTGGCGGGCGACGACCTGCCCGGCGCAGTAGATGACCACCTCGCCCGGGGTGGCGGCGACGTCGACGAACCGGCCGATCACCTGTGGGTCCACCGAGTAGTCGTTGGCATCGACGCGGACGTAGTAGTCCCGCGCCAACCGGACCCGCGCGGTCAGCCCGATCGGCGGGTCCAGCGGCGGCAGCGGAGTCATCGCCGCGTAGTCACCCTCGAGCAGATCGGCCGGGCGCCCGCCGATCGCTCGGACGGTTCGGGCGTTCGCCCTGGTCAGCCAGTCGCTGATCTGCCGATTGAAGTCAGCCGGGGAGGCGAACCGTCGTCCGGGCAGGAACGAGGTCTCGAAGTAGCCGTTGTTGCGCTCGACCAGCCCTTTGAACTCCGGGTCCCGCGGCGGGGCCAGCCGGATTCTCGTGGCCAGAGTGCCGGCGAACGCCGCCGCCGGCGTCGAGACCCGACCGGTCCCGCCGATCGCGGACTCCCGGTCCCAGACCAGCGTGCGGGTCACCCGCCCCACCCCGCTGATCAGCTGCCACATCCCGGACAAGATGTCCCCGGCCTGGCGCGAGGGGATCATCGTCGCGGACAGGAACCGCGAGTAGCCCAGTGTCATCACCAGCACCGGCAGGACCCGCTCCTGCCCGTCCCCGACGGGAATCGCGGTGTCGGGGAACCACAGGTCGCACTGGGCGATCTCGCCAGGTGCGTAGACGACTCTGTCCACCGACTCCCGCGTGCAGTCGGTCGCCGGGGTGGTCCTGGCCGCGAACGCGCGAAAGAACCTGCTCACCCGTCTGACCGATCTGTGGTTCGTTACCGGGCAGCTGGTCGACCGTTCCGCCGCCTCGACCATGGGCTCGGTGCTGGTCAACTCCGGCCCGCTGGCCGCCTACCGCGGCCCGGTCGTGCGCGAGCACCTGACCAGCTACCTGGGCGAGACCTTCTTCGGTCGCCCGGTGGAGTTCTCCGACGACTCGATGCTGACGATCTTCGCCCTCACCCGGGGTCGAGCAGTACAGCAGCCCACCGCGTTCGCGCTCACCGCGATGCCGGAGAACCTGTCGCACCACCTGCGCCAGTACGTGCGCTGGATGCGCGGAGCGTTCATCCGGTCCTGGTGGCGGTTCAAGTACCTGCCCCTGGGCGGGTTCGCGTTCTGGAACCACGTCCTGGCCTGGGTCCAGATGCTGATCTCATCGATGCTGTTCGTCTGCCTGTTCCTGCTCGCCCCGATCGCGGCCGGCACGATCAGCCCGATCCTGCTGCTCGTGCCGCTGGTCATCGGGCTGGCGCAGGCGCTGCGCTACCTCAGCATCCGCCGCTCGGACGAGTCGCTGGGATCGCAGCTGTTCACCCTGTCCTTGTCACCGATCGCGACGCTCTGGGCGTTCTTCGTGCTCCGGTTCGTCCGCTGGTACGGCACGCTGACCTGCCTGCGCACCGGCTGGGGCACCCGGGAAACCGTCGAGATCACCGCCGGCTCCGCACACACCCCGGCACAGCAGCCTGCGTCGGCAGCGTCGGCCGCGCCGCTACCGACCGAGGATGCGACAGAGGTTCTCGCCACGGTCAGCATCCCGGTGCCCGCACCCCGCAGCGGCACCGGTCTCGATGCGCCCACCGTGCGGATTGCCCGCCACGCCGCCTCACCCTCGCGTCCCGCGCTACAGCTTCCCGCTATGCCGCACTGGGACCCCGACGGCGACGCGAACACTCGGACTGCCCACCGCCAGTAGGGCAACGGGCCGCCTGCGATGGCCCGAGCCCCTCCCTCCGGAGCCGCGTTCTGCCACCCGACCGAGTGGCGTCCACCAAGGTGGTGTGCGACCGGCTCGGTGACGGGCGAGGCATCGTGTAGGGCGGCCACCGCGTGATCTTCTGAACGCCTCTCACAGCCAACAGGAGATGGATCACGCGATGACCGCGCCCTCCAGTATCGACCCCACCGAGTTCCTGCACGAGCAGCTGTCCCAGGCGAGTCCCGACCTGCTGCGCCAGATGTTGACCACGTTCATCAACACCCTCATGTCCGCCGATGCCGACTCGGTGTGCGGAGCCGCCTGGGGCCAGCGCTCCGAGCAGCGGACGAACACCCGCAACGGCTACCGCCACCGCGACTTCGACACCCGCGCCGGCACCATCGACGTGGCAATCCCGAAGCTGCGCAACGGCTCCTACTTCCCCGACTGGTTACTGGAACGCCGCCGCCGCCGCGCCGAGCGAGCGCTCACGACGGTGGTCGCGACCTGCTACCTGCTCGGGGTCTCGACCCGGCGCATGGAGAAGCTCGTCGAGTCCCTGGGCATCACCCGGCTGTCGAAGTCCCAGGTCTCGATCATGGCCGCCGACCTCGACGACCAGGTCGAGCAGTTCCGGACCCGCCCGCTCGACCAGGGCCCCTACACCTTCGTCGCCGCTGACGCCCTGGTCGTGAAGGTGCGCGAGGACGGGCGGGTGGTCAACCTCCACGCCCTGCTCGCCACCGGGGTCAACGGTGACGGGCACCGGGAGATCCTCGGCCTGCAGGTCACCTCCGCCGAGGACGGCGCCGGCTGGCTGGGGTTCTTCCGCGACCTGACCGCCCGCGGTATGTCCGGGGTCAAGCTCGTCACCAGCGACGCCCACCAGGGCCTTGTCGCCGCGATCGGGGCGACGTTGCCCGGCGCGGCCTGGCAGCGCTGCAGGACCCACTACGCGGCGAACCTGATGGCCGCGACCCCGAAGTCCTCCTGGCCGTGGGTGCGGGCGCTGCTGCACTCGGTCTACGACCAGCCCGACGCCGCGAGCGTCCACGCACAGTTCGACCGGGTCCTCGACGCACTCTGCGAGAAGCTGCCGAAGGTCTCCGAGCACCTCGACACCGCGCGTGCCGACGTCCTGGCCTTCACCAGCTTCCCGAAGGAGGTCTGGCGCCAGATCTGGTCGAACAACCCCAGCGTTATCTGGAGTCGCTCGGCGGCCGTCCGCGACGTCGTCGACGGGCACGTGAGGTCCCGGATCTTGCCTGGTGGACGTGGTTATCTCCCGCGGT
>NZ_JBZFLK010000054.1:0-4822 GCF_058448985.1 Pseudonocardia sp. DxW | reverse complement strand
CCCCGAACCTCGTGAACAGCCACGTCAGCGACACTGTTCACGAGGCAAACCAGCAGCTCACAGGCTCGATCAGTCCCCCGACTGAAGATAACGATGGAGTCCTTGAACGCCCGCTACCGCCGCGCGATCAAGGCCCGCGGGCACTTCCCCACCGAGCAGGCCGCCCTGAAGTGTCCCTACCTGGTCACCCGCTCGCTGGACCCGACCGGGAAGGGCCGCACGCGGTGGGCGATGCGCTGGAAGCCCGCCCTCAACACCTTCGCGATCACCTTCGCAGGACGTATCGTCCCCAGCGCCACCTGAACACCATCAACGCCAGTTACACCGTTGACCGGACAGACCCGTCACGGCGCACCATCGCGCTGCCGAGCCGTTGCATCGAGGTCCTGCGGGCCCAGCGCGCCAGGATGGATCGGCAGCGCGTCCGCGCCGGGGCACGCTGGCACGACCACGACCTCGTGTTCGCCTCCGAGACCGGGACCGGACTCGACGCGGCCAACGTGCGTCGCGGCTTCCGCCGGGTCCTCACCGCCGCCGGGATCGACGCGGCCGAATGGACACCGCGCGAGCTGCGGCACAGCTTCGTGTCGCTGCTCTCCGACAGCGGTATGACGGTCGACCAGATCGCTCGGCTCGTCGGCCATGCGGGCGGCAGCTCGGTCACCGAACTCGTCTACCGCAAGCAGATCCGGCCCGTGATCGACGACGGCGCCACGGCGATGAACGACCTGTTCCCCGAGGAACAGCGATGGACAGGCAGTTCGACAGGCAGCACACGCGAACACGACGAAACCCCTGGTCACATCCGGCTCGTTGAGCCTGTGACCAGGGGTTTTGACTGTGGGCGATACTGGGATCGAACCAGTGACCTCTTCGGTGTGAATGCGGCCCGGCTTGCGTTCCTCGTGCTAGCGAGCCCCGTACAACGCGTTGACCTGCCGGACTTCTGCTGGCTCGGTGCGGCCTCTACCCGGGGTACCTGCGAGGGATGTTCCCTCGATGTTCCTCGTGATCGTCGGGCCGGACGGCACGGCGTCTCCCCTGCCCACTCCCCTCCCTGCCCCGATACGAGGCCGCACGAGCATGGTTCGGGTGGTGTCCAGGGCCGCCGGCAGGCGGTCGCGGAGCGACGGTTCTGTGTGGGGCTAGGGGTCCCCGCGCAGGTTCGCCCTGGATGGCGCACGAACCATGTACGACAATCATGCCAGAGGGGCTAGCGGTTAATTGGAATTCTGCGGAAGCGGCGGCAGCCGCGCAATCTGAACGTAGATTGCGAAGCAGATTACAAGAATTGATGCGAGCCACGGGAAGTGGACACCCAACCCAGAGAACCAACTTCCCGTTGAATATACCCATATCAGATACGCAATGCAGGTCGAGACGAGCTGACTGCGCCTACGAACTTGACACACTCTCTTAGCAAAGAAATACACTGCAATAAGCCCCACGAACGACGCCAGCGCTAGTGCCCAGTTCAGCGCATCAGGACTTGCCGAAAGGCCACTCCGAATCAGGCCGTCAACTGCAATATACGCGCCAATAATCTCGATAGGCACTTGCTTCAATAGCCGAGCGAAGAAGTCATCAGCCTTCGGGGCAGCTTCCTTCTGGACCTCCCCATCGCCCCCACGACGCCGTCGGACCGGAGCAAGATCCGCATATGTTATGACGTTTCTGTCCACACCAGGCTCCCTTGTCCTACAGCACAACGAGATCTATCATATCTCTACTATGTCGCACAGAAAGCGGGGGATCGGCATGACCAATCCGGACCTGGAGGCTCAGATTCTCGATGCAGAGCTTCGCGGCGACCTCTGGCGCGAGCTAGACCTCCGCTCATCTTATGTTGCAGAACATCTGCGACAGGGAGGACTCTTGGAACGCGGACAAGCACGAGCCCTACTTCAGCATCTATTCAGAATTCGAGAGTTTGCCACTGAACCCGTTTGGCGATCTAACGTCTGCTTGGATATCTCTGCAGTATTTCATCGACGAGATCAAGGGGACCCCGCGAAGAATACTGAAAATGCCATTGTGTTCGCGATCGAAGCCAGAGACCTAGTAAGCGAGGTGGAACACCCGTTCCCCTACGCTCGAGCGTGTACTGCGCTCGCGACGCTCTACACCGAACAGACCACAGGAGACAATCACGAGAACCTGCGTAATGCAGAGCAGCTTCTTCGGACTGCCCTACCTCTTCGTCCACCGGGTACTACTGAGCGAGACTGGGCATACACAGCGAGCAACCTAGCGGAAACGCTCCATCAGCTGTCCGCCTACGAAGACGTCGAGACAGCCCGTGGAATGCTGACAGAAATCGTCGAGCTGTCATATGCAGCGTCCGCCGAGTTCGGCTCACTGCCCAGCACGGCCGCTTTCGCTCCACAGTGTCGCGTCAACGCCGGCCTAACAATGGCAGAACTCGCGTCTCGTTCGATCTCTCTTCGGCTAGGTCAAGCAGCCCAGGATTCTGGCGCACTAGAAGTTCTATCTCAAATGTTTGACGATCCCCGCAATGCCGGAGCGACATTTTCGCCTCCTCAGGCAGTGGAACTCGCATCCATCGCAAGAGTGAACCCCGCCGCTTTCGGCTACGACTCACCACCTCAGTGGGCAGTCGAGATCTTTATGGCAGAGGAGCCAGATGAAAGCGAACGCGAGCTGATTGAAACAGCGATCAGGATCGCAGACGAATCGTGCCACCACTCCCTCGATCCCGAGACAAGGGGCCGTGCACTTAAGCTTCGAGCGGAAGCAATGAGGCTATATCCGACCTTGCGACAAGAAGCCACCGAGTACTTTCAAAGATCCGCTGACGAGTTACAACTAGCGCACTGTCCTGAAGTTCTCATTACGGCTTCGCGTGACGCAGGGACAGGATGGTGTGAGATTGGTGAGTGGGAGAAGGCTGCGTCCGCCCTAAGCGTATCGGTAGCTTCGATAAACGAACTGTACTGGCGCCGGAGTTCCGCTCGCGATCGGAGTGACGACCTAGATCGACACCCCAAACTTGTCGAAATGCTCGCCTACAGCGAGGTCAAATGCGGCAGGCTAGAAGCGGCCGTTCTAACGCTAGAACGGGGACGTGCGCGGGCCCTTACAGAAGCTCTTACTTCTGCGGACCCTGACCTGGACGGGGATCTTGAACTTCGCGAGGCGGAGCGCCTAAGAGTCCTTGACTTGCTGTCAGATGCACAGTCAGGTGAAGCCTCCGCGAGAGATGCGATTACGCAAGTAATGCGAACCGCTCGCAACAGGGCAGGCGATCCCAGTCTGGGAATCTACGGATCGGCTAAAGATATCGCCGAGGCATCGAGATCCGATCGACCACTAGTCTATGTAGTTGGCGTACCGAGTGGAACGGCGTGCCTGTGCGTTGATCCCGATAATGACGATCTAGAAGTCCACCTGCTCAGTGACACCGAGATTGGAAGCGGATCGCTTGTAACTGTCCAGAATCTGTACGATGCCGAGAGGGGACGCTTTGAAGGTTTACTGAGCAGAGATAGCGAATCACTTGACAGGTCAGTGAGAAGAGCCGCGGATCTGCTTGGAAGCGCCTTCGTAATCGGACTATACGCGTACCTGCACAGTAGAAACGTCGATTCTGTTACAGTCGTTCCAACCGGCCTTATCGGATCGCTTCCGATCTCCGCTGCCATCGTAGGCCAGGATAGTTCAGGAAAAGATCTGCACCTCATTGATCAGTGCGCCGTCACTATTACGCCATCCGCGGCCGCATTCAATATCCTTGAGCGGCGAAGCAGGAGAAGCCGTGACCTTTTCGAGAGCTTTCTAGCGGTCGCTGATTGCGAACGAGATGACGCTACCAGGGCACTGCACCACGCAGAGGCTGAGGTTCGAACTATTGCTACACAGTTCAGAACAAGTGAGCTGCTAATCGGGGCCGACGCGCGGAGGCAAGCCGTCCTTGACAAGTCTCGCGATCGGACGGTCATCCACTTCGCTTGCCACGGATTCGCTGATACCGGAGCCGCGCTTGACTCTCACCTCGCACTGTCGGACGGCCCCCTCACAGCGGCTCAAATCTATCAGGGTGAGTATCCATTCGTAGCAAGATTAGTAGTACTTTCCGCGTGTGAGTCAGCGCAGTATGGAAGTGGCCTTTCAGACTCAAATCAGCTAGTTGGCCTGACATACTCGATACTGAGCGCTGGAGCAACTAGCGTCGTTGCCTCGCTCGCCCAAGTTGACGACGAAGCCACTTACGCGCTGATGGTCCGGTTCTATCAAGAACTCGCTAGTTCTTGGTGGCGGCCTGATGGACCGGCTCGAGCCCTCCGAGCGGCGCAACTATGGATGCGATCAGAATCACCACAGGAATCTGTGCGTGCACGACGGGAAAGCGCAAATGACCCAACGAACCCTGCAAGCCGCAGTCTCCTGGCGTGGATTTCGGGAACCAGCCGGACTAGAATGCGCAGAAGTCATTTTGATTTGAGCGACTGGGCCCAGTTTGCTGCATACGGCTTCTAACGCCCCCGCGATTGGCTCTGGCGGGCGGGCGCGCGCCGGTCGCCGGGCCGGAGGCGGAAGGCAGACGGCAGCGACGCCGCCCGTCCGGCCCGTCAGGGCCGGCTTGAAGACGTAAAGAAAGTCCTCACCGACTGAGCGGTGCCGGGGTGTCGGGTTCCGCTTGATGGGTGACACGCTGGCTCCAGTTGAGGGGTAACGCTCCGCTCCTGGTCTCTGCTGTGCACGACGGTCTGAAGCGCCCCGGGTTCAGTGGAGGCCGGGTTCTCCCGAGCGTTGCTTGTCTCGGGTCTGTCGGTGAGCGTAGTAGTTGTTCTCGTACTCGACC
>NZ_JBZFLK010000053.1:0-4959 GCF_058448985.1 Pseudonocardia sp. DxW | reverse complement strand
TCATGTCTTCGCAAACACGATCATCGCAGGTCAGCGGGCACCTATCGTCATCTCCCCACCGGCAGGCCCGTCGCTACTCGCGGATTCGGGTCAGACCCCAACTCCTACACCCCCGATTGGGATGAGCCGCATTGGGGAAGGTGAGCGTACCGTTCCTGGAGGTCCATCCGACATGGTCGAGATGCATGTGTGTATAGAAGACCGTATCGATGTCCCCGGGCTCCACTCCGACGCTAGCGAGGCTGCCGAGCAACTGTCCGCCCCGGAATTCGCCATCGATCGACTCGACCGGAAGAACCGAATCACCGAAACCAAGGTCGACGAGGATCTTGCGCCCACCGGTCTCGACCAGGAACCCGCCCAGGCTCAGGAGAAGCTTGCCGTCAGCATCGAAGAGCTCCCGGTGCGCGTCCCACAGTTCCTGGCTTCCCGTTGGGAAGACAGCCGAAGCGGACACCGAAGCATGGCCGTCGGGTAGATGCGTAATTCGTGTCTCGCCGATGTCGATGCTCTCTACCGGAGCGGGACGGGCAGGGGCTGCGACTGCGGCGGAATCTCGAGGGTGTGCGGACAACGGTATCCGTCCTCTCGGTTGCGGAATGGGGTATGGAGCCGGGGGCCCGCCGTTGCTCAGAGCGTGTTTGAGAAGATCAAGTCGAGGGCGTGAAGATGCGTCGTTGCTGCCGGGTGGCGGGCCCACCGCGGGCGAGGCGTCGGGTCATGGTGTTGATCGCGGCCCAGCGGATCATGGCCTCGGAGGTGGCGCGGTGGCGTTCGTAGTCGCGGGCCAGGCGGCGGTGGGCGGTCAGCCAGGCCAGGCTGCGCTCGACCGCCCAGCGCCGTGGAATGACGACGAACCCGCGCTGACCTGTAGGTTTGCGGACGATCTCGATCGTGGTGCGCAAGAAGGTCTGCGCCCAGTCGACCAGGCGTCCGGCGAACCCGGCGTCGGCGAACACGAACCGCACCGCGGTAGCCAGATAGGCGCCGAGCAGAACCGTCTTCGCGCCGTCGCGGTCCTGACGTCCGGCGGTGCACACCATCACCGTGAGCAGCAGACCCGTCGTGTCAGTCACGATGAACCGCTTCCGGCCGTTGACCTTCTTACCGGCGTCGAAGCCGCGGGACTCGGCGCCGACGGTGTCGGCGCCCCGCACGCTCTGCGAGTCGATGATGCCCGCACTCGGCTCGGGCTCACGCCCCTCGGCCACCCGGACCTGGCCACGCACGACCGGCAGGATCTTCTCGGTGACCCGCTGCTGTTCCCACCGGTTGAAGTACCAGTACACGGTCTGCCACGGAGGGAAATCAGCCGGTAGTGCCCGCCACGCGCAGCCGGCCCGCACCACGTAGAGGATCGCGTCGACCACGTCGCGGCGCGCGTGCTTCTCCGGGCGGCCACCGGCCCCGGCCGCTGGAAGCAGCGGCTCAATCAACGCCCACTGTTCGTCACTGGTGTCCGAGGGGTACCGCCGCCTGCGTCGAGCCACCGGTCCACGGTGGATCAGTCCCAGCCTCGTACGGCGCAGACACGCCGACCCTTGTCAAACACGCTCTCAGGGAGAGTGCGACAACACGCCGACGGAGCGAAGATGACCAGGTAGGGGTGCGGGACCTCGGTAGAGAGGCGGTCCTTCCACAGATCGCCCAGCTCACCGAGGTCCCGCGTGTCCGATCCTGTCATCTACACCGCCGTGCTACCGATCGGGGAGTCCACTGCCGCGTTCGTGTCCCAGCTGCTGGCCGGCGAACGTGCACGACGGGGCACCCGCCGGGGGCGTCGTGTGCTGGGCTGCTACCGGCAAGCGGTGCTGGTGCTGCGCTGGTTCCTCGATGCCACCCGGGTCGCCCAGCTCGCGATCGACAACCAGCTCTCGAGTTCCACGACCTACCGCTACCTGCACGAAGGGATCGACGTGCTGGCTGCCGCCGCACCCGGGCTGCACGGTGCGCTGCTGGCCGCACGGGCGGCCGGGCACACCCACGTCCATCTTGACGGCACCCTGATCCGGACCGATCGATCCAGAGCTTTCGGGCCGAATGCTGGGGTCGATCTGTGGTGGTCGGGTAAGCACCGCCATCACGGCGGGAACGTCCAGGTCCTCACCGCACCCGATGGGTGGCCACTGTGGACCTCTCCGGTCCGCCCCGGCCGGGAGCACGACACCACTTGCGCCCGCGCTCACGACGGGCTCCTCGACGCCATCGACGACTGGACCGACCAGACCCACGTCGTGCTCGCCGACCTCGGCTACGAGGGCGAGAACACCCGGCTGACCTGCCCGTTCAAGGCGCCGCCCGGGGCTGGGCTGCCCCTGGACCAGCGCGCCTACAACATGCTCCACTCCGCCACCCGGGCTCTGGCCGAACGCGGTAACTCGCTGCTCAAGACCACCTTCCGCGCCCTGCGCCGGGTCACCCTGTGCCCCTGGCGGATCGGCGCGATCACCGCCGCCGCCCTGGTCCTGCTCCACCAAGAACACGACCGGATGGCCTGATCAACTCGCTACTGGGAAACATTCACTCGCCACTTGTAGTAGGTACTCGGAGCGATCTGCATCCCGTACTCGCTCAGCAGGGCACAAATCGACTCGACTCCGAAACGGTCACGATGACCGTCAACGTACTCGCAGATCAGCGAAGTTTGCGGTCGAGTTCCGCTTGGGCGAAAAACGCGCTCGCCGTCTTCAGAATCTCGTTCGCCCGCCGCAGCTCTGCATTCTCCTGCCGCAACCGCCGCAGTTCTTCAGGATCGGGATCGGCAACCGTCGGCCCCGCTGTCACCGACGGGTCATACTCTGCCTCGACCCAATTCCGGATCGTCGCCGGGTTGATTCCCAGCAACTCACCTACGTGCCGGCGCGCAGCCAGCTTGGACTCACCGTGATCACGCAGACGGCCCGTGTACAGGCGCACGGCGCGCTCACGCGTCTCCGCATCGAACTTCCGAGGTGCAGGCACTGGTCCAGTCTCCTTGCTAGATCAGAGCCTCTCCACCGTCCAGGACGATTCAGCGCAGGCAGCCCAGGTGGGCGGCATGCCCGGCGCCGTCATCGAGACCGCCGAGTTCTCGTAGCCACGCCGAGAGCGTGGTGGCCAGCAGCGCGCCCCAGACCCAGGCGAGGTTTCACGTCCGGGTCGGCGGAGGGTAGGTGGCGCAGCGCGGCACCCGTGTTTGGCGTTGCGGAAGTGGTCTCGCAGACCTCGTCCGTGACTTCGCTTGCGCTACTGCCCCGAGCACCGGCAACGACGACCTGCTCATGGCTGGATCGACCGAGCGCGACACGTCGACCTGCCGCACCTGCAGGCCGCACTCCCGGACTTGAGTTCGACCGCCCAGCGGGCAACGCTGGGCTCACCCAGCCGTTCCATAATCGGCGTGCGCTCGTCGGCACCTCAACGCGGAGCGTCTGTTGACCACCACGGACGCGCTGCGGCGCGGCGCACAGTCGGCCGAGGGAGGGGAACCGCACTACCTCCAGCCGGGTCGTCGGTTCGATGGGTGCCGCCTTCACTGCCGAAGGAAAGACCCACGTCGAGCGCCGTCGCCGATGGCATCTGACCGGCGGCTTTGGCAACACGCCGCCCCCGCCGCGCACCGGGGCGGGAGGTGCGGGACCGACCGGGCTGGGCTCAGTTCCAGATCGTGACGTAGACCGGCGGCCGGAAGCGGGACGGGGGGACGCCGGCTCCGGGCTCGCGGAGCAGTCTCATCGCTTCCGGTGTGCTCAGGAAGTGCCGCATCGAGCTCGCTGCGGCCGAACGGCGGTCGATCGAGAGCATGGTGACGTACCAGACGACCTCCATCGGGGTGCCGGGCACGTCGACCGGGGTGAGCTCGCGGCGGCGGGTCCGGTGCACGGCCAGGTGGGCCAGCGACGGGGTCACTCCGGCTTCGCGGGCGGCTGCATCCCAGGCGGCTGTCTGGTTCGGGAAGATCCGCATCCGGGACTCCGGCACTCCCAACGTGCGGAGCAGCCGGGCCACGTCGGTGCCGGGGTCGGCCGCGTCGGCGTCCACCAGCCACGGCCACTGTCGCGGCGAGCCGGTGAACTTCGCCCCAGGCGCGGCGAGGACGACCATGCGGCTGCGGAATACCGGCTCGCTGACCAGGGTGAGCCCGCGGTCGCCCGGCAGTTCGGGGCCCAGCGCGACGTCCGCCAGCCGCTGCGAGACCAGCGCCGCCATCTCGTTCGTCGCGGCGACCCCGACCGACACCTCGACCGTGCCGGAGGACCGGTTCCCGAGCACCTCGGCGAGCGGTCCGCCGAGGAACTCCACGATGGTGTTCGGCCCGACGAGGCGCAACGGCTCCGGTGCCCCGTTCGCCGAGCGCACCGCGGACTCCGCCTCCGCACCGAGTGCGACCATCTGGGCGGCGATCGTGAGCAGCCGGTTGCCCCCGGCGGTCATCACCATCCCGTTGCCACCACGGGTGAGCAGGGGGTCACCGAGGTACTTGCGCAGGGCCGCGATCGCCTGGGACACGGCGGGCTCGCTGACCGAGAGGGCCTCCGCGGCCGCCTTCACCGACCCGAGCCGCGCGACCAGGACGAACGCGGACAACTGCGTCAACGTCATAGTGATCAGTGTGGACCGGCGGGGGCGCGAAGAGCAATCGTCAAGACCTGTGGATGAAGATCTTTAGGCGGCTTCCGGTTGGTGGTGGTCGTCGGGTCGTTCGACGAGCTGGCCGCCGGTGAACGTGGCGCCGGTGCGGACGAGTGCCACCAGGTGCGGGCCGTTCACCGCGCGCCAGCGGTCCTGGGCAGCCTCGATCAGCTTGAACGCCATCGCCAGCCCGGCCGCCCGGGATCCCGGCCCCTTCGTGATCTTCGTGCGGTGCCGGACGGTGGCGAAGGTGGACTCGATCGTTATCTTCAGTCGGGGGACTGATCGAGCCTGTGAGCTGCTGGTTTGCCTCGTGAACAGTGTCGCTGACGTGGCTGTTCACGAGGT
>NZ_JBZFLK010000052.1:0-5342 GCF_058448985.1 Pseudonocardia sp. DxW | reverse complement strand
CGGGAGATAACCACGTCCACCAGGCAAGATCCGGGACCTCACGTGCCCGTCGACGACGTCGCGGACGGCCGCCGAGCGACTCCAGATAACGATCGAGTCGCTGAACTACCAGCTCCGCAAGATCATCAAGAACCGGGGGCACTTCCCGAACGACGACGCCGCGATCAAGCTGCTCTGGCTCGCGATCCGCGACATCGAGGACAAACGCGCCCGGCAACGAGCGAAGGAGAAGGGCCTACCCGCAAACGCCCGCCGGGCGCCCGGCCGCCTCGTCGAAGGAGCCGTGGTTCAGGGCTGGAAACAAGCCCTCGGCGCCCTCGCCCTGGCCTACCCCGAGCGCATCAACCCCTACCTGTCCTGAGCACTTTCCTAGATCGACTTACACAGACTTCTTGACAGGCCCCTAGGCTGAGGAAGATCAGTGCTCCGAGGCACACCAACGTTGCGAGCGACCAGACCGCGATGGACCGAGGTGCGGGGACAGGTCCTTCGCGCAGCACACGTAAGCCCAGTGGCACCAGCGCAATCCCGAGTCCGATGACTACCGCAGCCGACGTTGCCGTGCTGCCCTTGAGCACGCCGATCATGAGCGCGGCCATGGAACCGAGCGCGATCGTCCGCACGATGCCGAATGAGCCGGAGAGGTGGGCGCCGGCGGCGAGGACGACCCAGCTGACCATGATGAGCGGGTTGGCGATCTGGAGGACGTAGAAGGCTCGGTAGGAGTCGGCCACGGCGGTCTCGGCGGCTGCAAGACCGAGCGTGTCGACGATCTGGAAGGCCATGTGGTCCACGCCGGCGTGAAAGGTACGCGCGCACAGCCCGGCGATGGCGAACAACGAACCCCACAGTGCCCAACCGGGATGCGTCCGTGCGATGGCCGACCCGAGTACGAGGACCGCAGGTATCAGCAGCACCCAGCCAAGGACGACCGCGGCGTACGCGACACCGACCCGATCGGGGTGTGCAGCGTAGGCGGCCAGCTGCTCGGGAAAGAAGAAGTCGTCCGGCAGGCGGAGAACGCTGCCGACCAGCAGTACAACAGGTGCGAGTACGCAGGCCAGTCCGCCCAGCCAACGCCCCGGGACCACCGGCACGGGGATGGCGCCCTCCGGCTCGACGCGCCGGCGGAACACGGTGCAGATCACCACGAGAACCACCGGCCCGCACTGCCGGAACCCACGTCGATGTGAAGCCGAGTCACTGTAGACGACGTCCGCACGGCCGGAGGATCCGCCGCTATGGCGGGTTGTTGCTGGGTGGCGCAGTGAATGCCGCCGCCGCCTTCAGCGAGGGTGTCAATACTGACCTGCACGACGTCGCGACCGGGATATAGGTCTTGAAGCAGGCCGGCGGCTCGATCATCAGCCGCCGGATCGCCAAACGCTGGGGCCAGCACGGCGCCGTTGAGCAGGTAGTAGTTGATGTAGGAGGCGAGGAAGTCGGAGCCGCGCGGGCCGATTCTGTGCGGGTCGGGCTCCGGGAGCTCGACCACGGTCAATGTTCGGCCGACGGCGTCCGTAGCCGTGGTCAGGGCCTGTCGAGCGTCGTGGTGCAGCCTCAGGTCCTCGACGTCGGAGTCGGGCGGTGGGGCATTCAGCACGACCAGGCCTGGAGCAGCGAAGCGTGCCAGGCCGTCGACGTGTCCGTCGGTGATGTCGCCGTCGATGATGCCCGGCAGCCAGATCACGTGCTCGACACCGAGCATCGCGCGCAGGTCGGCTTCGAGGTCGGAGCGGTCGCGCCCGGGGTTGCGGTTGTCGTTAACAATGCTGCTTGTCGTCACCAGCAACGTTGCCTCGCCGTCGACCTCGAGACTGCCTCCTTCGGTAACCAGGGGGGCGATCAAGCGCGGAATGGCGAGGTGGTCGAGGAGTCGGCCGGCGACCAGCTGGTCCCGGCCGTGGTGCTGTTTGCTGCCCCAGCCGTTGAACCGGGTATCGATACCGGCGACACCGGTGCTGGTGTGGACGAAGGTCGGGCCGGTGTCGCGCACCCAGAGATCGTCGACGGGCACCGGCAGCACCTCGGCCGCCGCACCGACGATCCTCGTCGCATCCGCGAGGTCGTCACCCGAGGCGAGTAGCACGACCGGCTCGTAGTCGGCGATGGCGCAGACCAGCCCGGCCACATCGGCACGTACGGCATCAAGCAGCTCGCCCCACTCGGAGCTCTGTGAGGGCCAGGCCAACAAGGTGCACTGGTGCTTCGCGCCTTCGTGCGGCATCCACACCGTGGGCTCCGCTAAGCTCGCCGAGACCCCCGGGCAGGTGTCACCACTCCTGCAGTCATCGGGTGTCATTCGTCCTCACTCTGGCAGAAGCGCAGGCTGTTGCCCGACGGGTCGGTGACATCGAGGGTGGGGCCGCCGGGAGAGTCCGGTTCGACCCCGGGCCGCTGGGCGGGGTAACGCTTCTGCCCAAGTTCGGCGTGCAGCCGGTGCACGTTCATCACGGGGACCCACACGACGGCCCCGGGCGTGCCGTCGCCGTGGTGTTCGGACAGGTCGATCCGGGTGTCACCGCGAACGAGCCGGGCATAGAGCGGCATCGACGGTTCGAAACGGTGCTCCCATTCGACGAGGAAGCCGAGGAAGTCGAGATAGAACTCTCGAACGTCGGCGAAACGCTGGATCCGCAGCACCGGTACCGGAGCGCCGAGACCGACACCGTCGGTCGCAGAGCGGGCGAGGATGGCGCTGGCGGTGTTCCAGTCCCGCAGGCCGAGCTGGTGCGCGACCAGCTCGAGCGCGGCACTGTGGCTGATCGCAAGGTCGCGGTCGGCCAGGTCGGCTCGCAGTGTGCGGGCGGCCGACTTCGCCGCCTCGATGGTCATGTCCATGATGGCCTCGTCCTGGTGCCTGCTGCCCAGCGCCCGCGTTACTGGACGGACACCGTGACGCAGACCGACGGTGACGACCGAATCCGGTGTGTTCACCACGCCTTGCGGCGAGCGGGCGGCAGGCCACACCAGGCGCCTCTCTGGTCGGAGACTAGCGATACGGGGACCGACCGCGCCACCCAGAAAGCGCGACCGGGAACGCAACTACGCGCCGCGGGGACGCCAGCGACCGAAGCCACCTTCGGTATCGATGATCTGGCCAGTGATCCAGGACGCCTCGTCGGTCGCGAGCCAGGCGATCAGGCGCGCCGGGTCGTCGGGGCGGCCGTAGCGCCCGAACGGGAACATCGGCTCGACCAGCCGCCACATGTCGTCGGTGAGGTAGCCGGTGTCGACGGGGCCGGGGTTGACGGTGTTGACCCGGATGCCGGAGTCGGCGAGCTGATCAGCCAGCGTGGTCGTCACCCCGGCGATCGCGGCCTTGGCCGCGGCGTAGGCGACCTCGCCGGGCAGCGGCCCGAGGCCCTGTCCGGAGGTCAGGAACACCACCGTGCCACCGCCGCGCCCGTCGTGCTGCCCGGCGAAGGCCTGGGCGAGCAGGATCGACGAGCGCGCGTCCACCGCCCAGTGCCGATCGAGTTCGTGCGCGCTGATCTCGCCGAGCGCTCCGTCCTGCCCGGTCAGCGCGTGGTTGCAGACGAGCACGTCCACATGCCCCACCCGGTCGGCGACCTCGCGCATCACTTGATCGGGGCCCAGCGGATCGGCGAGGTCTGCCTCCACCTCGCCGATCATCGCCTCCGCGAGCGCGTTTCGCCGGACCGACGCGACGACCGCGTCGAGGTCGTCGGCGCCCCACTCCTGCTGCTCATCGTGCGGGCGGAAGTGATGCAGGACGACGTTCGCGCCGTAGGACGCCAGCCTGACCGCGATCGCATGCCCGATTCCCGCCCGCCGGCCGGCACCGGTCACCAACGCCGTGCGGCCGCGCAGCGGGAACGGTTCCCGCCCACACCCGACCGTGGCGGGATCGCGGCCGTCACTGGAAGTCACAACTGTCTCCCCTCACCCGAACTGCACTCATCAACGCTGCCTCGTGGGAAGCCAAGCGTCTTACCCGATGGCTCGCTGCCGGTCTCGCGCCACGCGACGCCGCGATGTGCGGGGAGCGCGTCCGACATCTTCCCCGTCGGTCCATTGCGGACGACCGTACGTGCTCGTGCAGTGGACCTTCGAGGCGTTTCGACCTTCGCGTCTGTTTTCCGCCAGAGGCGCGGCTGCCGCTGCGGTGTGATCACTGAGGGGGTGACGACCTTCCACCCCGGAGCCGATGTCGAGGGGAGCTCGAGCTGATGTCCGGTCCGGCCGGTCCGCGCCTGTTACCGCTGCAGTTCGTTGCGTTGTCCTTGGCGTGGGGGTCGAGCTTCCTGTTCATGAAGATCGGCCTCGACGGCTTGTCGCCGCTGCAGATCGCGACCGCCCGGATGGCGCTCGGGGCCCTCGCCCTGACGGTGATCGTGCTCGTCCTGCAGGTCCGTCTACCGCAATCCGTGCGGCAGTGGGGACACATCGGTGTCGTCTCACTGTTCTTGTGTGTGCTGCCGTTCACGTTGTTCGCGTGGGCCGGTCAGCACATCAACTCCGGCCTGCTGAGCATCTACAACGCGACCACGCCGCTGATGACCCTGCTCGTCACGCTGGCAGCTCTGCGTGCCGAACGCCCGCACCGGCCCCAACTCGCCGGCCTCGGTCTCGGTCTGATCGGGGTCCTGATCGTGCTCGCCCCGTGGCAGCTCCTCGAAGCGACCGACACCGGCGGCCTCGGCGCCCAACTCGCCTCCCTGATCGCGACCGGCAGCTACGGTGTCGCCTTCGTCTATCTGCGGCGGTTCGTCTCACCGCTGGGCCTGCCGGCCACCTCGGTAGCCGCCACCCAGGTCGGGATCGGCGCCGTCGTGCTCCTCGTGGCCGTCCCGATCATCGACGATCATCCAGTGAACCTGACCCCGGCCGTCGTCGCGAGCATGATCGTGCTCGGAGTGTTCGGCACCGGGATGGCCTACATCTGGAACACCAACATCGTGTCCGGATGGGGCGCCACCACCGCTTCCAGCGTCACCTACCTGACCCCGGTCATCGGCGTGGCGCTCGGTGCACTGGTGCTCGGCGAGACCGTCACCTGGAACCAACCGCTCGGAGCTGCCCTCGTCGTCACCGGCATCATCATCAGCCGCCGGCAGCCAGAGGACACCCGAGCCGACCTGGCCACTGCTAGCCCCAGACCACCAGGCCGGCCGACCGATACGGAGGGGCCCCGATGAGTTTTGATCACGCCACAGGCCTGTCTCGGACGTGAGTACCGTAGTTCCGGCAGCCGCAGACGAGCGGCGAGCGCAGGTCTTGATGTGAGCTTCCCCCGCTTTGCCGGAGTGTCTGAAGGCTGGTTCTCTCGATGAGGACCAGGAAGGAAGGCACTGGTGCCCGCACCGAAGAAGTACCCC
>NZ_JBZFLK010000051.1:0-6014 GCF_058448985.1 Pseudonocardia sp. DxW | reverse complement strand
GGGGTACTTCTTCGGTGCGGGCACCAGTGCCTTCCTTCCTGGTCCTCATCGAGAGAACCAGCCTTCAGACACTCCGGCAAAGCGGGGGAAGCTCAGGCCGACCGGGACCGGGTTCCCGGCCGTGGCGACGGCGTGCAGCAGACGCACCCGCACCGGCTCGGCGAGGCAGGCGAACCAGTGCGCGTAGGTGGTGGCGTCGTGCGCAGGGAGCTGTGCTGCCTGCGAGTCGGTGTGGAGCACGCTCATGAGCCCAGTATCGACGACGATCGATGGTTGCGTCCATCGATGTGGGTCGATACATTCGGCCGAGTTAATCGATACGCATCGATGGAGGCGGGATGGACGAGAGTGCGGGGCTGCCGGTCGTGGTGATCGGTGCCGGCCCGGTCGGGTTGGCTGCGGCGGCCGAGCTGGCCGAACGTGGCGTGGAGCCGCTCGTACTGGAGGCCGGGGCGAGCGCGGGAGCGTCGGTGCTGGAGTGGGGCCATGTCCGGCTGTTCTCACCGTGGGGCTGGCTGACCGACCCGGCCGCGGGGCGGCTGCTCGCCCCGACCGGTTGGGTGAGTCCGGATCCCGAGGCCTATCCGGTGCGGAGTGGGTCGCGGGCTACCTTGCGCCGTTGGCCGCTGCTCTGGGGGAGCGAGTGCGGACCGGGGCTCGTGTGGTGGGAGTGACCCGCCGCGGTCGGGACCGGGTGGTCGACGCCGGTCGCGACAGCGAACCGTTGATCGTGCGGACCGCGGACGGACAGCGGATCTCGGCTCGAGCGGTGATCGACGCGTCGGGTACCTGGACGAGCCCGAATCCGCTCGGCGGTGATGGTCTGCCCGCGGTCGGTGAGACGGAGGTCGCGCAGCGGGTGCGGGCCGCGATCCCGGACCTGACCGATGCCGCGCAGCGGGCACGCTACGGCGGTCGGCACGTCGTCGTCGCGGGGTCGGGGCACTCGGCGCTGACCGCGTTGGCCGGGCTGGCGGCGCTCGCCCGCCAGGAGCCGGGAACCCGGATCTCGTGGGTGCTGCGCCGGCCAGACTTCGGCCAGGTGTTCGGCGGTGGCGAGGGTGACCAGCTTCCCGCTCGCGGAGCGCTCGGGGTTCGGGCCTCCGAGGCTGTCGAAGCCGGGCTGGTGGATCCGGTGTTCGGGTTCCGCACCGAGCGGATCGAGCAGGTGGCCGACGGGACGGTGGTCCTGATCTCGGACGTCGGCCGCAAGCTGTCCGGCGTGGACGAGGTGCTCGTGCTGACCGGGTTCCGGCCCGAGCTGGGCTGGTTGTCGGAGGTGCGGACCGAGCTGGATCCGACGCTGCAGGCGCCGGTCCGGCTGGCGTCGCTGATCGACCCGAACGTGCATTCCTGCGGGACCGTGTACCCGCACGGTGCCGCCGAGCTGGTGCACCCCGAGCCGGGGTTCTACCTGGCGGGGATGAAGAGCTACGGGCGCGCGCCGACGTTCCTGGCCCGCACCGGCTACGAGCAGGTCCGATCGATCGCCGACGCCCTGATCGGTGACCACGAGGCTGCCGCGCGCGTGGAGCTGGTGCTCAACGAGACCGGCGTCTGTGGGGGAGCGGGACTGTTCGACGCCGACGAGTCGGACGCCGCGACGGCATCAGGCAGCGGTTGTTGCGGTCCCACCGTTCCTGATCCGGACCCGGCCGGGGCGGCCTCCTCGTCGTGACCTTCGACGAGACGCCGGCCGGCCCGCTCGCCGTCGCGGTGGGCGGGCCGGCAGAGGGTTGGCGTCCCGTGCCGGTGGCGGGTCCTCGTGGTCCTGTGCGTCACCGGGATCACCAGTTGGGGCGTGCTCTACTACGCCTTCCCCGTGCTGGCGCCGTCGATCGCGGCCGACACCGGATGGTCCGTCCCGTCGGTCACCGCGGCGTTCTCCGCCGGGCTGGTGGTCTGCGCGCTGGTCGGGATCCCGGTCGGGCGGGTGCTGGACCGTCACGGTCCCCGCTGGGTGATGACCGCGGGCGCGTTCATCGGCGTGCCGGCCACGCTCCTGATCGCCACGCCCGAATCGTTCCCGGCCTTCGTGGGCGTGGCTGCTGGCCGGGATCGCGCAGGCGGCGGCGTTCTGCCCGCCGGCGTTCGCGACCCTGACCCGGTGGTGGGGCTCCGACCGGGTTCGTGCGCTGACGGTGCTGACCCTGGTCGCGGGCCTGGCCAGCACAGCACCGGGTTCGCCCCGCTCGCCGCGGCGTTGCTGGAGCCGTTCGGATGGCGGGAGACCTACGTGGTGCTCGCCGGCGTCCTCAGGGTCGTCACGATCCCGGCGCACCTGTTCGGGCTGCGTGGCCCGTGGCCCGACCGGTCCCCGATCCCGTCCACGACGGCGCCGCTCCGGCGGTTGTCGACGACGATCCTGCCCGGATCCGGCATAGCAGGGCGTTCGGGCTGCTGGTCGTGGTGATCACTCTCGGCGGAGTCATCAGCTTCGCCGTCACGGTCAATCAGGTACCGCTGCTGCTCGACCGCGGGATGTCGACCGATCTGGCCGCGTGGGCCCTGGGGCTTGGCGGACTCAGACAGGTTCTCGGCAGGCTCGGCTACGGCCCGCTCGTCCGGCGCAGCACCGTCCGCGGTCGTGGCCTCGCCGTGACGGCCGCGCTCGGCGCGACCACGATCCTGCTCGCCGCACTGCCGGGGCCGGTGTGGGCACTGATCGCTGCAGCGATGCTCGCCGGCGCCGCCCGTGGAATCTTCACTCTCCTGCGGGCCACGGCGTTGTCGGACCGCTGGCACCCGCGCGTCTACGGCCGCCTCAACGAGATCCTGCCCGCACCGGTCATGGTCGCCGTGGCGATCTCCCCCTGGGTCGGGAGCGCGCTCGCGGGTCCGCTGGGTGGCTATCCGCAAGTGTTCGTCGTACTCGCCGGAGCCGCGGTGGTCGCCGCCGCTCTGGCAGGTGGAACCCTGCCGCGTCGAGCGGGCTGACAGCGGTGACCCGGCCCGCTGCGATCTGTTCACTTGACCGATCGCTTCGATGCTGATCAAAATAGACGAGTGTCGAACCAAGAGCCGATCTGTCGCTCGGTGCTCGTGGAGCGCCCCCTCGACGAGCCGGAGTCGACCGAGCTGGCGCGGGTGTTCAAGGCGCTCGGGGAGCCGGTGCGCCTGCGGCTGCTGTCGCTGATCGCATCCCACTCGGGGGGCGAGGCGTGTGTGTGCGACCTGTCCGGCGTGTTCGAGGTGTCGGGCCCGACGATCTCGCACCACCTCAAGGTGCTGCGCGAGGCGGGTCTGATCACCGGGGAGCGGCGGGGGACCTGGATCTACTACCGCACGGTCCCGGCCGCCCTCGGTCGTCTCGCGGGTCTGCTCACTCCCGCCGCCGACACCGACACGGCTCCTGCGGCCACCGCACCTGCGAACTGACGTACGAGGACTGACGTGACCACCCAGAACCCCACCGACGACGGCGTCGCGGTCGTCGCCCGCCTGTCGACCCTCGACCGCTTCCTACCAGTCTGGATCATCGCGGCGATGGCGGCCGGTCTGCTGCTCGGCCGCCTGGTCCCCGGACTCGCCCCGGCGCTGGACGCCCTTGCTGTCGACGGCGTCTCGTTGCCGATCGCGCTCGGCCTGCTGATCATGATGTACCCGGTGCTGGCGAAGGTCCGCTACGACCGCCTCGACACCGTCACCGGCGACCGCAGGCTGTTGCTGACCTCGCTACTGCTGAACTGGGTCCTCGGCCCAGCGCTGATGTTCGCACTGGCCTGGCTGATGCTGCCCGACCTGCCCGAGTACCGGACAGGTCTGATCATCGTCGGGATCGCCCGGTGCATCGCCATGGTGATCATCTGGAACGACCTCGCCTGCGGGGACCGCGAAGCCGCCGCAGTGCTGGTCGCGCTGAACTCGGTGTTCCAGGTCGTCATGTTCGGCGTGCTGGGCTGGTTCTACCTCTCGGTCCTGCCTGGATGGCTCGGCCTGCCGGTGACCGACCTCGACGTCTCCACGTGGGAGATCGTCAAGTCCGTGCTGATCTTCCTCGGCATCCCGCTGCTCGCCGGCTACCTCACCCGCAAGCTGGGAGAGCGGGCCAAGGGGCGCGAGTGGTACGAGGAGAAGTTCCTCCCGCGGATCGGGCCGTTCGCGCTCTACGGGCTGCTGTTCACGATCGTGCTGCTGTTCGCCCTGCAGGGTGAGGCCATCACCTCGCAGCCGCTCGACGTCGCCCGTATCGCGCTGCCGCTGCTCGTCTACTTCGCCTTGATGTGGGCCGGTTCCTACGCGCTCGGCAGGGCGGTCGGGATGGGCTACGAGCGCACCACCACCCTCGCCTTCACCGCCGCGGGGAACAACTTCGAGCTCGCCATCGCCGTCGCCATCGGCGCCTTCGGCGTGACCTCCGGCCAAGCGCTCGCCGGCGTCGTCGGGCCGCTGATCGAGGTGCCGGTGCTGGTCGGGCTGGTCTATGTCTCCCTGTGGCTCCGCCGCCGCCTGTTCCCCGCACAGCCCGATGTCGTGTCTCGCACCTGATCCACCACGCCCACACCACGATCGCCCTTCGAGGAAGAAGGCCCGCCATGACCAGCCCGTGGCACCGCGCCACCCTCTCGATCGATCAGCAGCTCGCCCTGACCACCGCGGCCTCGAACCTGGCCAGGGAGTTCGATGAGACGTTCGGCAAGGAGACCATCGAGCGGTTCCTGCACTCGTCCTACGACGAGTTCGCCGGCCGCGCGGTCGTGCTGAACTTCCTGCCGCTGCTGGCCGAGCGTTTCGCACGCCAGCGGCTGCGAGCCCTGGCCCGGGTCGAGGGCCGTAGCAACGACGGTCGACCGGTCGCGCTGTTCCTCTGCACCCACAACGCCGGCCGGTCACAGATGGCCCTCGGCTACTTCGCACACCTGGCCGGGGACCGGGCCGTTGGCTGGTCGGGCGGCTCGTCCCCCGCACGCACCGTCAACCCGGCCGCCGTGGCGGCCATGGCCGAGGTCGGCATCGACATCAGCTCCGAGTTCCCGAAACCGTGGACCGACGAGATCGTCCGCGCCGCCGACGCGGTGATCACGATGGGATGTGGCGACGCCTGCCCCATCTTCCCCGGCCGCCGCTACGAGGACTGGGACATCGCCGACCCGGACGGTCTCGACCTCGACGCCGTCCGTTCAATCCGGGACGCCATCGAGCAGCGGGTCCGCCAACTCGTCGACGAGCTGCTGTCCGCCCCGGTCTGACATCGATCCCACCCCGGACCACCGATCCCAGGAGAGCACCCTGATGGTCGACGCCATCCCCGAAGTCCTGTTCGTCTGCGTCCACAACGCCGGCCGGTCCCAGATGGCCGCCGCCCTGCTGGACCACCACGCCGCCGGGACGGTCCGTGTCCGCTCGGCCGGCTCCGCACCGGCCGAGACCATCAACCCCGCAGTACGCGAGGTCATGGCCGAAAGCGGTATCGACCTCAGTGCCGAGATCCCGAAGCGCCTGAGCACCGACGCCGTCGAGGCCGCCGACGTCGTTATCACCATGGGCTGCGGCGACGCGTGCCCGGTGTTCCCGGGCAAGCGCTACCTCGACTGGCAGCTCGACGATCCCGCCGGCAAGACCATCGATGAGGTACGGCCGATCCGCGACGACATCGACGCCCGTGTCCGCGCACTGCTGGGAGAGCTGACCGCTATCGATGTGGAAACGAGACCGTCGTGACCGCTACGCCGTCGGTCCTGTTCGTCTGCGTTCGCAACGGCGGCAAGTCGCAGATGGCTGCCGGTCTCATGCGGGCCGCTGCACGGAGTCGGGTCGAGGTTCACTCGGCCGGCACCAGCCCGGGCGCAACCGTCAACGCCCTGTCCGCGCAGGTGCTGAATGAGTCAGGTGCGGACATCACCGGCGAGATTCACAGGCCGATCGACCCTGAGCTGCTCCAGCGCGTCGACCTCGTGGTCACCTGAGGCGCACCGGGTTCAGTGGAGGCGAGGTTCTCCCGCGACGTGGTCGTCTCGGGCTGGTTGGTGAGCGTAGTAGTTGTGTTCGTACTCGACCGGCGGCACGTTGCCGAT
>NZ_JBZFLK010000050.1:0-6289 GCF_058448985.1 Pseudonocardia sp. DxW | reverse complement strand
CAGGCCCGTGGGCCGACGCGACCGGGTGCAGTCCACAGATCAGCACGATCGCGGACAGAGCGACAAAAAGGACGAACCGGCGGACGCCGACGGCGAGTTCGTGCGCCTTCAGCTCGCCGACGGTGTCGCTCACAGTAACCGGACCGTATCAACGGGATCGGCACACCCGACCACGGCATCACGGTCCATGCTGCCCGGCAATCGCTCGCCATCGTCGATGACGGCGCGCCAACGACGAGCATCGCCGGCGCGGAGGCGAGCTGTAGCCACCTTGCACACGGATCAGCGCCCGGACGTCGTCTCGTCCGGGGGGAGTCACGGACAGCGACAGGAACGGCACCGCTGCGTGACAACCTCGGACCCTTCCGGACGTCTTACGTGACAGGAGAACGCCCGCCCTCGGTACGCCCGGTGGCGTAGCGCAACCAACGACGAGGAGTGCGAATGCGGAGCACGGCGATGCTGCGAACCCGGTTCGGCCGGCTCGTGGTGGCGGGCCTGGTGGCGGCGGCCGGGATCGGCCTCGCCGGTACCGCGCTCGCCGATGCCGAGAGCAGTGACGTCGCCGCTCAGGCGCACGCCGAGCCCGTGGCGCCCGGTACTCCGTGCTCGGTCTCGGCCCGCGCGTGTGTCGATCTCGAATCGCAACGCGCGTGGCTGATCCGCGACGGCCAGGTCACCCGAGGCCCGGTTCCGATCGCCTCGGGCGGAGCGGGGCAGGAAACCCCGCTCGGGCACTCGTTCCGCGTGTACCGCAAGAACAAGGACCATGTCAGTGGCGAGTTCACCGGCCCCGACGGCAACCCCGCACCGATGCCGTGGGCCGTCTTCTTCGCCGACGGTGGGGTCGCGTTCCACGGCGGAGATCGCGAACGCGCCTCAGCCGGGTGCGTGAAGCTCGACCTACCCGAGGCAGAGGCGTTCTTCAACGACCTCGCCAACGGCGACAAGGTCCAGGTCGTCAACGCCTCCGTCGAACAGAAAGCCCGCGCCGGAGCACCTGCGAGCGGCTGACCACAGCAACTATGAACGAATCGATGGCGCCGGGCCTCACCGCGTGTCAGCGACGCAACACCTGCCGCAGCTGCTCCATCGACGGGGCGCCCGACAGCCCGGCATCACCGTAGTAGACGCGGCACGAGAACGCGCCTGTTCCGGTGGCCTGCTCGGCGAACGGGTCTGCCCCGTCGATCAAGATCGTGGGTGATCCCGCGAACTCAGGCGTCCCGGCGACCGCCTCCGCGGTCAGGGTCCGGACCTCGACCGGAGTCGTGGCATGTCCAGCGTCGTCGAGCGCCCGGCGCAGACGCTCCGAGGCGACGTTCTCGTGGGGACAGTTCGGCACCACCAGCAGCTCCACCCGCATGACACCAGTGTGCTCCCGGCCCGGCGCTGCGCCAGTAACATCGGCGCCCGGAGGCGGCCGCATGGACCCGAACGACATCGGCGAGGAGATGCGGCGAGCCCAGGCCGAGTTCCACCAGCTCATCGCGACAGCGTCCCGCCTCGATCTGGATCGCACGACGAACGGCACGCGGTGGACGAACCGGCAGCTCCTGTTCCACATGGTCCTCGGCTACGGCGTCGTCCGGACGCTGCTGCCCCTGGTGCGAACCCTCGGCCGCCTCGGCTACAGCAGAGGCTTCGCCACCGCCCTGAACGCGGCCCGCCAGCCCTTCCACCTGGTCAATTACCTCGGTCCCTGCCTCGCCGCTCGGCTGCTGTCCCTGCGCGTCATGACCGTGCTGCTGGACGCCGTGATCGGCTCGCTGCGACGTCGTCTGGCCACGGAGACCGAGCCCAGTCTGGCCTTGAGCATGCACGTGCCGACGGACTGGGATCCCTACTTCACTCCGACGATGAGCGTGCTCGACGTCTACCACTTCGGCACCCAGCACTTCGACCACCATCGGCGCCAGCTCACCATCGCGGCACCGCCTGCCCAGTCCTAAGCCCTGCACCCGGTGCATGGCCGTGCTGGACGAGCCTCATGTCCCCGTGCAACGAGCGTCACCGCCCGCTCGGGCCGGAACAGCACGCAGCTACCCGGCCGGCGAGCTCGGGGCGTTACCTCGGATCCCGACCCAGCCGATCACCGCGGCCGCCAGGAGCAGGAACCCGCCGAGGAGATAGACGGCCTGGATACCGAGCGCGGCGGCGAGCATGCCACCGAGGAGCAGGGACACGAGCCGTCCCAGCTGCCAGAACACGTCGAAGCCGGCGAAGATCCGCCCGCGCAGGTGCGCGGGAGTATGTGCCTGCAGCAGGGAGTTGAAGGTGACCGCGCCGGTCGAGGTGCCCAGCCCGTAGATCGCCAGGGCGACCAGGGCCACCGGGAACGCGGTGAACGTCGCGAGCGCGAGGTCGACCAGACCGCGAATCACGTAGGGGCCGAACACGAACGCCGGGCGGCGCGGATCGCTGAGCAGCCGGCTCACCACCAACGGGCCCAGGACCGCGCCGACGCCGATCGCGCCCAGCAGCAGCCCGTACCCGGACGGCGGCAGTTCCAGGTGCTCACGCGCCAACACCACCAGCAAGGCACTCGTCGCGCCGGCCGATAGCGCGGCGAGGAGCTGGCCCGCGCCCAGTGCCCGCAGTAGCCGGTCCGAGGCCAGTACCCGCACCCCGGCCACGGCGTCGGCAAAGAACCCCCGCCGTGCGGTCGAGCGCGGCGTGGCCGGTAACCGCAGCCCGGTGAGCAGGACAGCGCTGGCCACGAAGCTGGCCGCATTGATCCCGAACGCCGGGCCGGGGCCGAGTGCGGTGTAGAGCAGCCCGGCGAGCGGCGCCAGCGCGATCTGGCTCAGCACGGCGGCGGTCCAGATGCCACTGTTGGCCGCGACGAGCTCGCTCTCGTCGACCAGCGCGGGCACGGCGCTGTTGGCAGCAGGGTTGAACAGGACCGCCCCGACAGAGAGCCCGAAAGCGATCACATACACCGCGACGACGTGGTCGCCGAGCACGATCAGCGAACCGGCCAGCAGGGCACCCCACACATCCGCGGCGATCATGATCCAGATCCGGGGAAGCCGGTCGACCAGGGTGCCCGCCAGCGGCGCGAGCAACAGGACCGGCAGAATCTCGGCGAACACCACTGCACTCACGCCCAGCGCCGAGCCGGTCAGGTCGAACACCAACAAGGCCAATGCCACCGTCGCGAAGATGTCCCCGCACTGCGACGCCGTGCGCGCCGACCACAAGCGCCGGTAGCCGGGGTGGGCGAACACCGTGCGCAACCCGACCCGGCGGGGCGTAGCGCTCACTCGGCACCTGCCCGAGGGGTGCTGCCGAGGCACGCGGCGCCTGCAGGGGCCGACGCGAGGTGCGCAGGAACCCTCCTGCGGGCGATGGCGAGCACCCTGGCGATCAGGGCCTCTGCCTTAACGAACACTGCACTTCGCTTCCGGTCGGGTCGGACGGCTCGACGCCCGACCGGACGCTAGAACCTTCCCCCAGGGGTAAGGTCAAGGGTGATCATGCGAGGAGGTCTGTCATGCGAATGACGGTCGGCGCGGCGGCCGAAGCCGCCGGTGTGAGCGCCAAGGCGGTCCGCCTGTGGGAAGCCAAGGGGCTGTTGCCCGCCGCCGAGCGGACCGAGGCTGGATACCGGGTCTTCACCGAGAACGATCTCGACGTGCTGCGCTTCGTACGCCAAGCGAAGACCCTCGGCCTGCACCTCGATGAGATCAAGGAAATTCTTGATCTCCAGCGTGGCGGCGAGCAACCCTGCGGCCGCGTCCTGGCGTTGCTCGATGCGCACCTCGCCGACATCGATCAACGACTCCGCGACCTCAATCGCTTGCGCCAGTCACTCTCACGTGCCCGCGCCACTGCCACCAGCGCGCGCCGGCACGGCCAGAACGCCGTTGTCTGCCAGATCATCGAGGCGCCGTCAGAAGGCGGCCGACACCCCTAGCGACCAAGGATCGTCAGGCCGACGCCGGCGGCCTGATCCGCTCGGACGTCTCGATCGACTCCATGCCGACCATAGGGGGCATCTGTGACGGGCATAACAAGACGCGTTGGCGCTCGTTACCCCTTATGCCAAGGCCGCCACGGTCCGGATCGGCTGGTCATGGCAGAGAGGGCGATCGGAAGTGGGCGACAGGGATCGGGTTCGGAAGGTCACTGATCTTGTCGTGTTACCAATCGGCCGGGTGGTGGCCACGGGCAGGCCTGACCAGGCGTGGGCGCTCCTCGACGCCGACGGTGTCGAGATCGATGCGGTGTCGCGGTGGCTGACCGAGCTGGCCGCGAGTGACTACTCGCCGGGGACGTTGCGCTCGTATGCCTATGACCTGCTTGCCTGGTACAGGTTGCTGGATGCGATGCACGTCGGCTGGGCGGGTGCCACCCGCGCCGACGTCCGCGATGTCGTGCGGTGGTACCGCATGGCCGACAATCCGCAGCGGCGGCGGTCGAGTGCCCGGCAGGCTGGGGCGCGTCCGCCGGCCGGGTCGGTGAATCCCCGGACCGCGAAGCCCTACCTGCGGAACGAGTACGCGTCGGCCACGATTGATCACCTGTTGTCGGTGGTCAGCGAGTTCTACGAGTTCGCTGTAGCAACCGGGCTGGGGCCGTTGGCCAATCCGGTGCCCAGGTCACCGGCTCGGCGCAGGCGGGAGCTGCGGACCCGGCAGGGTCCGATGGAGACTCCGCAACCGCAGCGCCGGGCGCCGTATCGGCAGAAGCGCGAGCAGCGCGCGCCCCGGGCAGTCCCGGACGAGTTGTTCAACGAGTTCTTCGCCCAGCTCCCTACGGTCCGCGATCGGGCGATCGTGTCGACCTCGGTCTCCAGCGGGGCACGGGCGGCGGAGATGCTGTCGATGCGCCCGTGTGGGGTGCAGGTCGATACCCACACGATCGAGGTGATCGGCAAGGGCCGTCGGGAGTACCAACCGGTCCGGACCTCCCCGGACTCGCTGATGTGGATCAGTCTGTACCTGGCGGACCGCCCGGGCGGGTTCGACCCGGCGGACCCGCTGTGGCTGACCCTGCGCGGGCAACCGCGCCCGATGACCTACTGGTCGCTACGGCAGGTGCTCGAGCGCGCCAACACTGCGCTGGGCACGAACATCACCTTCCACGACCTCCGGCACACGTATGCCTACCGGTTAGCGGCCGACCCGACACTGTTGATCACCGATGTGCAGGAGCTGATGCGGCACGCATCATTGAGCACGACGCAGGTCTATCTGCGAACCCGGATGGACGACCTGGTCGAGCGGCTGTTGGCGCATTACGCGCGTCCGCCCGCACCACCGCCACGTCCGGCCGCCGGCTACGACCCGGCCGATCTGGCGGTTCTGTTCGGCCAGGACACGGTCACCGGACCCGACGCATGAGCAGAACCGACGCCGACACCGGAACCGAACCCAGAGTAGCCGCAGGCGGCCTGCGCACGCGAACGATGGCCGCCACGGCTGATCGTGCCGCTGGCGCTCCTCACCGCGTGCCAGACCGCGACCGGCCGCATCCCTGGTTTGAACGACCAGCCACCGAGAAGGAACGCGAGCGGATCGCCGTCGCCGCCGGTGAGCTCTCCCGCAACTTTCTCGGCCTGGACCACCGTTCCGACACCGTCGCGGCGGCACGCCGGCACGTGCTGCTGTTCCTGGACTGGCTGGATTCCCTTCACGGGAGCTCCTATCAGCAGCGGTGGGTGGCCAGCGGCGCGGACCAAGGCGGGCCGGACTGGGCGCCGGGGCTGTCCAACCCGCGCCGACGCCCGGGCATCCGCGTCGCGGCCAGCGCGCTGATCCTGCTCGGGGTGATCCGTCCCAGCGACGAATGGTTGCTGACCGCGCATCTGACCAAGCTGTGGTGGGACTGGACCGACTACCACGATCGGCAGGTCTGGCAGCGGTTCTTCGCCGCCGGGGCCGCAACGAACGCGTCGAAGCAGCTGCTGCGGTCCAGCGCAACGGTGCTGGTCCGGATCTGTATCCGGCACGGCCTCGGCGTCGAACAGATCCGCGCCGAGCACATGCTGCAGCACCGCGACTTCCTCGAGGCCACCGGCCGCAGCACCTCCCGCAGCAGAGTCGCGATGGCCTGGCATCATGCCCGCGCCGCGGGCCTGCTGGCCGGGGAACCGGACACCATCGAGGTGCTGCTCCGCTCCCGGAAACTATCCGCGACCGAACTCGTCGACCGCTACCAGGTAGCCAGCGCACCGGTGCGCGCTCTGCTGATCGACTACCTGACCGAGCTGGAGCCCACCCACGACTACGCCACCCGGGACAATCTGGCTCGGATGCTGGCCAACGTGTTCTGGAAGGACCTC
>NZ_JBZFLK010000049.1:0-7035 GCF_058448985.1 Pseudonocardia sp. DxW | reverse complement strand
GCCGCGCTGCTCGACAGCCGATCCGCGACCCGAACAACATCAACTTCTCGCCGTCATGATCAGCTCGGCGGCTACTCACGGATTCGGGTCAGATCGGCCTCGAATTCCTCGATCGAGCAGCCATCCACTCCTGGCGCTCCCTTGTTGGCCCGCACCTTCCGATAAGCTTCCCATACCTCCCGTTTCGAGATGTCAAACGGCTTTTCTGTCAGCCTCTGCCCGCCCATGCGACTCCTCCCAGGACTTCCTGGTTGATCTCATCAACGAACCACGATCGAGCCGGCCCCTTCGCTCCCCGCCCCACCGCATCAAGCAGGAGGATCAGCACTACTACGAACCGGTCCGCCGGCGCGCCCCGCAACGGTACTCACTTCCTCGCGTTTCAGACGCTTGGAGAACTCCCTATCGTCCGTCCCCGTTTCAGGGCCGGGCTGTGCCGGGACACGCCTTCCCACGTTCCACACGGAAGCAGCAGATCAAGCTCGCGCCACCTCTGCGCCGGACACCACCTGGCCAAGACATCGGGCACCCGCCAGGCTTGTCCCGGGCTGAGCTTAAAGGCCCGGTTTCGATGTCACTTCATACCTAACGACGCTTACGCGGTGAATCCCCAAAAGTGCAGGGACTTGTGATGCCACGCCTTCTTGATCCCCACCTGACGCCTCACGGACGCCTTTTCCCTCCCGCTCACCACGACAGTCTTCAGCTAACGCAGCGGAGGGCGGTTTGAAGCCTCCTCCCGAAAGGCGGCTCCGAAGGGCCATTCCTTCATCTCCCGTGCAGCACCACGCTCAACCGGCCTCTACCACCACCGATCTCCCGTGTTCGTGGCACACAAGCTCCTGGTAGACGGGCGATTGCCTAGATCAGTCCGTCCCACCAGGAGCTTCGAAGTGATGTCCTACCCGTCGGGGATGACCGTGTCCAGTCGCGCGCTCGGCATGCTGGCCGATGCGCTTCGAGCGCACCGGAATCTGCGCCGGAGCCGCTGGCGCAAACTGCCCGCCGGGCGGCAGGCCCTGCTCGTCGTCGCCTACCTGCGCAAGGGCGAGACCTACGCCGACCTGGCCTGCGGCTTCCGGATCGGCACCTCAACGGTCTACCGCTACATCCGCGAGGCCCTCGACCTACTCGCCGCGATGGCACCGACCCTGGAACAGGCCATCGAGGTCGCCACGAGGAAGGCGTTCGTGATCCTCGATGGCACCCTCCTGCGCATCGATCGAGTCGGCATGGCATCGGGATATGACCGAGGGTTCTACAGCGGCAAACACAAGACTCACGGCCTGAACGTGCAGGTCATCGCGGACCCGATCGGTCGGCTGGTGTGGATCTCCCCGCCGTTGCCCGGCGCCGGCCACGACATGGGTGCAGCCCGCGAACACGGCATCATCGACGCCCTGTCCAAACATGAGATCCCCGCTGCGGCCGACACCGCCTACCAAGGCGCCGGACCGACCGTCGCGGTCCCACAGCGCCGCCGACGACTCGACCCCGACACCGGCCGCTACCGGCGACTGTCGCGGGCGCAAAAGGAAGTCAACGCTGCGCACGCACGCCGACGCGGACCAGGCGAGCGGATCAACGCCGAGCTGAAGAACTGGAGGATCCTGCGTAAGATCCGCTCCAGCCCGAACACCGCCGGCAAGCTCATCGCCGCAGTTCAGACCCTCATGATCGCCAGCGCTTGATCAGGTTGGCAAAGGCTCACTGTCACGTACGGATCTGTGGGAGCCCCAGGGTCCCGGCAAAGTCGTCAGGTGATCTTGTAGGTGGCCAGCGGTCGGAGCGTGTCGCGGGCGTGGTGACGCAGCGCGGCGGCGATGTTGGTCGCACCCGATAGCCGCAGGGCGGTGATCGCAAGGTTGCGGAAGGCGGCCATGACCTGAGGACCGCTCCCGGTGCGGACAGCGGAGCGGTCCTCGTCGTAGGTGACGTCGCGGACCCAGTGCAACCGGTTCCCGATGCCCCAGTGGCCGCGGATCCAGCGCGCGAGCAGGCCCGGGTCGGCGTCGAAACCGGTCAGGCTGGTGATCGCGTACACAGTCACGGTCTTCCACCGTCCGCCCGGTCGCAGCGGGCGACGCCGGCGCACCAGCTTGATCGCCTGGGCGGCGTGCGGGAAGAACTCGCCGCCCCGATCGGGGCAGGGGTGCAGGCTGACCACGCTGACCGTACGGGTCTCGACCCGGCCGTGGCCGCGGGCGCGCTCCCGGGCGGCGACCCCGATGTCGGTCCAGGGCAGCGCCCGGACCCGCGCCAGCAGCCGCGGCTGGTTCGCCTTGATCGTCATCAGGTAGTGCCCGCCGCGGGCGTGCAGATACTCGGCATGGCCACGGTGGGTGTGCAGTGCGTCGGCGGTGACCAGCACGCCGGCCAGGTCGAACTCGTCGAGCAGGGTGGTGAACGCGGTGACCTCGCTGCCCTTGTCGGACACGCCGACCTGGCCCAGTACGGCGCCGCTGTGCTGGTCGAGCACCGACACCAGATGCGGCAGGTAGACACCAGCGTCGAGGGCGCGGACGTGGGCGCCGCGCAGGGTCTTGCCGTCCAGTGCGAGCACCCGACGCTGCTCACGCCGCGGTGTGCCCACCGGCACGGCTCGGGTGCGCAGCTGGGCCAGCACCCAGGACCGCAACGCAGCCTCCAGCGCAGAGGGGTCAACCTGCTGCAGGACACGGCGCAGGGTCGACTCGTGCGGTACCACTGCGCCCACGCCGAGCGCGGCCAGCACCGCTCGGCCGGCGTCGTGGGCGTACTCGGCCACTGCTACGAACGACCGTGCGCCCGAGAGCACCGCACACGCCCCGAGTAGCAGCACCGCGAGCACGTCGTGGCGCACTCCTCGCGCTTTGCGCGGGTCGGGAACCTGCGACAACGCCTCTACCAGCGACAACATCACAGCTGGCGCCGGCTCGGTCGCAGCGGTGGCGATCACCTCATCGAGGTCGACCTCCACCTGATCCAGGGCAGCAACGATCGGGGACACTGACAACGCGGGCACGGGCTTCCTGACGTGATCAAGGACTTCGACACCCTCATGATCACGTCGGGCCCCGTGCCCGCCTTCGTACCTACGCCCGCGTGTCGCCGCAGGTCAGCAGTCGCTCATCCTGACTTTGCCGGGGCCCTGGTGGGAGCCCGGGGGTGTGATTCCCCCGGGCTATCCGGACCTCAGCCGGCCAACGCTCCCAATACCGGTCGGAATGGGTAGATCTGCGTGTCAACGACGACGCCCTGCGTGACATACGGATCGCCGTCGAGTAGCCGCTTCAGCTCGGCCTGATCGGCGACCTCCGCGATGAGGATCCCACCTGTGCCATCCTCGAAGGGACCGGCGACGCGCACTGTGCCGTTCGCCACCTGTTCTTTGAGGTAAGCGCTATGCGCAGCGCGCGCCTGATCGATCAGGTCGGTATCGTCAGTAAACTTCCAGACCACGGTGTGGAAAGACATCTCGTTCTCCCTCTCTAGGACTTGCTGTGCAGGACTGGGTGAATTTTAGGTGGTCAAAGCATCTCAGTCGATAAGTTCGGCGAATATTACGACCGCGTCGAGAGCGACTCTATGGCACTGCGTGTTCTCGAGACCGTTCGCTACTAGGAACGCGGCATGGCTAGGTAGGGACGCCGGTTCCGCACCGTGTTGAAGCTGTCCTGGGCTGTGTGGCCCGGACCCCGGCCGGTCGCGCTGGCCCCGGGCCGCCACCTCACAGCGCGGCGTAGAGGGCCTGTTCGAACTCCCCGTAGACCGCGTAGGTCTCCGGAAGGACGAACGGGAGCGAGTTGGTGTAGACCGACGCGCAGATCCCGGTCGTCCGGTCGATCCAGAAGTGGGTGTTGAACAACCCGGCCCAGGCACCGCTGCCGGCCCGGCGCCCACCGGGGACATCGACGGTGTTGAGCAGCAGGCCGTAGCCCCACTTCCACCCGGGCCCGGCGTTGAACTCGGCGGTGATCGGCGGGTCCGCCGTGGGGATCTCCGGCGGGAAGTCCAGCGCGCCGATCTGGTTGGTGAACGCCTCCTCGACCGTCTCCGGGCGCAGGATCCGCTCGCCGTCGAGCTCGCCTCCGCGCAGCAACGCCCGCTGGAACCGCAGGTAGTCGCGCGGGGTCGAGTACAGCCCGTGCCCTGCGGCCCACCAGTCGGGTTGCTGCGGCAGGATCTCGCCGGCCGAGGACCAGCCACCGTCCTCCCCGGGGACGTGCACCGTCACCGCGTTCGCCGTGCGCTGCTCGTCGAGCAGGAACATCGTGTCGTCCATGCCGAGCGGGCCGGAGATCTTCTCCTTGATCACGACGTCCAGGCCGGTCCCGGCGACGGTCTCGACCACCTTGCCGAGCCAGTCCGTGTTGATGCCGTAGGTGAACCGGTCCCCCGGGTCGTGCAGCATCGGGGCCGCGAACGCCCCGGCACCGCCGAGCACGTTCGGGGTGCCCGTGACCTTCTCGTAGCGGGCCAGGTCCTCGTCGAAGAACCAGTAGCCCAGGCCCGACGTGTGCGTCACGAGGTTCCGCACGGTGGCCGGCGACTTCGGTGCCCGCAACCGCGGGGTGTCCCCGTCGAACCCGTCGAGCACCTGCACGTCGGCGAACTGCGGGAGGATCTCCGCGACCGGGGTGTCGAAGTCGAGCGAGCCGGCCTCCCGCTGCTGCAGCGCCGCGGTCGTGGCGACCATCTTCGTCATCGACATGATCCGGAACTGGGTGCCGGCGTCGACCGTGCCGCCCTCGCCGACGGTCCGGGGGCCGGCGCCGCCCTCGTAGATGACGCCGTCGCGGTCGGCGGCGACCGCCGCGATGTGCGGTACCGCGCCGCGCTCGACGGCGGCGGTGAGAACCCTGTCGAGGGCACCCGTGTCCATGCTTCTACCCATGATCGACCTCCATTGGCCGGTTCGGGACGCCGTTGCCGTGTCGGCGGCGTCGAGGAGAGGCGTGCTCGAAGATCAGGTTCGTGCGAAGGAAGGGTAGCCGCCGGCCGCCTCCTCGGTGCACTTCTGCCGATAGGCGCCGACGCCACCGATGTAGGACAGGACACGACGTGGCTTGCCGGGGACGTTCGAGCCGAGGTACCACGACGTCGTGTTGTGGACGAGCGTCGCCGACGCGACCTCCTCGTGGTGGTCGACCCAGGCGTCCTCGCCCGCCGCGGCGGGCTCGACCATCGAGGCCAGTCCAGCGAGGTCGGGCGAATCCTGGTCAACTGCTCACACCAGCTGTGTTTAGCCGAGTTGGAAGGGGTCGCGGGTGCCGCCGGTCAGCTCGACGAACACGGACTTGTTCTCGGTGTACTCGTGGACCGCGTCGACGCCGTTCTCCCGGCCGATGCCGCTGGCACCGACGCCGCCGAACGGCATGTTGGGGGCGATCACGCGGTAGGCGTTGATCCAGACGGTGCCGGCGCGCAGCTTCCCGGCGACGCGGTGCGCGCGGTGCACGTCCTTGGTCCAGACGGCGCCGGCCAGGCCGTACGGGGTGTCGTTGGCCAGCTTCAGGGCCTCGTCCTCGTCGGTGAAGGTGTAGGCGGCCAGCACCGGGCCGAACACCTCCTCGCGCACGATCGTGCTCTCCGGGGTCACGTTCGTGACGACGGTCGGCTTGACGAACAGACCGCCGCGCTCGGCGTCCGGTTCGCCGCCGCAGGCGAAGACGGCGCCCTCGTCGGCGGCGCCGCGCAGGTAGCCGAGCACCTTCTCGTACTGCGCCCGGTTCGCCACCGGGCCCAGCTCGGTGGCGGCGTCGGTCGGGTCGCCGAGCCGGATCGCGTTCGCCCGGGCGACGACCTTCTCGACCAGCGCGTCGTGCACGTCGGCGTGGACGATCAGCCGGGAGCCGGCCATGCAGGTCTGGCCGGTGGCGGCGAACACCCCGGCGACCAGGCCGTTCGCGGCGGCGTCGAGGTCGGCGTCCGGGAAGACGATCTGCGGGGACTTGCCGCCGAGCTCGAGGGTGACCCGGTTGACGTTCGCGACGGCGGCCTGGGCGACCGCCGTGCCGGTGGCCGTCGAGCCGGTGAAGGCGATCTTGTCGACGCCGGGGTGGTGCGCGAGCGCCTCGCCGGTGGAGCGGTCCCAGCCGGTGACGACGTTGAGCACCCCGGCGGGCAGCCCGGCCTCGTAGAGGATCTCGGCGAACGCCACGGTGGAGGCGGGCGCGTGCTCGGACGGCTTGACCACCATCGTGCAGCCGGCCGCCAGCGCGGGCGCCAGCTTGAACGTCAGCAGCAGCAGCGGCGAGTTCCACGGCGTGATCGCGCCGACGACGCCGACCGGCTCCCGCACGGTGTAGCCGAAGTAGTTCGGGTTCACCGGGGGCACGGTCCGGCCCTCGATCTTGTCGGCGAGCCCGGAGAAGTAGTAGTACCACTGCGGCAGCCCGACGAGCTGGCCGCGCATCTCGCGCAGCAGCTTGCCGGAGTCGTTCACCTCGAGGCGGGCCAGGCGTTCGGCGTTCGCGGCGATCGCGTCCCCGCAGCGGCGCAGGATCGCGGCCCGCTCGAAGCCGGTCATCGCGCCCCACTCGCCGTCCAGGGCCGCCCGGGCGGACGCGACCGCGGCGTCGACGTCGGCCGGGCCGCCGTCGGCCAGCTGCGCCCAGGTCGCACCGGTGTAGGGGTTCAGGGACTCGAAGGAACGGCCGGAGGCGGCGTCGACCGACCTCCCTCCGATAAAGAGCTTCCATTTCTGAAGGGAACTCACAAAGACAACCTTTTTCATAGAGACAGGGGGCACGCAATGTAAGCAATACGCGAGGTGTCGCCGCCAAAGAGGGTGATCGTTCCGGTCTGCTGCTGGCATGCCAATGGCACCGAAGCAGTCTGCTCGAACAGCAACTCGCCAGGATGGTACCGCGCTGTTTGCGGGACTGGCCACGCACCCTTATGCCCGAGCCAGGTCAGATGACATAATCCCCTGGTCGGGCATAAGGGCGGTGACTCTTCAGACCCGAATCCGTGAGTAGCCGCCGAGCTGATCATGACGGCGAGAAGTTGATGTTGTTCGGGTCGCGGATCGGCTGTCGAGCAGCGCGGCAG
>NZ_JBZFLK010000048.1:0-13725 GCF_058448985.1 Pseudonocardia sp. DxW | reverse complement strand
GCGGGCTCTCACCCGACGAGTACGAGGACGCCTACCATCGATCCCAGCGCGACGATCACAGATGACCCGGACTCCGGGAAACCGGGGGAACCTCAGCCGCGCTTGACGTGGACGGGCTGGCGGCAGGCCGGGCAGTGGTGATCGAGGAAGCGGCGGTGCTCGGTGCAGGCGAACACCACGGGCAGCCGCCAGGTTCGGCGCCAGGCGCCGCCCAGTTCCCGGCCGAGCTGGGTGTCGTCACCTGCCAGGCAGTCCGGGCAGTAGCGAGTGGAACGGGTGAACAGCCAGCGGTCGAAGTAGGTGGTGCTGCCCCACCGGTTCGGGCCGCGTGTGGGTTTGGCGGCCGGGTAGCGATCGCCCAGCGCGCTGAGGAACAGGGTGTCGGTCTCGGCCGGGGTCAGCTTGGTGGCGTGTGCGAAGGCGTCGCGTGCGGCGGGAACGACGTGGACGGTCAGGCCTAGGGCGGCGGCGCTGTTGTGGTGTCCGGTGTTCAGGCCGGTGAGCGTGACTACGCGGGCGGGTGTGAGGTCCAGCCGGTGGGCCAGGCGCAGCACGAAGCCGACGATCGACTCGTCGGGCAGCGGGTCGAGGCTGCGGGGAAGTGGCCGGTGCGCGGTCATGCTCCCTGGCCGCTGGCGGGGATTCCGGTGTCGTCGAAGACGGTGTTGCGTGCCTTGCGGCGGCCTTTGGTGTCGGGCTTGACCGCCGGAACCCGCGGGATCTCGCCGGCGGTGGCGTCGCGGGTGGGATCGTTGCCAAGGTTGATCAGGATGCTGTCCAGCAGGTCCGCGGTCAGCTTCTCGGCTCCGGTGTCGACCGCCTCGGTGCAGCCGTCCTCGATGAGGCGTTCCAGCAGTCCGATCACGCCGCCGGTGCGGCGGAACAGGTACTCGGGCATCGTGCCAGCGGTGAGCATTCCGGCTTGGGCGTGGAACAAGCGCAGGTGTTCCTCCAGCCCGGCCAGATGGGCGGCCCAGGCGGCGATGCCTTCCGTGGTGTCGTAGCGGAATGGCTCCAGGTGAACCAGGTCGAAGCGCCGTTCAGTCTGGGTGGCCGGGTCGTCCCCAGCAGCGGCGCCAGCGGGTGGTGGGAAGACCCACTGGCCGGTGCGCGGGTCGTGGCGTCCTTCGCGCAGCAGCCCGGAGCCGGGGATGTTGACGCCGATGAGCACGAGCGTGGTGTGCATGCTCATGAAGGCGCGCATCAGATCGAGGGTGTCCTGGTCGTCGGCGCGGTGCATCTTCAGCCGGGTGATGTCGTCGAGGAGAAGCACCCGGTTGCCGTGGTCGCGCAGTGAGGTGCGGACCGCGCGGGTCAGTTGCGGCAGGGTCATTCCTTTGTGGTCGGCGCCGAAGAAGTCCAGGATCGCCTGGCAGGTGCTCTTGGGTTTGGCGGTCACCGGGGTCTGGACATAGGCGACTGGTGCGTGCAGGTCGCGGGTGCCGGGGATCGCGGTGGGGTTGAGCTGGTGGTGCAGGTCCAGCCAGGCGTCCTCGAACGCGGCGGCGATCTCGCAGGCGGTCTCGGTCTTGCCCTGGTAGCCCCCGCCCGTGATCATCAGCCCTGGGCGGGTGGTCGGCTTGTGCTTGAGCGCGTTGGTTTGCAGCCGGGACCGCATCAGCCGGGCGACCGCGGCGCTCATCGGTGTTTCCTGCAACGGCGGGTTGGCGTGGCTGGCGGCGCGGTGCAAGTCGTGCAAGGCACGCTTGCGAGGGCTCAGTGCGCGGTAGTCGGCCAGGCTCAGCCGTGGTGCGGGCTGGAAGGTGTGCCGCGTCAGCCTCCACTGCCGCCAGCCCTCGACGGTCTCGCGGTCGGCGACAGGTCCGGGCAGTACGAACGGGATGGCCGGCTGGTCATCGGGATGCTGGGTCACGAGGCGCTTTCCGGGTGTTGCGCGGATGATGCAGACGCGGATGGTTCGGTGTCGGTGAGCAGGAACAGCGAGCCGCGGCGGAACGTCTCTCCCAACGGCGGTGGCGGGCTGACTGGCCCGGCGGCCACGGCCTCTTCACGGCGGCGGCGCCGGTCAGCGTCCACGGCTTGCTGACTCGTGCGGGCGCGCGTGGCCCAGCCCTGCTCCGCGTCGTCTCGAGCGGGCTTGCGTGCTCGTGCCGGCTGGGGGCGCGGTGTGCTGGTGTCGTCGACGGCGTGCACGGGTCGCGGTGGCGCGGTCGGCTGCGGCGGCGTTTGCCTGGGTGGCCTCGCGTGCGTGCTCGGTGCGGGCGGCCTTGGCCATCGTGGGCCAGGCGGTGACCGGGATGTGCGCGCCGATCAGCTCCAGCAGCAGCGGTAGAAGCTCGGCGTCGGTGCGGGGTTTGAGCCCGGCTTGCCGGGCGGCCGATAGCAGGTCGCGGACGCGGGCGTCGTTGAAGGAGGGCACCTCGCCCTCGGGCGGCAGGCCGGTCCAGCGCAGGGTGTGCCAGGCGTGGGTGCCGGGATCCTGGAAGAACACCATGCGGGCGTCGCGGGGATCGCGGCGGATCACCCAGCGGCCCTTGTGCCGCCCGCCTCGCCCGGATGATGGTTCGTGCCGGTAGGGGTCCAGCGCCGGGCCGTTGTACCAGAGTCCGCGGATCTTCACCCCGCGCTGGCGGTGGATGGTGACGTAGTGCGCGGGCAGCAGCTGGTAGTAGAGCTCCGGGGCGGGGATCTCCATGGCGAACCCGCCCTGAGCGAGCGCGGCGGCGAACAGGGTGTTCGGGCTGTGATCACCAGTCGGGTCCCAGCACGGGGCGTGCTCGCCGAGTCGCCGACGTTGCCAGATCCCGACAATCCAGGTCGCGATGAGGTGTTCCATCGCCTCGATCGTGAGTACCGCGTCGGCCTCGGGGTCGGCGCCGCGGTCGGCGACATCGACGCCGGTGTAGCCGAGCAGGTGCTCGAACAGCAGGCTGCGGACCGCGCCGAAAGCCCGTTCGACGGCTTGCTTGTCGGTCGGGCGCAGCACCCGCGCGGGCAGGATGTTCGCGCCCAGCACCCGCTGGACCTCGACCAGGTGGTGGTTGCGATACACGGCGCCGTGGTCGGTGGTGATCGTCTCCGGGGTGAAGAACGGTAACCCGGCGACCCGATGCCCGGCGAACTCCGCGACCACCGCGGCCGGCAGCCCCGGATAGGGCCACTCCAGCTCCTCGCTCCAGTCCAGGCGCATCGGCAAGGGCATGGTGATGTCCCGCAATACCATCGCGACATCGACCGCGCTGTCGGACACCAGTGTCAGCCGGAACGCGGACAGCGAATGCGTGTAGACGTCCAGTGCCAGCGTGAGATGTACCGAGACCGGCTCGCCGAACACCGTCTCCCGGACCTTGACCGGCAGGATGGTCGTGTCCAGCGCGACGACCTGGCCAGGCCGGTGCACCACCACGTGCTCGCCACTGGTCGGCAACGCGGCCGAGCGGACGTAGCGCTGCCGGCCACCACCGGGGCCGAACCACTCCCGCCAGACCAACCGCAACGTCTCGTAACTCGGGATCGCCGCCACCGCATCCGGGCCGTGCTGCTCCCGGACGAACTGGTGCACCAGGCGTTGCCTGGTCTTCATCGACACCCGCGACCGATGCAGGCACTCCTGCCGCACCGCGTGAATCGCCTCGCGGATCTGCTCATTGACGCTGGGATGCCCACCGCCACCACGCAGCCACCGATCGTCGGCGCAGCCGATCGGACCGAACTGACGGCGCCGCGTCTCCCAGCGAATCAAGGTCCGGTAACCGACCTGGTGCAGGCCCAGCAGCCGGGCCTGGTCCGCGTCCAGCGCCGCCAACTCGGCGACCTTCGCCTGCCGCCGTTGCGTCACAGTCGTGATCGCCGGGTCGTAACAGGGCTTGGGTTCACCTGGACTCGGCCGCAGCGGGCTGCCGCCGCGGAACCCGGTCTCCACCTCCAGCAAGTGGCCCACCCGCAACCCGACCAGCTCCCGCTGATGCGGGGTCAGGTCACCCTCGTCGGCCTCCTGGCGTCCCCGGCCCGAGGCTCGCGCGGCCGACCTGCTGGACTGACGGCAGGACGGATGGTGCATCAGAAACCGGAACGTCACGCGCATCCGCTCGCCACCGGCCGTCACCAGCACCACCTGCCCGAGCTGGGGCTCCGCCCGCTCAACGGTCCACTCGGTGCCGTCGAGCACCAGCCCCGCGCCGGAACTGAGGTCCAGGCCCACCGTCACGGTCACCGCACGCCCTCCTCGTTGCTGACGACGTGGGTGGCGTCCGCCAGCGGTTTGCTCAGGTCGATACCGAGGCGCCGATGCCACAGCAGATGCAGCAGATAGGCCCGTGCGACTGCCGGTGCGATGGTGAGCTCCGCCAGCTCACCGAACGATCGGGGGCACTCGCTGGCCGCGGCGAGCAGGACCTCCACCAGCCCCAGCCGGTCGGTCAGCGGGCGACGCTGCGCCGACAGAGTGTCCACTGTGGCCAGAACATGCGGCTTCCACCCGGTCACCACCACGTACCGCCAGCCGTGCAGCAACGCCACCTCCGCCGAGGCGGCGAACGCCACCCGATCCCGCTCGCCAACCCGCGCCGCCGGACGCACATCGATCAGCCACCGGCCAGTCCGGGTATAGGCCAGGAAGTCCGGCACATGCCCCCGCTCCCCGTCGCTGGTCCAGAACCTCAGCCGGAACGGCTGCGAGATCACCTCGACCAACTCCGCCGCGAAGTCCAGGCCCAGCAGCAGCCGAGCCTCCTCCAACGACTCGTAGGCATGCAGCCGGCCCGTACTCACCAGAAACTGCAGCCCCGGCCGGTGCCGCTGGGCCCGGCTCCAGGAAAAGCGCCGAACCGGCTCACAACCAGCCGCCGGCATCGAACCGAGATCCCGCACCGGTGAACTGACCTCGCCGCCCGCGTACCGCCACGTCGCCGACCAACGAGATGTCCAATCCGACCCCAAACTCAGGACGTCGCGGAACTCAGCGAAGCCGGTATCGCGTTCGATCAGGTCATCCCACGCACAGTGGTGCGACCACAACTCCGTACCCAACAGGTCGACCCCGCCGGGTCCGCTCACGTACACCGACCCATCCAAGCCAGTCGCGCACTCCGCCGTGCACCGCGACGCGCGACGGTCATCCGAAGTCACTCGATCTTGTGACAACTACGTCGGTACCTGCGCCAGGTGACAAGTAGGTCCTGCAATCGGTGCCAACTATCGCTGGCATTTCCGCGGAGAACCCGAAGTCGCAACGACCTCTTGGTGACAACTGTCGCTTGTGGTCACAGTGGCCAGACCCTGGGAATCGTTGCGCCACACGGGTCCACTTCACGCCCATTGCACACGTGCCCGTTGACAACCACACGATCACGAAGCGTCCATACACGTCGGCCACCCGGCCCATCACACCGGAAACCGAAGGGGTGTATAGACAATGACGACCGACCACGACATTCACGAACCGCCCGACCTGGCCGCCGACGCGGCCGTGGACGCGCCGCGACTGGACCCCCAGCCCGATGACACCACCGCGACCGCCGGGGCGTCACAGCCGCACGACGAGGCGGCGATGCGGGCGTGGGAGGGGTTGCCGCCGGACACGATGATCCTCGCCCCGGCGTTCGCTCCGCCGCCGATGCGATGCCCCGACGATGTGTGGGCGATGCTCGTGACGGCGGTGGACATCATCGGCGACGCTGACCCCGACCGCGCGGGCGAGGTGGCGTTGTTCGCGGGCAACTGGGTAGCCGAACAACCCCCGGCCGATAGCTTGTACGACGGCGACCTCGTGGTGCGCCTGACCCGCCCGGCCGACCCGACGTACCCGCTGCCCCGCGACCACGCCACCGATGTCGAGATGCTGCTGGCGTACCAGGGCCGTTGGCAGCGGGTCGGCCAGTGGCGCGGACTCGACGACGGCTGGCCGAATCTCGTTGCGCCGACCGCCGCCGCCGTGATGGGGCTGCACGGCGACGCCACCGAGGCCGCCATCTGGTCGGAGACCCCGCCGCCGTCGACCTCGCCGCCGCTGATCAAGTGGGCGCGCGGTGGCATCGCCGAACTGCTGGACGCCGGACTGGTCACGGCGGGCGAGGAACTGGTCTGGAACCGCCGCAACCTCGGAGTCCGGCACACCGCACGCATCCGGGTCGACGGAACCCTCATCCTCGCCGATGGTCGCGTCTTCGCCAACCCGTGCGGTGCGACCACCGCGCTGGGTGGCAACCACCAGAACGGCTGGACCGCGTTTCGGCGGGCATCCGACGGGCGCACATTGGGCGACCTGCGAACGGAACTCCGCGCACGACACGAAAAGTAGCCCCGTCCAACCTCGTGCATGGGTCCGTCGGATCCGCTGTGTTGCGGGCAACTCGCCGCCACACAGCGGATCCGGCTGGCTGGAGGAATCTTGCCATGCTCCCATTTGAGTCCACAGTGGACCGTCTTGTGTTGTGGGGCGCGCGAGCCGGCGTCGGTCTCGGCTACACCGTGGAGGCTGCGGCCGTGCGGCTGGCCGAGGACATCGCCGAGTTGCGCGACGACGGCGGGATCCCTGTGCACGTGCGCACCGTGATCACGGTGCTGCCGCAGCAGCGGGTGCTGGAGATCCGGGTCGAGGGCCTGTCGGTCGAGGCCGACCCTGATCGCACCACCATCCGCGAGGTGACCCACGCGCTCTTCGAACTGGCCAGTTACCACAACATCGTTGCGCTCGACGCCACGACGCCGCCCTTGTTCACCCAACGCATCCTGCTCGTCGACACCGAAGGCCGACCATTCTCTGCTATGATCGGTTCGGGCGTAGGCGACGTGGAACCCGTTACGCCGCAACAGAACCGGCGGGACGCGTAGCGCCAGCATAGTCGTCGCCTCGGTACCGGTAGTTGTCGATCTGCACCGGTTGGCCGAACGTCGGTGCGTTGATCATGCGCCCGCCGCCGATGTAGAGGCCGACATGGTGGATATTGTTGGGTGTGCCGTAGAAAACGAGGTCGCCCGGCAATAGTGGCTGTCCGGCTGGGACGCGGGGGCCAGCGTTGAACTGGGTCTGGGCGGTGCGTGGCAGAGTCACTCCGGCGGCTGCATAGGCGGCCTTGGTCAAACCCGAGCAGTCGAAGCCTGCGTGCCCGCCGTCGGGTCCGTTACCACCCCAGACGTAAGGAAGTCCTCTCTGCCCGCAGGCATAGTTGATCGCGGCCACCGCGACCGCGCTGGTGGCCTGGATGGCGTTGCAGTCGCCTGTGCCGACAGAGGCAGCGGCGTCGGCATATTGCTTGGCCTGGGCGAGTACTTGGTTCACATACCAGTCGGCATGGTTGTAGGCGAAGATCGCCGCCCGCAGATCGCCCCGCCGCACGCCATTATCGCAGAGTAGGAACGCGGCGGCGTAGATGGCGTCATGCGGGTTGTAACGTGACGGTGGGCTGGCACCGCCGGGTGGGATCTGGTGGCGGGCAAGCACTCCGGCGAAGGTGGCGGACTTGAACTGCATCGGCCCGCCCGCCCCGTAACCATTTTCGCCACTGTGGACGCCAGGCAGCGGCGAGCGGCCGTGATCACCTTCGATCTTGCCGATGGCGGCGAGAATCGACCAGTCCAGCCCTGGACACACCCCGGCCGCCGCGCGGTACAGCGCGAGGTAGTCGGCGGGGATGTCGGCCAGCGCGGTCGCGCTGGGCTGGCTGTCTCCACTACCGAACAGGGCTGAGATCGCGGCTGACACTCCGTTCCCGATCAACGTCGGGATGAAAAGAATCACGCCGATCACAATGGCGCCGACTTTCAGAATCATCGGGTACTCACCGCCTGCCTGTGCTCGGCCCGCGTGAGATGGCGGCCGGCGGCATCGGCGCGGGCGCCGGGGCCATCAGTGCCAGCGTCGAGTCCGGCCCAAGAGCCGACTCACTGCCCGTGCTGGTGCTGGGTGGCGCGACGTGCGGCCAGGCGTCGAGCAACCGGTGCAACTCGCGCCGGGTGCTCACCGCGCTCCCGGTGGTGGTGTCCAGGGGCAGCCAGACCTCGTCGGCGGGGCTGGGGTGCGCGGCCTCGGGGTTGAGCAGCTCGGCCGCGGCGGTGGCGACCGGGACAGAGCGCGGGTCGTCGAGCTCGCGCCAGGCCCGCGCCAGCAGCCGGCGAGCAGTGGCCTCGCGTCGCGAGGTCGGCAGCCACACCAGCAGTGGAGTGGTGATCCCGGTGGCCTCGGCGAGCGCGGCGTAGCCGGCCAGTTTTCCGGCGAGTTTGGCCAGGACCTCGGTGCCGAAGTCGTACTCGAGGAAGAACTCGATCTCCCCACCGGCGCTGGCCCACCGGCCGTAGGCGTCGGGCTTGATCAGGTCCCCGAAGTGCCGCGCGCAGCGTGCTTCCGACCACCACGCGCCGAGCGTGCTGTGCTCGTCGGCGTCGCTGTGGCGAGCGCGGTCGACCAGGGCGGTGAACCACTCGGCGACACCGACGGTGTGCGCGAGCCGCAGCGAGTGGGCGACCCCGAAGGCGCGGTCGTGGCGGTAGCCGAGTTCCTTGACGTCCAGGCCGTCCTCGGCGGCCAGCACCGCGGCCCCGGCGGGCGCGAGGACGTAGTGCATCGGCGCGGTGCCGACCGTGATGAACGGCTGGAACCGGTCCACCACGCCCCACTGGAACAGCTCCCGCAACCGCATCCGGCCCGAGCGGAACGACGGGAACGCGAGCGCGGTGATCTGGTGGGCGGTGAGCACGCGGTGCTCGTGCAGCATCCGGATAATCCAACGATCGCGCGGCGTCAGCCGCCACGCCAGCACCGCCTGGTGGTCGGCGTTGTTCGCTGCGCGCGGGGTGGGCCGGGTTGCCTTGTGGCCTCGAAGACTGCGCTGCCTGGTGGGATTGGTGATCATGGTCCGAACCTTCGGGGAAGTAAATGGGCGGAATTGCATCTGATGCAACATTGGGCAAATTGCTGAGATCGTCGTCCTTGCTGGTCAGGCAGATGTGCGAGTTGTAGCCGAGATGGGTGAATCCACTGTGGACATGCGGTCTTAGCGCGAGCGCATCAATGTTGTGTTTGATACAACAGGGCGATGGGTTCGGAGGCACCTGGTTCAGCGCGACTTGTGTTGGCAGACAACGTCATCCACCTCGACCCGGCTCCGGCTGTTTTCGAGGCGATGTTGGAGGGCTGGCGGCGGCAGCAGTCGGCGCGTTTCCTGAAGACCTCGCTGACGATCGCGCCGAGGCTCCGGTTGATTCGCCGGCTGTGGGACTTCACCGGCTTGTATCCCTGGCAGTGGACGCCGGCGGATGGTGAGGCGTTCATCGACGACATGCGGGGCGGGAGTCGCCCATCGTGGCGTCCACCGCGCGGACGTACGAAGTGGCGATCAGCCTGTTCCTCGAGTACTTGCTGGATTCCCGCTACGGCTGGGTGCAGGTGTGCGAGGAGCGGTTCGGTGACACGCCTCAGCAGGTGTTCCATGAGGGCAACTCCGTCCTGCACAAGCTGAACTACGAGGGAGATCCGCGTCGGCGGCCGTTGACCTACGACGAGGTGCAGGCGTTGTTCGACGCCGCGGACGCCCGGCCCGGCACCATCAGCGGCCGGGGCCGCAAGGGCGCGTTGTGCGCGGCGCGAGACGCTGCCGTGCTCAAGACCGTCTACGCGTTCGGTTTGCGCCGCCGGGAAACATCCCGCGTCGACCTGGCCGACTTGCGGCGCAACCGCAAGGCTCCGCAGTTCGGCGACTTCGGCACCGTCATGGTCCGGTACGGCAAGGCACCCAAAGGTTCCCCGCCGAAGCGGCGGACAGTGCTGCTGGTGCCGGAGATGGACTGGGTGGTCGACACGCTGGCCGACTGGGTGAGCCAGATGCGCCCGCGGTTCGCGCCGGGCAGCCATCCGGCGTTGTGGGTGACCGAGCGGGTCGGCCGGCTGTCGCCGCGGTCGATCAACGAGGCGTTCGTCGCGGCTCGCGATGATGCCGGGCTCGATCCGAGTCTGGACTTGCACTGCCTGCGGCATTCCTACATCACGCACCTGACGGAGTTCGGCTATCCGGCTCGGTTCGTGCAGGAGCAAGTCGGCCACGCTTTCGGGTCGACTACGGCGATCTACATGGGTGTGTCCAATGAGTACCGGAACAAGCTGCTGGAGGCGGCGTTGAAGGGCCGGCTCGGCGAGGATTGGGAGTGACGGCGTGATCAAGAAGATGGGATACCAGTGGCGGTTGCGGCACTTGATGGCCGACCGCGACATGTTCCAGACCTCGGATCTGGTGCCGTTGCTTGCCGAGCGGGGTGTTGTGCTGTCTCGCGAGCAGGTGTTTCGGTTGGTGACCCAGCCGCCGCAGCGGTTGAGCATGGACACCCTGGTGGCGTTGTGCGACATCCTGGGCTGCGCACCGAACGACCTGATCAAGCCGGAGGTGGTCAACCAGCAGCTCCGCAAGGCAGCCGACGGTGTTGCTGGATCGACCGCCGATCCGGCGCCGACGCCTCGTCGTTCGATCCTGCGTCGGCCCGACCAGCGTCGCCCTGAAAAGAAGTGACCACTGTGGACACTTCGTCGCCTGCGCCAGCGGTACGGCGTCGTCGGGTGCGTAACCGTGATGGTGACCAGCAGCGGCTGGCTCGAATTGCCGCCCGCGAGGGTGCCCGAGCCCGGCTGCTCGAGTCCGTGCAGGCCATCACCGAGCCTGTCGTGACCGCACAAGCGGCTCAGGCATTTCTGGAACAGGCGCAGGCGTGGACTGCCTGGGGTGCTCTGGCATTGCATCGCTACCTTGATCAGCATCCCGAGGCGCTGCGCGTGCCGCCGCCGGATTGTCCGTTGGTGCTGGCGCGACTCCTGTACCTGCTGGCCGCCGCAGGCCACCCGGTTACCGCACCCGCGTGCTCGATCTGCGGCCGTTCCGATCGCCTGCTGGAGTGCCGCACCCCGGACGGCCGGTGCTGCAACTGGTGCAAGCACAAGACAACAGTGCGGCCCTGCGCTCGGTGCGGGCAGGAAGCGGTCGTCGTCACCCGCCGACCGGAAGGACCGATCTGCCGGCGGTGCTATGCGGCCGACGAGGACCTGTTCGAGGAATGTGTCGAATGCGGGCGTCGTCGCCGGCCGACCAAACGACGAGCCGACGGTGCCGCCTGGTGCGAGTCCTGCGCTCCCAAACCTACTCACCAATGCATTCGGTGCCGTGATCACCGCCCGGCGGCGGCGATCACGGAGGACGGTCCGGTTTGCTACAACTGCTACCAGCGTCCGCCGCGGCGTTGCGGGGTCTGCGGCCACATCCGCCCGATCCGCATCCGCGCGGTCGGCGACCAGCCGGACCGGTGTGCCCAGTGCTACCGGCAGACCGGTCAGTGCGTGGTCTGCGGACGGGTCCGGCCGGGCAGCGGGCTCGGCGGCCGCGGCGGCGCATTTCACTGCTCCGCTTGCCGGCCCCGTCGATCCGGGCACTGTGACGACTGCGGCCAGACCGCCCAGTTGTATGGAGACTGGCCCCGTGGCTCGGTCTGCTTCCGCTGCTACTTCCACCACCTGCGCAACCCAGCCCAGTGCCCGCAATGCGCGATCGTGCGAGTCCTGGTCGGCCGCGCCGAAACCGGCGAGGACATCTGCGGACCGTGCTCGGGATCCACAGTGGACTTCACCTGCCGCACCTGCGGCCGTCCGGGGCGGCTGCACGCCGACGGCTGCTGCGCCCGCTGCGTGGTAACTCACCGCGTGCACGACCTGCTCAGCGACCACTCCAGCGTTGTGGCACACCAACTTCAGCCGCTGGCGCACGCACTGACCGCCGCACCGAACGAATACTCGGTACTGAACTGGCTCTATTACCACCCTGCCACCACGTTGCTGGCCGACCTTGCCGCCCAGCCCGCCCAGATCACCCACGCCCTGCTGGACGGCCTGGCACCCACTCGCAGCACCCGCTACGTCCGCGACGCACTCATCGCCACCGGCGCTCTGCCGCCACGGGCTGAACACCTCAACCGGCTGGAAGCCTGGGCAGACCGCACGATCGACCGCCTGCCCAAACGCCAGCAGCGAATCATCCGCCCATTCGCGGAGTGGCAGGTGATCCGCGATGCCCGCCGGCGCGCCGCCCGCAACCGATACACCGAGGGAGCCGCAGCCACCGACCGCACCGACATCCGCACCGCCATCGGGTTTCTGGACTGGCTCGACGCCAGCGCAACCACCCTCGACGCACTCACCCAAGATCAGCTCGACCACTGGCTGGACACCAACCCGACCCGACGCAGGGGTCTTGCCTCGTTCCTGCGCTGGGCGCGCCAGCGCAGACTCACGACCACGCTGGAGTTCTTGTCTAGCAAGAAGAGCATGCCGGTCCTCTTTCAAACTGAGGACCAGTACCGACGACAGCTGCGCCGCTGCCTCAACGACGGCACCCTCCCGCGCGAGGTGCGGATCATCGGCAGCCTGGTCAGGCTCTTCGGCTTGCCCATCAGCCGCATCGTCGAACTGACCGCCGATCGGTTCCACCGCGCCGACGGCGACGCGTTCCTCACCATCGGCAAACATCCGGTGCTGCTGCCACCCAAACTGGCAGCACTGATCGAGGAACACCTCGCCCACCCGCGCTACCGGTCGATGGTGCGCCCGCCGGCCGGTGACCCACCCCGATACCTGCTGCCCGCGAGTCGGCCAGGCAAGGCGCGAGGCGCCCGAGCAACGCAGAAACTCTTGCGGCAGCATGGATTGCCTACGCTTGCCGCCCGCAACACGGCGATGATTGAGGCTGTCGGCGAGCTGCCGCCGATCGTAATAGCCGACCTGTTCGGCATCCATCCCGGAACGGCACACTCCTGGGCCAAGTTCGCCCAAGCCAGCTGGACCGACTACCTCGCCGCCGACGCGGCTACCGAGCCGAACACCACCAGCAAGAGATGAACACCAGCTCGACGATCTTGGGAGTGCCCGAATAGCGCACACCTTCAATACCTACCTCTCACCAGTTTGTTGAGTGGAAAGGACTTCCACCTGTCTTTGCGGGTGCGGCCGAGTCGGGTCAGGACTGCTGGCGGCGTGGGTCGGCGCTCCGCTCCCGGACGCCGGACTGGCCTCGGCGATCGCCGTTGGTCGGCCGCGCCTGCCGCGAGGTCCCGGCGGGCCGCTGCGGAGGCCGGGTTGGTGCCTGCGAACCGGACGCGGAGGCGGTGGCACCTGGAACTCGGCTGCGCAAGGCACGGCGGGCGATGCCGCGGATTTCCCGTGCGCGGCCGGGAATCGCGCGAGGAAGCGGCTGGGTGCGCATGGTGAACGGCTGTGCCTCTTCCCCGTTGAGCACGAGCCGTGCGGCGGCGTGGTAGACGCCCAGGTGCGCCAGGTCGTGATCGGACAGTCGGGGCGCGGTGTGGCGGGACAGCTCGCGAGAGTCCTCCGGGGAGGCGTTGAAGACGATTTTGCTGCGAGCGTTGGTGGACATGCCTTCCCGCAACTCACGGGGAAGCTGGCCAAGATGCTGATGCGCCAACGTCATCGCGACACGGAAGCCCCGTGCCTCGGCCAGCATGTCCTCGATCGGGTAGGGCAAGTTCAAGAAGTTGTGGCACTCGTCGATCACCATCGACGCGTCTCGTCGCTGGCGTTGCGGCGTGCGGGCGCGGGCGGTGGTTGCCTGCCAGGTACGTGCGACCACCAGCGACCCGACCAGCCGGGTGGTTTCCTCGCCGAGCGAGCCTTTGGGGATGCGCACTAGTACTGCAACGGCGTTTTGTCAGGCTGGTGGGCGTTGGCCGCGGCGGCGGTAGTGGCAGGTCCGGGCCTGGTGCTGGCGTCGTCGGCGCCAG
>NZ_JBZFLK010000047.1:0-17632 GCF_058448985.1 Pseudonocardia sp. DxW | reverse complement strand
TCGAGCTCGCGCAGCGCCAGCCGACGATCCGTCGTGAGTAGACGTCGGAGACGAACGCGGTGAACACCATGCCCCGACCAGGTCGGCACGTAGGTCAGGTCGACCACCCACAGCCGGTTCGGCGCGGCGGCGGTGAAGTCCCGATCGACCAGATCCGGCGCCCGCTCGGCGTGGCGGTCGGACCGGGTGGTCAACACCGGCCGGCCGCGACGGGCCCCGCGCAGGCCGAGAGAGCGCATCAGCCGCTCCACCGTGCACCGCGCCATCGCCGCACCGGCAGCTCCGGTGACCCCGTCACGGCGCAGCTGATGCCACATCTTGCGGGCCCCGTAGCCGCCGCGGCCCTTGGTGCGGTCCCAGAACGTGGCCTCGATCGTCTCGGCCAGCACGGCGTCGGACAGCGCGCGCCGCGACGGAGGACGGGTCTTGGCCGCGTAGTAGCCGCTCGGGGCGATCTGGACCCCGTGCTTGCTCAGCACGCGACAGATCGGCTCGACCCCGAACCGGCCTCGGTGGGCGTCGATGTAGTCGACGATCACCGCAGTCGGCGGTCGAGCTCCGCCGAGGCGAAAAACGCCGATGCGGTCTTGAGGATCTCGTTCGCCCGCCGCAGCTCGGCGTTCTCCCGACGCAACCGGGCCAGCTCGCCGCGGTCGTCGGTCGTGGTCCCCGGGGCAAGACCGTCATCGACGTCGGCCTGCTTGCACCAGCCCCGCAGGGTGTCCGGCTGAATCCCCAGCTGGGGCCCGATCCGCTTGCAGGCGGCGTTGACCGACAGCCCGGGCTCTTGTTTAGTTCGGACACAGCATGGGCGCGCTGGTCGGGTTCGAGACCGCGCGCAGGCTCGAGCGGGACGCGCCGGACTCCGCTCCGCGATCGCTCGTGGTCTCCGGGCGGCGGGCGCCCAGCACCCGGCGTCCGGCGGGCCGGACATGAGCAGCCTCGACGACGACTTCCTCGCCCTGGTGCTGCCGGCGATCCGCAGCGACTACCGGGCGGTCGAGACCTACCGAGCCGACGACTCCGCCGCCGTCGGATGCCCCGTGCTCGCGCTGACCGGCCACGACGATCCGCGCACCACCCACGAGGAAGCGGACGCCTGGCGCAGGCACACCGACGCCGAGTTCGAGCTCGAGGTCATGCCCGGCCACCATTTCTTCCTGGTCGAGCAGGCCGATGTGGTCCCGTGCAGCCGCGGACAGCACGCCGGGCCTCAGACGTACGGCCTGGTGATCATCTCCAGGAAGTGCCCGGCCGGGTCGCGGAAGTACACCCCGCGGCCACCGTGCCCGTGGTTGATCTCGCCGGGCCGCTGCATCTGCGGGTCGGCCCAGTGCTCGACGCCGTCGGCGACCAGCCGGGCGTACGCCCGGTCGAACAGCGCGTCGTCGACCAGGAAGGCGTAGTGCTGCGGCTGGATCTGTGGGAACGCGTCGGCCGGCAGATCGGCGAACTGGATCAGCACGCCGCCGTCCAGCGAGAGGTTGGTGAACGGCCCCCAGGACGGGGCGTCCGCCGCCTCGAACACGCGGCGGAAGAAGGCCGCCGACTCCGCGCGGTCCCGGGCGGCGACGATGGTGTGGTTGAACGTGCAGGGCATGGCTCTCCTCATGACGTGGGTGCGGGCACCACGGGGGAGACGTGAAGGAGCGCTGCGCCCGCGGGCCCGTGCGGGTGTCCGACGCGTGGCGTCGGCGGGTTAGTGCTCCTTCCGCTGGGCCCATCGGGGGGCGCACCCAGCACGCTAGCAGCGGCTCAGGCCGGTGACGAGCGCGTTGCGCGCGAGAACCCGGCCCCGTCCCCGCCGAGGTAGCTCCCCCGGAACACCAGGTCCTCGGGCAGCGCGTCGGCGTCCCGCCAGACCGCCCAGCCGACGCCGGGATGCACCAGGCCGTACTTGTGCCCGGAGGTGTTGACCGACGCCACCCGGGGCAGCCGGCAGTCCCACACCAGGTCCGGATCGCAGAACGGGGCGACCATCGCGCCGGAGGCGCCGTCGACGTGCCCCGGGTCGTCGAGCCCGGTCCGGTCCTGCAGGTCGTCGAGCGCCGCGCAGAGCTGCTCGACCGGCTCATAGCTGCGGTCGAAGGTCGACCCGAGGACGACGACGCTGCCGATCGTGTTCCCGTCGCAGCGGGCCAGCGCCTCGTCGACGCCCAGGTGCAGCCGGTCGCCGGACATCGGCACCAGGCGCGGCTCGACCTCGAAGTAGTTGGCGAACTTGTCCCAGGGGTATCTGGACGTCGATCCCCATCACGATGTTCGGCCGGTCCGCGGGCAGCCCGTCGGCCCGGCGGCGGTGCTGCCAGCGCCGCTTGAGCGCCAGCCCGCCGAGCATGCACGCCTCCGACGAACCGGTGGTCGAGCAGCCGACCGCGCGAGCGGGATCGGGCGCGTGCCAGAGATCGGCGAGCATCCGCACGCACCGCTGCTCCAGGTCGGCGGTGCGCGGGTACTCGTCCTTGTTGATCATGTTCTTGTCCAGCGACTCGGCCATCAGCCGCTCCGCCTGCGGCTCGGCCCAGGTGGTGACGAAGGTGGCGAGGTTGAGCCGCGCGTTGCCGTCGAGCATCAGCTCGTCGTGCACGACCTGGTAGGCGATCTCGGGATCGAGGCCGCCGTCGGGGATGGTGAACCGCGGGATGTCGACCGGCTCCGCGGCGAAGGCCGGGTTGACTCCGATCCCGCGGTCGTGGCCACGATCCTCCGAGGGCGAGTGCGCACCGGGCATGGCGTGAAGCTAGACCCTGGAGCGCCGCGCGGCGAGCAGGGCCGGCGGCCCCGGCGCACCACCGGTTTCCGGCGCGGGCCGTTCCGGAGCATGCTGGGCCCGCCCAGGCCCGACGACGACCGGCGTGCCGCCGCCGGTGCGAGAGGAACCGCCACGATGGACTTCACGCTCCCCGACACCGCGCAGGCCGTGCAGGAGGGGGTGCGCGCCATCGGCGCGCGCTACGACCACGCCTACTGGTCCCGGCTGGAGGAGGAGCACCGGTTCCCGTGGGAGGCGTGGCGCGATCTCGCCGACGGCGGCTGGCTGGGCCTGACCGTCCCCGAGGAGTACGGCGGCGGCGGGCAGGGGATGCTGGAGCTGGCCGTCGCCTGCGAGACGCTGGCCGCGTCCGGCGGCTCCGGCGGGATCTTCCTCTACATCCTGACCCCCGGCTTCGGCGCGACCACGCTGACCCGGCACGGCACCGAGGCGCAGAAGCGGGCGCTGCTGCCCGGGCTGGCCGCCGGCGAGGTGCAGTTCTGCCTCGGTCTCACCGAGCCCGACGCCGGCAGCGACGCGTTGTCGATCCGCACCCGCGCCGTCCGCGACGGCGACGACTTCGTGCTCGACGGGCAGAAGATCTGGATCTCCGGCCTGGAGAACGCGGACTGGATGATCGCGGTGACCCGGACCGTCCCGGCCGGGGAGGCGAAGCCGCGCACCGCCGGTTTCACCCTGTTCCTGGTCGACGTGCGGCAGGCCGCCGAGGCCGGCACGCTGCGCTGGACGCCGATCCCGAAGATGGGCTCGAACGTGGTGACCTCCAGCCAGGTCTTCCTCGACGGCGTCCGGGTGCCCGCCGCGAACGTGATCGGCGAGATCGACCACGGCTTCGCCGTGCTGTGGGATGTGCTCAACCCGGAGCGGATCCTGGCCGCGGCCGGCGGGGTGGGCACCGCGGACGCCGCGCTGGACGTCGCCGTCCGGTACGCGAAGGAGCGGGTGGTGTTCGGCCGCCCGATCGGCGCCAACCAGGCCATCCAGTTCCCGCTGGCGCAGATCAGGGCGAAGGCCGAGCTGGGCAGGCTGATGACCTACAAGGCGGCCTGGCTGTTCGACAACGACCTGCCCTGCCACACCGAGACCAACATCGCGAAACTGACCGGCGCGCAGGTCGGCTGGGAGGCCGCGGAGCGGGCGTTCCAGACCTTCGGCGGGATGGCGTACTCGAAGGAGTACCCGGTGGAGCGGCTGTTCCGGGATGCCCGGATCGCCCGCAACATCCCGGTGGCCGAGGAACTGGTGCTCGCCCACATCGGCACCCAGGTCCTCGGCCTCCCGCGCAGCTACTGAGCCGGCACCGCACTCATCCGCCCAGCAGCTTCTTCTGCACCTTGCCCATCGGGTTGCGCGGCAGCGCCTCGACGAACACCACCTCGCGCGGGCGCTTGTGCCAGGACAGCTGGGAGGCGACGTGGTCGATCAGCGCCTGGCCGGGACCCTCGCCGACGACGTAGGCGACGATCTTCTGCCCGAGGTCCGGATCGGCCGCCCCGACGACCGCGCACTCGGCGACGGCCGGGTGGTCCATCAGCACCGCCTCGATCTCGCCGGAGCCGATCCGGTAGCCGCCGGACTTGATCAGGTCGGTGGACTCCCGGCCGACGATCCGGTGGAACCCGCCCGCGTCGCGGACGGCGAGATCGCCGGTGCGGAACCAGCCGTCGCCGGCGCTGGTCTCGGCGTTCGCGTCCGGCCGGTTCAGGTAGCCGGAGAACAGCATCGGCCCGCGGACCTCGAGGCGGCCGACGGTCTCGCCGTCGTCCGGGACGGTGCTGCCCGCGTCGTCGTCGGCGGGCCGCAACCGGGTCTCGGCGCCGGGGACCGGCAGGCCCACCCAGCCCGCCCGGCGCTCGCCGGCGGCGTGCGCACTGAGCGTGATCATGGTCTCGGTCATGCCGTAGCGCTCGACCGGTGCCTGCCCGGTGAGCCCGGCGATCCGCTCGAACAGCGACGCGGGCAGCGGCGCGCTGCCCGACACCAGCAGCCGGGCGCCGCCGAGCGCCCGTGCCGACGCCGGGTCCTCGACGATCCGGTTCCACACCGTCGGCACCCCGAAGTACATCGACGCGTCCGCCGCGGCGTACCGGGCGGGGTGCGGCTTCACCGTGTGCACCACCCGCGAGCCCAGCCGCAGCGAGCCGAGCACGCCGAGGATCAGCCCGTGCACGTGGAACAGTGGCAGCCCGTGCGCGACCCTGTCGTCCGGGGTCCAGTCCCAGACCTCGATCAGGCCGTCCAGCCCGGCGGCGATCGCCCGGCCGGACAGCTGCGCGCCCTTCGGCGCACCCGTCGTTCCGGAGGTGTAGAGCAGCATCGCGGTCGCCTCTGGATCGGTCTCGCGCGGCGGCACCGCACCGCCGCCCGGGACGACCACCGGGAGATCGACCCCGTCCGGCCGCGCGCCCGACCAGGACGTGGCGCCCGAGTCGCGCAGCACGTGCCGCAGCTCGGCGGGCCCGGAGTCCGGCGGGACCGGCACCACCGGCACCCCGGCGAGCAGACAGCCGGTGATCGCGACGACGGTGTCCATCGACGCCGTCGCGTGCACCGCGACCGGGCCGTCGTCCGGGATGCCGGCGGCGAACCGGCCGGCCCGGTCGACCAGCTCGGCCCGGGACAGCGTCTCCTCGCCGACGGTGACGGCGCGCTCGAGGTCCTCGGCGGCGGTGAGTGAGGTGAGCAGCAACGATCTCTCCGGTTCCGTACGGTCTGGGTAGGTCACTGGAAGGCCATCGCGGGCAGCACCAGGGTGCCGACCAGCACGACCGGGCCGATCACGACCATGGACAGGCCCCAGCGGGTGAGCAGGGCGGTCATCCGCGGCCGCTGGTCGGGATCGACGGTGGTCGCCACCAGGGTCGCACCCACCGTGGAGAACGGCGAGACGTCCACGATGGACGAGCACACGCCGAGCGCGCAGATCAGCGCCCAGCCCGCGACGCCGCCCTGCTCGATCAGCGGGATGGCCAGCGGGACGAGCGCGGCGAGGATGCCGGTGGTGGACGCGAACGCCGAGACCAGCCCGCCCACCGCGCAGATGACCAGGGCGGCGAGCAGCGGGACGGTCATCATCGCGGCGAGGTCGCCGAGCAGGTCGACCGCGCCGATCTCCTGCAGCACGCCGACGTAGGTGATGATGCCGCCGACCAGCAGCACGGTCGACCAGTCGATCTCCTTGAGCGCCTTGCGCCCGTTGTCCGGGTCGATCAGGGTGAGCGCGGCGCCGAAGGCGAAGGCGAGCACGCCGACGTCCGGGTTGTTGCCGACGATCGCGAGCACGACGACGGCCGCGATCAGGCCGAGTATGGCGACCACGGTGACCAGGTGGATGGTCTCGAACGGCTCACGGGCGGGCCGCTCCTCGCCGGCCTCCGGCTCGTCCCCGCCGCCGGTGGCGACAGCACCCCCGGCGGCGGTGCTCACGGTGCTCACGGCCGTGCGGGGGCGGCTGCGCGAGCCGAACATCAGGTAGGCCGCGGCCAGCAGGACCAGGTTCACGATCACGGCGACCGCGAACAGGGTGAGCGGGTTCAGTGCGATCCCGGCGGTGTTGGCGGTGCCCCAGGTGACGATGCCGAACAGCGAGGTCGGTGCGAACGCCCCGGCCGAGAGCCCGGTGCCGATCGCCAGGCCCATCAGCATCGGGTCGATCCGGCGCCGGTGCGCCACAGACATGCCGATCGGGGCCATGACCAGGCCGCCCAGCGGGGAGCCCATCGCCGACACCGCCGCGGTGAGCAGGAAGAACGTCAGCGGCAGGGCGGCGGTGTTGCTGCCCACGAGGACCAGCGCCCGGTCGACGAGCCGGCCGATGGTGCCGTTGGCCTTGGCGATCCCGAAGAAGTAGGTCACGCCGACCAGCAGGATCAGGATGTCGATCGGGAAGCCGGCGACGATGTCGTCGAGCGCCAGCCCGGCCACGAGCAGGCCCATCCCGGCCGCCGCCGCGAACATGACGATGCCGATGTGCGAGCGCCGCAGCTCCGCGATGACGAATACCGCCACGAACGTCAGCAGCGCGATGATCTGCACCGCCATGGGGTTACCTCCGTTGGTAGCCTTGTCGATCGGTCCACCAGGTGGCACAGTGGTCTGCACAGTGGACCGTCGAGCCAGGACGGTATGTCGCTCGTTCGAGGGGGTCAAGGGATGGCGGCGACCAACAGCGTGGTCTCGGCGATCCGGGTGCTGGAGGCGGTGGGGGAGCAGCAACCGGTCGGATTGTCCGAGCTCGCACGGGGAGTGGGTCTCCCCAAGAGCACCGTGCAGCGCACCCTGCTGACCCTGGCGGAGGTCGGCTGGTGCCGGGCCGACGAGACCTCGCGCTGGTCGCTGACCTACCGCGCGTTCGCCGTCGGGAACCAGGCCCGCGACTCGGGCGAGCTGCGCGAACGCGCGCTCCCGGTGCTGCACGAGCTGCAGCTGACCTCGGGGGAGACGGTGCACCTGGCCGCGCCCGACGGCCGCGAGCTGGTGCTGGTCGAGCGCCTGGACACCGCACACCGGCTGCGCGCGTTCCTGCCGCTCGGGCACCGGATCCCGCTCAACGCCTCGGCCACCGGCCAGGCCTATCTCGCGGCGTGCACCGACGCCGTCGTCGAGGCGTACCTGTCCGGCGGCGAGCTGGCGCCGAGCACGCCGTGGACGGTCACCGACGCCGGCACCCTGCGGGCCCGGATCGCCGAGATCCGGGCCCGGGGCTGGTCGGTCAACCCGGAGGGGCTCAGCGAGGGGATCGCGGCGGTCGGTGCCGCGATCCTCGGTGCCGACGGCCGCCCGGCCGGGGCGCTGTCGGTGTCCGGGCCGACCGTCCGGATGACCGAGGCGGTGTTCGACGACCACGGCCGGGCCGCCGTCGACGCCGCCCGCCGGATCTCCCGCGAGCTGGGCGCCCGGATCTGAGCGGCCCGGCGCCGGCCGGTCGCGCGCGGCCCGGCGTCAGCCCGCGCGCTCGTCGGTCCACTGCACGTCGATCCCTGCGGCGCGGGCCCCGGCGGCGTCGAGGAACCGGACGTAGCTGTTCTTCAGGGTGGCCCCGTCGTCGGCGAACACCCCGGTCCGGTGCGGGTAGAAGCCGACCGTCGGCTCCGTCCCGGGTGCGCAGGTGCGGATCGCGTTGTGCAGGTCGGCGTTGGACCGGCGCAGCGCGCGGACCACCCGGCGGGCGGCGCCGGTCCGGTCGGCGAGCTCGCGGCCGGGCGCGAGCTGCAGGGCCAGGTGCAGCCGCCGGTCGCCCGCGTCGTCCTCGTAGGACACCAGCCGGTGGTTCTCGATCGCGTCCAGGAGCTCCGGATCGGCGCTGACCGCGTCGCGCAGCCCGTCCGGCGGGACCACCGCGCCGTTGAAGTCCACCGAGGAGTCGCTGCGGCCATACTGGAACAGCAGCGGCAGGTCGAGCAGCCGGGCGTCGAGCACCTCACGCAGCTCCGGACGGCGCAGGCCGTGCCGGCGGAGCACCGGCAGCACGTCCCGCATCCGCGCCACGTGCCCGCGGTCGTGGATGTTGTAGCGGATCCGCGGGCTGAGGTTCTGCGGCCGGGTGAGGGTGATCAGCAGCTCGCCGTCGTCGCTGGTCTCGATCAGGTAGGCGTAGGGGTTGAACTGGGAGATGTTCGGGAGCACGCCATACTCGTCCTGGCGGGTCAGCTCCGCCGACAGCGCCGGATCGGCGGCGATCGCCCGGCGCAGCGCGATCGTGAACCCGGTCTCGGTGGCGATCGAGATCTCCAGGTCGCTCGCCCCGTAGGCGCCGATCACCGAGTGCGCGGTGCGCAGGATGCGGTCCCGCATGCCCTCGCTGATGCCCTCGCCGCCGAACGCGCAGACGATGTCGTAGGCGGACCAGTCGAGCCGGTCGTCGTCGAACAGTCCCTTCAGGAACGGCGGGTACCCGGTGATCACGTAGGTGAAGTCCGGGCCGAACTCGCGCATCGTGTTGATGATCTTGTCGGGGTCCGGCCCGACCGACTTGACGACGGCGACGCCGGTCAGCGCCGCGGACACGTTCATCCCGGTCGCCCAGGCGCCCAGGGAGAAGGCGTTGATCACGAACGGCGGCGTGCGCAGCCCGGCGGCGGTGCGCTGGAACCCGACCCGCAGCAGCTCCCGGGAGGCGCGCCGCTCCACCGGGCCGCGCACCCAGCTTGTCGGCACCCCCGACGAACCCGACGACTCGTCGACGACGACGCCCCGGCGCGGGATCCGGCCGCGCAGGCAGCGGTCCGCGATGGAGTAGGGCCGGATGTAGGAGTCCTTGTCCGTCACCGGTAGCGCGGCGAACGCCGCGGCCGCCCGCCGCCGGTCCCGGGGGAGCCGGCGCGGCGCGCCGTGCGCGGCCAGGAAGCTCCGGTAGGCCGGGACCAGCCGGGCGCTGCGCTCGAAGGTGCGGTACGCCCGGCGCTCGCCGAGCCGCCTGCGCAGCGGCTCGAACCCCGGTGCCAGCAGCAACCGGTGCGTGCCCGGCCGGCGGGCCAGCAGGTCGACGACGGTCTCCTGCAGCCAGGTCAGCGGTCCCACGACGTGCTCCCGTCCCGGTCGAGGAGCATCTCGGGCAGCTCGCGGCGCAGCGCCCGCGGTGGTTCCGCGCTGTGCCCGTAGCGCAAGAGCATCCAGGCCAGGTGCTCGCCGCCGGCCCCGTCCTCGACGATCCCGGCGGCGTCGGTGAAGGCGGCGTGCGAGCGCGGGTTGGTGATCACCGTGCCGAACGGGTGCAGGTACACGTCCGCCCTGGTGAACGCGAGCCAGATTCGCAGGAACAGCCGGCCGGCCGCGACGTGGTCGAGCGGGGAGCCGAACGGGCCGGTGAGCCAGCCGAGCTCGCGCACCCCGCGCATCGTGTTCAGGTAGATCCGGCGCAGCAGCGGCCCGGCCAGCGGCAGGTCCCACATCCCGCGGTGCCGCATCGCGAAGCCGAGCAGCGGGCCGGGCAGCAGCAGGGTGCGCGCGGACAGTCCGTCGCGGGTCGCCTCGGCGCTGCGGTCCGAGGTGCGGATCCAGGCCAGGATCTCGGCGTGCACGGCGTCGTTGCGCAGGTCGTCGAACAGGGTCTCCTGGTTGATCCGGACCAGCCGGTCCACCAGCCCCCGCTGCGCGGTGTGCCCGAAGTCGTGGCCGGCGGCCGCGGCGATCGCGCCGACCTCGGCGAGCACCGCCGGATCGACCGGCAGGTCCCGGTAGGGACGGCGCGAGGTGCGCCGCCGCCGGAACGCGGCCAGGTCGGCCTCCGCCCGCGGGGTGATCGCGGCCCGGCCCAGCTGCAGGGTGCCGAGCGGCTGATGGCGGGCGGCGGCGTCGAAGTCGAGCCCGTCGTCGCGCAGCTCGGCGGCCACCGACCAGCCGTGCCCGGCGGCGACGGTCGCCAGCGACTCGACGTAGACGCCGGCGCACACCTGGCCGAACGGGACCCCGAAGTTCTCCGCGGGCAGCCCGCGTTCCAGGTCGTAGAGGAGCTCGGCGCGGCCGGCGTCGAGCACCCGGACGACGATCGGCTGGGAGTTGTGCGGCGACGGGTAGGCGCGGGCTTCGTCGAGGAGGCGCCGCCACGGACCCGGGAGCGAGGTGGACATTCCGGGAAGGGTCGTCCGTCGGCGGATCGTCCGGATCCGTAGCGCTACCGAACGCGCTGCCGGATGCACGGAGCCCGCCGCCCCACGGGGGGACGACGGGCTCCGCGGTGGTGGTCGAGCGCGTCAGCTCTTCAGCATGCCCCGCAGGACGAACTGCAGGATGCCGCCGTTGCGGTAGTAGTCCGCCTCACCGGGGGTGTCGATGCGCACCTTGGCGTCGAACACCACGGTCTCGCCGGACTCCTTCGTCGCGGTCACCTGCACCGTCTTCGGGGTCTTCCCGTCGTTCAGCTCGGTGATGCCGGCGATGTCGAAGGTCTCGGTGCCGTCCAGGCCGAGGCTCGAGGCGGACTCGCCCTCGGGGAACTGCAGCGGGACGACGCCCATGCCGATCAGGTTCGACCGGTGGATCCGCTCGAACGACTCGACGATGACGGCCTTCACGCCGAGCAGCGCGGTGCCCTTGGCCGCCCAGTCGCGCGATGAGCCGGAGCCGTACTCCTTGCCGCCCAGCACGACCAGCGGGGTGCCCTGCGCGGCGTAGTTCTGCGCGGCGTCGTAGATGAACGCCTGCGGGCCGCCGTCCTGGGTGAAGTCCCGGGTGTAGCCGCCGCTGACCCCGCCGTCGACGATCGCGTCCAGCAGCTGGTTGCGCAGCCGGATGTTCGCGAACGTGCCGCGGATCATCACCTCATGGTTGCCGCGCCGGGAGCCGAAGGAGTTGTAGTCCTTCTTCTCGACGCCGTTCTCGTCCAGGTAGACCGCGGCCGGGGTGCCCGGCTTGATCGCACCGGCCGGCGAGATGTGGTCGGTGGTGACCGAGTCGCCGAGCAGGGCGAGCACCCGGGCGCCGGAGATGTCGGTGACCGGCTCCGGATCGGTCGTCATGCCCTCGAAGTACGGGGGCTTGCGCACGTAGGTGGACTGCTGGTCCCACTCGAAGGTCCGGCCCTCGGGGGTGGGCAGCGCCCGCCAGCGGTCGTCGCCGCGGAACACGTCGGAGTAGCTCTTGGTGAACATCTCCGAGGTGATCGAGGAATCGACCACCGCGTTGATGTCGTCGGTGGAGGGCCAGATGTCGCGCAGGAAGACGTCGTTGCCCTCGGAGTCCCGGCCGAGCGGCTGGGCCTCGAAGTCGAAGTCCATCGTCCCGGCCAGCGCGTAGGCGATGACCAGCGGCGGGGACGCCAGGTAGTTCATCTTGACGTCCGGGTTGATCCGGCCCTCGAAGTTCCGGTTGCCCGACAGCACCGACGCGACGGTCAGGTCGTTCTCGTTGACCGCGGCCGACACCTCCTCCGGCAGCGGGCCGGAGTTGCCGATGCAGGTGGTGCAGCCGTAGCCGACCAGGTTGTAGCCGAGCTTGTCGAGGTAGGGCCAGAGGCCGGCCTTCTCGTAGTAGTCGGTGACGACCTGCGAGCCGGGCGCCATCGAGGTCTTCACCCACGGCTTGACGGCCAGGCCCTTCTCCACCGCGTTCTTCGCCAGCAGCGCGGCGCCCAGCATCACGCTCGGGTTCGACGTGTTGGTGCAGGAGGTGATCGAGGCGATCACCACGGCGCCGTGGTCGAGCACGAACTCGCCGCGGGTCTCCGAGCGGACGGTGACCGGCTTGGACGGACGGCCCTCACAGCCGGTCGCGGCGGACTGGACGACCGGGGCGGGCTCGCCGTCGGCGAAGGTGTGCGCCGGCGCGTCGCTGGCCGGGAACGACTCGTCGCTGGACTCGTCGACGCCGGTCAGCGGCGCGACGTCGTCGTTGGTGTAGTCCTGCACGGCCTTGCGGAACGCCGGCTTCGCGGCGGACAGCTCGATCCGGTCCTGCGGGCGCTTCGGGCCGGCGATCGAGGGGACCACCGTCGACAGGTCCAGCTCCATCGTCTCGGAGTAGACCGGCTCGTGGTCCGGGTCGTGCCAGAGGCCCTGCTCCTTGGCGTAGGCCTCGACCAGGGCGATCTGCTCCTCGGAGCGACCGGTCAGCTTGAGGTAGCGGACGGTCTCGTCGTCGATCGGGAAGATCGCGGCGGTGGAGCCGAACTCCGGGCTCATGTTGCCGATGGTGGCGCGGTTGGCCAGCGGCACGGCGCCGACGCCGGCGCCGTAGAACTCGACGAACTTGCCGACGACGCCCTGGCGGCGCAGCATCTCGGTGATCGTCAGCACCACGTCGGTGGCGGTCACGCCGGTCGGGATCTCGCCGGTCAGCTTGAAGCCCAGCACCTTCGGGATCAGCATCGAGACCGGCTGGCCGAGCATCGCGGCCTCGGCCTCGATGCCGCCGACGCCCCAGCCGAGCACGCCGATGCCGTTGACCATCGTGGTGTGCGAGTCGGTGCCGACCAGGGTGTCCGGGTAGGCCTGGCCGTTGCGCGGCATGACGACGCGGGCCAGGTTCTCGATGTTGACCTGGTGCACGATGCCGGTGCCGGGCGGGACGACCTTGAACTCGTCGAAGGCGCCCTGGCCCCAGCGCAGGAACTGGTAGCGCTCCTTGTTGCGGCCGTACTCGAACTCGATGTTCTTCTCGAAGGCGTCGGCGGTGCCGAAGAAGTCGATCATCACCGAGTGGTCGATGACCAGCTCGGCGGGGGCGAGCGGGTTGACCTTGGCGGGGTCGCCGCCCATCTCGGTCACCGCCTCGCGCATGGTCGCCAGGTCGACGACGCAGGGGACGCCGGTGAAGTCCTGCATGATCACCCGGGCCGGGGTGAACTGGATCTCGGTGTCCGGCTCGGCCTGCGGGTCCCAGTTCGCCAGGGCGTTGATGTGGTCCGCCGTGACGTTCGCGCCGTCCTCGGTGCGGAGCAGGTTCTCGAGCAGGACCTTGAGGCTGAACGGCAGGCGCTTCGAGCCCTCCACCGCGGAGAGCCGGAAGATCTCGTAACCGGTGCCGCCGACGTCGAGCTGTCCTCTGGCGCCGAAGCTGTCGGTGCTGGCCACTTGATGGTCCTCCCGTGGTGGTGGGCGTTCTGCGTCCGGTGCGGTGAGCGTCGGCCCGCTCGCAGGTCGGGGGGCTCACCGGCGTGTGTCCGAGTCTCGCGCACCGCCTCGTCCGCGGCAGCGTGGACCCTGCTGTCCCAAATAGTACGCCTGTCCTATAAAGAGCGCGAGGCGGGTGTGGTCGTCGTCCCTCCCGGGGTCCGGGGTCCCCCGGGAGGCGGACCGTCGGGTGCGGGTCCGGTGTGTCGCACGGTGTTCGCGTGACGGGAGTGGCAGGCTTCCGCCGACCGCACCGCTCCCCGCCGGGCGCGGCACCCGCTCCTCGGGAGGACGAACCGTGACGCGCGAGCCGTCGGTGCTCCGGCCCGCCCGCGGGCCCCGTCGCCGGACCCCGCTCGCCGCCGGTGTGCTGGTGCTGCTGACCGCACTGCTGCTGGGGACCCCGGCGGTCGGCGCCGCGGCCGTGGCGCCCACGGCGGGCGGGGCCGCCGGCACCGGGTCGCTGCCCGCGCAGCCGCCCCCGCCGCCGCCGAACCCCGACGACGACGAGCTCGAACGCAGCCGGCAGAGCGTGCAGGACCGGTCCGCCGAGGTCGGACGGCTGACCGCGCGGCTCGCCGAGCTCGACGCGCAGCTCGACGAGCTGCAGATCGAGGTCGCCGCGCGCGGGCAGGAGGCCCTCGAGGCGCGCGACACCGCCGACGCCGCCGGCCGGGAGGCCGACGCGGCCGCCGCCCGCGCGCTGGAGGCCCGGGCGGCGACCGAGGAGGCCGGTCGGGCCGTCGACGACGCCCGCACCCGGCTCGACGAGTTCGTCGGCGACGTCTACACGCACGGTCTCGATCTCGGCCCGCTCGGCCTGCTGTCCCGGGCGACCGACCCGCAGGACCTGATGGACCGGGCGCGGCTGACCGATGCGCTGAGCGAGGACCAGGCGTCGGTGCTGGAGCAACTGCAGCAGGCCCGGATCGCGCAGGCCAACGCCGACTCGCTGGCCCGCGCCGCCCAGGAGGAGGCCGACCGCCGCCGGGCTGCTGCCGAGGAGGCGTCCGCCGCCGCCGACCAGGCGCTGGTGTCCGCCGCGGCCGCCGCGGACGAGCAGCAGAGCAGGCTGGACACGGTCCGCGCCGAGCGTGCCGCCGTGCAGGCCCGGCTGGACGAGGCGGCGAACTCCGACGCCGGTCTGCGCGCCCAGCGCCAGCGGTACCTGGCCTGGCAGGCCGAGCAGGAACGGCTGCGGGTCGAGGCCGAGCGGCGGGCCCGCGACGAGGCCCGCGCCCGGGTCGCCCAGGAGGAGGAGTCCCGCCGCGCGCAGACCGCACCCGACCGGGGCCCGTCGGCCGGCCCGGCGCCCGGGCCGCGATCGGGCTCGGCGGCGATCGAGACCGTGATCGACCGGGCGACGTCGCGGATCGGCACCATCTACGCCTGGGGCGGCGGCAACGCGCGCGGCCCGACGCGTGGCATCCGGGACGGCGGCGTCGCCGACTCGCACGGCGACTTCCGCAAGGTCGGCTTCGACTGCTCGGGTCTGATGCTCTACGCCTTCGCCGGGGTCGGCATCGACCTGCCCCGCTACAGCGGGAACCAGGCCAACGCCGGGCGGCTCGTCCCGATCTCGGACATGCGCCGCGGGGACATGCTGTCCTGGGCGCGCAACGGCCGCACCCACCACATCGCGATGTACCTGGGTGACGGGATGATGATCGAGGCGCCGTACTCGGGCGCGTCGGTCCGGATCACGCCGGTCCGCTACAACGGCCTGAACAAGGTGACCCGGCTGCTCTGAGCGCGTGCGGACCGCTCGCGCCGGCCTGCTGGGACCCGGCCGTAACCGGCCCGGGCCCGGCTTGCTCGGGCTCGGGCCGGCCGGGACTCAGCCCGCGCGGGCCCGGACCGCGTCGGCCTCGGCGGCCAGCTCGTCGAGCACCAGCCGGACGGCCGGACGTTCGACGGCGTCGGCACGGGCGACCGCGTGCACCAGCCGGGCCGCCCGCACCCCGGCCAGCGGGCGCAGGGCCAGCCGGGTGCCGTCCCGGTGGTCGATCGAGTAGCGGGGGAGCAGCGCGACGCCGTGCCCGTCGGCGACCAGCTCCTCGGTGACCGAGAAGTCGTTGATCCGCTGTACCACCTGCGGGGTGGTGCCGGTGACCAGCCCGACCGAGCGCAGCACGTCGTCGACCGGCCAGCCCACGCCGACCCCGATCCAGCCCTCGTCGACCAGGTCGTCCAGGCCGACCTCGGCCCGGGCGGCCAGCGGATGCCGGATCGGCAGCGCGACGTCCAGCGGCTCGCGCAGCAGCGGCCGGACCCGCAGCCGCCCGCCGGTGAACGGATCGAGCCGCTCGTCGTGGTGGGTCACCACCACGTCGACGCCGGCCGCGGCGGCCGGCACCTCCTCCGGGCGCAGGTCGAGATCGCGGCAGGACAGCGCCAGGCCCTCGTGCGCGGCGGCGCGGCGGAGCAGGCCGGGCAGCAGCAGCCGGGCGGCGGACGGGAACAGCACGACCCGGACCGTCCCGAGCGGGCGCTCGCGGAGCCCGGCCAGGGTCTCGTCGAGGCGGCCGAGCGCGGCCAGGACGTCCTCGGCGCCGGCGACCACGGCCGTGCCCGCCTCGGTGAGCCGCAGCCCGCGCCCGTCCGGCACGGTCAGGGCGATCCCGGCCTCCCGGGACAGCACCTTGAGCTGCTGGGAGACCGCGGACGGGGTGTAGTTCAGGGCCGCCGCGACGGCGGTGACCGAGCCCCGGTCGGCGAGCTCGCGCAGGATCCGCAGGCGCCGGACGTCCATGAAGCAACGCTACAAGGTCATTTCAGATCTCGGCGTTGGACTGCACGGTCGCCGGTGACGGAGGGTCGAGGGCATGACCGTCCGGGACCGGGGCCTCGCCGTCGTCGTCGCCGTGCTGTGGGGTGCGAACTTCATCGCCATCCACGTCGGCCTCGAGCACTTCCCGCCGGTCTTCCTCGCGGGTCTGCGGATGCTCGTGCTCGCCGTGCCCGCGGTGCTGCTGATCCCGCGGCCCGCGGTGCCGCTGCGCTGGCTGATCGGTTACGGGCTCGGCTTCGGCACCCTGCAGTTCCTGTTCCTGTTCCTCGGGATGTACGCCGGGATGCCGGCCGGGCTCGCCTCGCTGGTGCTGCAGGCGTCCGGGCCGTTCACCCTGGTACTGGGCGCGGTGCTGCTGCGGGAGCGGGTCCGGCGGCGGCAGTGGATCGGGATCGGCGTCGCGGTCGCCGGACTGGCGACGATCGCGCTGCTGCGGGCGCAGACGGCCGCGCTGCTCCCGGTCGCGCTCACCCTGCTCGGCGCGCTCGGCTGGGCCGCCGGGAACCTGTGCAACCGGCTGGCCCAGCGCGACGGCGAGGCGGTCGATCCGCTGCACCTGACCCTGTGGATGACGGTGGTCCCGCCGATCCCGCTGCTCGCCGCGTCGGCGGTGGTCGAGGGTCCGGCGACCGGCTGGCTGGCGACTGCCGAGGTGTTCACCCGGGACGGGCTGCCCGGCCTGGTCGCGCTGCTGTACCTCTCGGTGGTCGCGACGGTCGTCGGGAGCGGGATCTGGACGGTCCTGATGCGCCGCTACCCGGCCGGGGTGGTGGCGCCGCACTCGCTGCTGGTGCCGGTCGTCGGGATGGGGCTCGCCGTCCTGCTGCTGGGGGAGCGGCCGTCGTTGCCGGAGCTGGTCGCCGGGGTGGTGGTCGTCGTGGGGGTGCTGGCCGCGTCGGCGCCCGGTCGTCGGGGGGTGGGGGTCGAGCCGCCGGTGGCCCGGGTGTGACCGCGGGGCGGTCCGGGGCTCCGGTCGGGTCGCGTCGGTCCGGCTGTTCCGGGCCGTCGGCGGCGCTGTTCCGCCGGCGCCGCTGGGTTCAACTCCGCTGGCTCGGGTGGGCTCTGCTCCGCTGCCTCGGGTGGGTTCAGCTCCGCTGCCTCCGGTGGTGGGTCGGTGGTCCGGGTGGTGGTCCGGCGGCCCGGTGGTGGGTCGGTGGCGACGCGGTGACCCGCCGGCGCGTCGGGCGGCGGCGTAGTGCCCGGTGCTGGGTCGGGCGGTGGCGGGGTGCCCCGGCTACCCCGCTTCGTGCCCCTCGGCGCGGATGCCGTCCGGTCGTCATCGGTGTGCGCACGCGGTGGGTCCGCGGTCCGGGCGGCGGCATCCCGGCGGCGCGGCGGAGGAGTCACCGGCGCCGGTCCGGCCTCCTCGTCGTGCCATCCCCGGGATCCACTTCGGAGCTGCCTTCCGATGAGCACCGCGGATGCCGTCCTGAGTGGATTTCCCCCCGACTTTCTTCTAGAGAACAACCAGCCCAACCCGATAGAATCGAACACATGGTCGATATCGACGGTGCGCTGCTC
>NZ_JBZFLK010000046.1:0-19730 GCF_058448985.1 Pseudonocardia sp. DxW | reverse complement strand
GGGTTCCGCAACCTGACCAACTACATCGCCCGAAGCCTGCTCGAGACCGGCGGCTTCAGACCCCAACTCCTACACCCCCGATTGGGATGAGCCTCGAACCCCCCTAGCCTGAACGACCGGCCGCGGAAGACGCTCGGGTACATGACACCCTCAGAACGACTCGCCGAGCTCGTTGCGCACACCGGTTGAACCTGCCGGGTCAAATTTCGAGCGGCGTTGACAGCACGGGCTCGAGCAGGTCCGGCCGCCACGAGTCCGGCGCTGTCTGGATCGTCTTCTCCCGCTCGGCGGCCTCGGCGTGCAGCCCCGGGATCCGTGGTCCAGGGCCCAGCCGCACGGCCGGCCCGGTCAGCTGTTCGAGGCATCGGTGACGGCGGCAGGGCCCGGACCAGCGGCGATCGAGATCCGGGCGCTGCGCGACCCACGAAACGGGGTCCACGAGACCGGGCCCGCATCGAGGCCGGGGGTGATCACCAGCTGGGGCGGTCGGTGCCGGGCGGTGGTGGCGGCCTCGACCGCGGTGCGGCGCGCGGCCGGCTCGGCGCCGGCCGGCCGGGTGCGTGAGGGTGCGGCGCATCCGGTGTCGACGGAAGGCGCTTCACGCCTCCGTGATCCCGTACACATGGATCTTGCGGTAGAGCGAGGAGCGCGACATCTGCAGCTGTGCGGCCGCCACCTTCCGGTTTCCGCCGCAGTTCGTGAGCGCGGCGACGATCGCATCGCGTTCGAGAACCTCAAGTGGGGTCAACCGGCGACGGCTCGTGCTGAGACAGCTCGCCGGGAGATCGTCGACGCGGAGCGGGCCGACCGGTCTGCGTGCGAGCGCGTCCCGCAGCACCCGTTGGAGTTCGGTCACGTTGCCCGGCCACGGATTCCGCGCCAGCACGGCCAGCGCGTCGGGCGTGCATTCCGCGGTCCGCTCCGGTGCGAGGCGGCGCAGGAAGAGCGACACCAACTCGGACAGGTCGTCCCCCCGGTGTCGCAGGGGTGGGGCTGTCACCGATGTGGTGAAGCGTCGGGCGAGCCGCGCGGACAGCGTCCCTGTCGTGCGGACCGTGCCTACGATCCAGCAGTCGGCACGATCGTGGGCGAGGTCGTCGAGCGCCCCGGCTAGGACGGTCTGCGACTCCTCGTCCAATCCGTCCAGGCGGCGGAGGATCACCGAGGTCGAGGGCGCGAGGTCGGTGAGCCGAGCGACGATCTCCGCGAGCTCCTCCTGGGCGGGGTCGACGACCGTGGCGGGGCTGTCCGGATGGGCGGCTCTGCACACGGCTCGAGCGAGCGAGAGCTTGCCTGCTCCGGGCTCCCCGCCGATCAGGAGTGGCTCCCTCCGTTCTGCGCCGACGTAGGCGCGGCTGCACACGTCGAGCCATGCCGGCGATCGTCCGGCGAGACCGGGGACGGGGGTGACAGGGGTGTGCGGGGTGGCATCGCGTGTCCGTCGCTGGGCCGGTAGCCGGATCTCGAACACCGTCGCGGCCAGTGTGCGGGAGGTGGTGGGGACGGGGTGACAGTGCACCTGTGCCCGGCGGCCGTCGAACAACGACATCTCGATCGCGGACTTCGCGGTGTCACCGCGGATGTCGGTCGCGGTCTGCCGGAGGATCTCCTTGTCCTCCTTGCTCAGGAGGTCGAAGGCGAGCTGGTTCGCGATGACGACGTCGTCGTAGACCGAGACGACGGCGGACCCCCGCTGCCGACGGCACAGCGCGTGGAACATGTCGAGCACGACCTGCTGGTGCCCGCCGTCCTCGAGCAGAAGGCGTTCGATGCCGTGACTCGCCTCCTCGGCCAGTACCCGCATCATGGGATGCCCGTCTGCCGCCAGGCTGCTCAGGTTGACGAGCCCCTCGATCCGACCGGTCAGCGGGTTGCGGATCGGGGCCCCCGCGCAGGCGAAACGGACGCTCCGCTCGGTGAAGTGCTCGGACCCGCGCACGAACACCGACCGGCCGTCCTCGATCGGTGTACCGACACCGTTGGTGCCGACGTGTGCTTCGGCGTAGCTGAACCCGGGAGCGAAGTAGACGCGGTCGAGTTGACGTGCGAGCGAGTGATCGCGTTCGCGCCGCTCGAGTATCCGGCCGTCGGGGCCGGTCAACGCGATCGTCACCGGCATGCCGTCGAGTCGGTCCAGTAGCCGGTCGAGGACCGGTGACGCGTAGTCGACCAGTCGGGAACGGGGAACGTCCTGCTCGAACGGCACGTCGGGCGCTGTCACGTCGACCCCCGCCCTCCGGGACCGGCGCCACGAGCTGATGATGCTGTCGCCCACGGCGCCGCGGGGCACGGAACCGGACGTGAGGAACTCGTCCCGGGCGGATGCCGAATCCTGGCTGGGTGCTACGTGCCGCATGCGTCTCCCTACATCGCGAGAATCGTAGAAGCGCACCTCCCACCGCATCAACCAGGGACGATGACGGCTTTGAGCGGCTCAGCGCGACCGACTGCGTCGAGGGCGGCCTGAGCGTCGTCCAGGCTGAAGTGGTGCGACACGACCTCGACGAGCGGGACCCGACGGTGCGCGAGGCGCGCCACCTGGATCGCCTGATGGATGTGTCGGGGGCTCTCGAGCGCCGAGCCGACCACCCGGATGTTGCTGTTGTTGATCGCCCGTGGCTCGACGGGTACCACTCCCGGCGCCGACCAGAGGCCCACGACGAGGTAGGTGCCGCCCGGGGCGACGAGGTTCAGACCTTCACCGAACGCCGGCAGAGCGCCCGCCGCCTCGATCACGGCGTCGGCGCCCCGGCCATCGGTCGCCTCGAGCACCGCGGCGCGGCGCTCCTGCTCGGTGGTCTCGGTGAGGTCGAGGGTCGTGGTCGCACCGAGTTGCGCGGCGGCATGCAGGCGAACGGCCGGTGCACCGATCACCGTCACGCTGCCGGCTCCCCCGAGGTGGGCGAGCAGAGTCGCGGCGAGCCCGACCGGCCCCGATCCCTGCACGACCACGTGCTGGCCGTACCGGATACCGCCGAGCCGCTCCACGGCGTTGAGCATCGTCGGCATCGCGCACCCGAAGGCGATCACGGCTTCCGGCGGGGTGTCCGCCGGGATCTTGAAGAACGCCAGGCCGCTCGGCAGTAGGACGTATTCGCTGTAGGTCGCGGACGGAGGTGCTGTTCCCTCCGCGAACATCCCGGCGAGCAACTCGGGGCACCGGGACGGGTCGTTCGCGATGGTGCACGCGTAGCAGCGGTGACACGGCCGTACGGGCAGCCAGTAGACGAGATCACCGACGGCGACCGGTTCGCCGGCGTAGTCGGTGCGGGCCTCGGGGCCGAGTTCCTCGATGCGGCCGACCCCCTCGTGCCCGAGCACGATGGGCCCCGGGAGCGGGAGATCTCCGACGGCGAGGTGATGGTCGGTGCCACACACACCGGCCATCGCGACGGAGAGGACCACCTCACCGCCACGGGCCGACGGGACGTCGCCCTCCCAGATCTCGACCGGAGACCCCGGCTCCACGAGGACGGCTCGTCGTGAGCTGCGCATCATCGGACTCCTTGCTTCTGTGGTCGACCATCGTCGAAGAGTTTCGAGCTCGGTACGTATCGGGTGGCGCCCGTCGCGGGCGGGACGTCCCGGACCTCGGTGCTCGCCACCCCGAGCGCCGCGTAGCCGGCGCCGGTTCCGGGCGATGACCGGCAGATCATGCCGATGGGCTCAGCTCGGGGTCGTAGGACTGCGCGTTGGAGGTGGCGCCGCCGTCGATGCAGAGCACCGTTCCGGTGACGAACGAGGCCCGGTCGGAGGCGAGCCACACGACGGCCTCGGCGACCTCGTCGGGCCGCCCGAGCCGGTTCAGTGGCTGGGGCGCCATGAGCATGTCCTGGCCCTCCTGTGGCAGGGCGAGGACCATCGGGGTGGCGATCGTGCCGGGCGCGATCGCGTTGATCCGGATGCTCATGTTCGCGTACTCGCCGGCCGCGGTCCGGGTCAGGCCGATCACGGCGTGCTTGGCGGCGACGTAGGGCCCGGCCAGCGGGGTGCCGACGAGCCCACCCTCGGACGAGGTGTTGACGATGACACCGCCGCCGTGTGACTTCATGTACAGCAGCTCGTACTTCATGCACAGCCAGACACCCTTGACGTCGACGTCCATGATCCGGTCGAAGTCCTCCTCCGCGACGTCCGCGGTGAACCCGGTGGCGAGGATCCCGGCGTTGTTGAACGCGAAGTCGACCGAGCCGTAGGTCTGCGCGCAGGCCGCGACAAGCGCCTCGACCTCGGCGGCGACGGTGACGTCGGCCGGGACGAACTCGGCCCGACCTCCCGTGGCCCTGACGAGTCGGACGGTTTCCTCACCGTCGGCCCGTCTGGCCTCCAGATCGTTGACGATCACCGAGGCGCCCTCACGTGCGCAGGCGATCGCCGTCGCCCTGCCGATACCGTCCGCTGCGCCGGTGATCAGACCGGCCTGTCCGTCGAGCACGGTTTCTCCTCAATGGGTCGGGGCGGAGTGGCCCGCCGCGGTGCGCACGTAGTCGAGGGCGTCGTCGATGCTGATGACGTCGCCGTACTTGGCCTGGATGTCGAACAGCGCGGCGCGCGCCGGGCCGTCGGCCCGGTCGCCCACGCACGCTTCCGGGACGAGGACGGGGTAACCGGCCTGGACCGCGTCCACGGCGGTGGCGCGGACGCAGCCGCTGGTCGTCGCGCCGCAGACGATCAGCGTGTCCACCCGCAGCCCGGTCAGCAGGGACGCGAGACCGGTTCCGAAGAAGGCGGATGCGCCCTTCTTGGTGATCACATGGTCGTCGGGTACCAGGGGCAGCCGATCGTCGATCGCGACGGCTCTGCTGCCCTCACGCAGCGCCCGTAGGCCCGGCGCCTTGGCCAGCCAGGCCACCGCATCGCTGTCGGCCTCGGTGTGGGTGTAGGCGATCGTGGTGTACACCACCGGTGTCCCGGACGGGCGTGCGGCCCCGATCAGCGCGGCGGTGGCACCGACGACGGCGGCCAGATCGCTACCGGTCGGCGCCGCCGGGTCGGTGAAGCCGTGGGTCAGGTCGACCACGACGACCGCCGGTCGTGTCCCGCGGGTGACCGTGGCGCCGAGACCGGCACGGCCGTAGGTCGCGTCGGTGTCCGATCCGTACAGGGAGGCGCTCACGGTGCCTCCAGTCCGGCGAGCAGCGCCCCCGCCCCGGGAACGCGGGGCTCGCACCCCAGCTCGGTGAGGATCCGGTACGTCGTGGCGGTCGCGGCCGAGAGCACCGGGATGCCGATCTCGTCCTGCACGGGCTGGATCGAGGGCAGCGACGGCATCTGCACGCACGCCGACAGCACCAGCGCGTCGGCACGGCTCAGGTCCAGCTTGCGGTGGTGCTCGCGCAGGTCGGCCGGGTCCAGCCGGGCGACCGCGAGGTTGTCCGGCACCTGCAGGGACAGCGCGTCGACGACCTCGACGCCGGCGTCGGTGAGATAGGCCACGACGGCATCGGTCAGCGGCTCCATGTACGGGGTGATGATCGCGACCCGCTGCGCCCCCAGCGCCGCGATGCCCGACAGCAGCGCGCCCGCGCTGGACACCACCGGGGCGTCCGAGCCCTCGGCCCGCAGGGCGGTGGTGATGTCGTCCTCGGCGGTGCAGTGGTAGCCGGGCCCCTGGGCCATGATCGCGACCAGGCAGGCGGTGGCGACGACGTCCGGGCGGGCGTCGGCCAGCTCGGCCGCGGCCCGCTGCGCCTGGGCGTTCATCGCCCGCAGCTGCTCCGGGGTCACGTGCTGCATCCGGGCCCGGGCGGCGTGGAAGACGAACCGGTCGTCGGGCAGGACGTCCTCGCGGGCGTGCAGCATCCGCGGGAGCTCGGTCTCCATCGTCAGGTTCGAGCTCGGGACGATCATCCCGATGTGGTGATCCGTCATCGCCGGCCCGCCGGCTTCATCTCGGGCACGGTGAGCGCGCCGGCGTCGACGATCAGCTCGTCGTCGAGGTAGAGCGAGTTGCCGCGCATCGGGATGTCGAAGTGGCAGGCGGTGTCGTTCGGGCCGCCCAGCTCGTTGTTCGGGCCGATCGAGAACATGACGTTGCCGTAGAAGCTGCGCAGCTCCATGCCCATCCCGCCGGGGAACTGGGTGAGGCCGTGCCAGTGCGCACGCTCGTCGAGGCCCCAGCCGACGTGGCTCATGCCGTAGCCGCGCGGGTCGTCGAAGCTCTCGATGTAGGAGCGCAGCAGGTCCGCGTCCAGCCCCGAGGAGCCGGCGCCACCGCGGATGTCGCGGATGAAGCCCTGCTCGATGGTGATCTCCACCGGGGTCTGCACGTAGGTGTTGAACGGCAGCAGCACGTCCCCGGGGGCGAGCACGATCGTCCCGTCGACGCCGTCGTCGGAGCCGCCGGTGAACACGAACGCCGCCGGCCAGTGGTCCCAGCGGCCGGGGGTGTCGGTGTAGCCGTACTCGCTCATCGTCGGGTACATGCCGAGCCGGTAGGTCACGTCGGTGCCGTGCGGGCTGGTGATCCGCATGGTCGACGCCTTGGCCAGCAGCTCGGCGCCCGTCTCGACCCGCTCGCGCAGCTCGGTGGTCGGCATCAGCCGGGCGAGCAGCTCCGGCGGCTCGACGGCGGTGAGGATCCTGGTGCCGGCGTCCTGGATCGCGAACTGCTCGGGCGAGAAGAGAAGGAACGTGCAGTCGACGACCATGTCGACGGCCTTGAGCGCGTCGACGGCCAGGGGGATGTTCCCGAGTCCGGAGTCGCCGACGGCCCAGGCACCGCTCGCGCTCGCCGGGGACGGCAGCCGCATGTGGTAGCCGGTGGCGCCCAGCTTCTGGATCGCCCAGAGGAACGCGTCGGCGTACGCACCGCGCTCGGCACCGCGGGTCAGGACGACCACCGTCTCGCCCTCGTGCACCCCGGACAGGGTCAGCTGCGCCAGGCAGATGTCGTTGAACAGGTTCTGGTCCATCACGTCTCCTCGATCCGCTGGAGCACATGTCAGCGGACCGCCGTCACACGGCGTGTCCCAACTTGGGACACGCGCTCGGGCCGCTCACGGATCTGATGTGCGGCAGCAGGGCCCGGAGGAGCCGGTGCCCGACGCGGGTGTGGAGGCACTGTGAAACCTGCGACGTTCGACTACCTCCGGCCGCACTCGGTGGCCGAAGCGGTACAAGCGTTGGGTGAGCATCCGGACGCGAAGGTTCTCGCCGGTGGTCAGAGCCTGGTCCCGATGATGAACATGCGCCTGGCGAACCCCGGTGTGCTCGTCGACATCGGCCGCCTGGACGAGCTGGCGGGGATCGAGGCGGCGGACACGTTGCGTGTGGGGGCCACGACCCGTCAGGCCGACCTGCTCGACCATGCCGGCGCCCGCCGGGGCTGGCCGCTGGTCACCGCCGCGCTGCGGCACGTCGGGCACCCGGCGACCCGGGCGCGGGGGACCGTCGGTGGGAGCATCGCCCACGGTGAACCGGCCGGTGAGCTTCCCGCGGTCATGCTGGCGCTCGACGCGCGTTTCGTCGTCGAGGGACCGTCCGGGACCCGGTCGGTTGCGGCCGAGGACTTCTTCCTGGGCCACTACACGACCGTCCTCGCCGAGGACGAGGTCCTGGTGCGGATCGAGATCCCTGCCGCGGCCGACGCGGCGTGGGGGTTCGGCGAGGTGGCGCGCCGGCACGGCGACTACGCGCTGACCGGCTCGGCGGTGCGGCTGCGCACCGACGCCGCCGGTGCCGTCACCGAGGCGCGGGTGTCGCTGTTCTCGGTCGCCGCCCGGCCGATGCGCTCCGCGGCCGCGGAGCGGTTCCTGATCGGGACCCGGCTCGGCGACGCCGAGGCCGCGGCCGAGGCCGGCCGCCTGGCCCTGTCCGAGGTGGAGGTCGCGGGCGACTCGTTCGTCAGCTCCACCTACCGCCGCGAGGCGACCACGGCACTGCTGTGCCGGGTGCTGTGCGAGGCGGCCACGAACCAGAGGGGTGAGAACTGATGGGTCTGCGCAGCGGTGACTCGGCGGTCGCGATGACCGTCAACGGGGAGCGCCGGGTCGGCATCGCCGAGCCCCGGACGCTGCTGAGCGATTTCCTGCGGCACGAGCTGGGCCTAACCGGCACGCACGTGGGTTGCGAGCAGGGTGTGTGCGGTGCGTGCACAGTGTCGGTCGACGGCCGCCCCACGCGCTCCTGCCTGACCTTCGCCGTGCAGGCCGAGGGCTGCGCGGTGCAGACCGTCGAGGGCATGGGCTGTCCCGGCCGATTGACCGACGTCCAGGAGGCGTTCCGCGCCGAGCACGGGCTGCAGTGCGGATTCTGCACCCCGGGGATGCTCCTCAGCACCGAGGCGCTGCTGGCGGAGAACCCCGACCCCACCGAGGACGAGATCCGCGAGCACCTGTCCGGCAACGTCTGCCGGTGCACCGGCTACCAGGGCATCGTCGCCGCCGTCCGGGCGGCGGCCGAGTCGCGGAAGGTGGCCTCTCATGACGCTTGAGATCACTCCGGAGACCACCGCTCCGTCCACCGGGGCGAAGCCGGCCCGCTACGTCGGCCGAGCCGTCCAGCGCGTCGAGGACCCCCGGCTGCTGGCGGGCCGCGGCCGCTACCTCGACGACGTGACGTTGCCCGGGATGCTGCACGCGTCGTTCGTCCGCAGCCCCTACGCGCACGCCCGGGTCCTCTCGATCGACATCGAGGAGGCGATGGCGCTCGACGGCGTCGTCGCCGTCTACACGGGAGCCGACCTCGACTGGGTGTCCCCGATGGTGACCGCCGGACCGATGCGTGAGGGCGTGCTGGCGCAGAGCCGCACGGTCCTGGTCGACGAGATCGCCCGGCACGTCGGCGACCCGGTCGCCGTCGTCCTGGCCCGCACTCCCTACCTGGCCGAGGACGGCCGGGACCTGGTCGTCGTCGACTGGGAGCCGCTGCCCGCGGTGACGGACCCGCTCGCCGCGCTCGAGCCCGGGTCCCCACTGGTGGACGAGGCACTGGGCACCAACAACATCTCGCACCTCGAGGAGACCGTCGGCAGCGTCGACGAGGCGTTCGCCGAGGCCGACCACGTGGTCCGCTCCCGCTTCCGCTCCGGTCGCTCCACTGCCGCCCCGCTCGAGGGCCGCGGCGTGATCGCCGAGTACGAGGACCGGTTCGGCGGCCGGTTCACCATCTACTCCTCGTCCCAGATGCCGCACCTGCTGCGCATGCTGATGGCCCCGATCATCGGAACCCCCGAGGGCCGGATCACGATCAAGACCCCGGACGTCGGTGGGGCGTTCGGGCTCAAGTGCACCGTGTTCCCCGAGGACATCGTTATCCCGGCGGTGGCCAAGCTCGCCGGCCGGCCGGTGAAGTGGATCGAGGACCGATGGGAGGACCTGGCGACCGGCGTCCACTCCAAGGACATGATCTGTTCGATGGAGATCGCGGCCACGGCGGACGGCACGATGACCGCGTTCCGCGGGCACTTCGTGACCGACTCCGGTGCCTACTCCTCGCTGCCGTTCACCCCGCTGGTCGACTCGCAGGTCGCGGGGATCTACCTGACCAGCTGCTACGGCGTCGAGAACGTCGCCTATGCCATTGACAACCCGCTGACCAACAAGTGCGCCATCGGCGCCGTCCGTGGTGTCGGTTGGGTCCCCGGCCAGCTCGCCCGGGAGGTCGCAATCGACCAGCTGGCCCGCGGTCTCGACCTGGACCCGGTGGAGCTGCGGCTCAAGAACATGATTGGGCCCGAGCCGTACACGACCCCGTTCGGCCAGAGCTACGACGGCGGCAGCTACGCCGAGGCGCTGCAGAAGGCCGCGAAGGAGATCGGCTACGACGGCTTCCGGGAGCGTCAGCGCGCCGCCCGCGAGCAGGGCCGCTACCTCGGCATCGGGTTCAGCCCGTTCGTCGAGCCGACCGGGTGGGCGACCACGTCGGCCGCAGCGGGCGGGATGCCGAACGGGTTCTTCGACTCGGCGAGCGTGACCATCGAGCCCGACGGCTCGGTCACGGTCACCACCGGCCTGCACTCGCACGGCCAGGGACACGAGACAACTCTCGCGCAGGTCACCGCGGACGAGCTCGGCGTGCCGATGGAGAGCGTGCGGATCGTGTTCGGCGACACCGACTCGTCGGTGTTCGGTATGGGCACCTATGCCAGCCGCAGCGCCGTGCTCGGCTTCGGCTCGATCCAGGAGTCCGCGGGCCAGGTCCGCGACCGCCTGCTCCGGCTGGCCGCCGCGATGATGGAGTCCGACGCCGACGACATCGACCTGGTCGACGGGATCGCCTCCGTGCGTGGGGTCCCCGACCGCAGCGTCCCGCTGCAGCAGATCGCCCTGTTCGGCTACTTCGGGGCGAGCGCCCGCCCGGAGGACGTCCAGCGCGACGGGCTGACCGCGACCTCGGGCTACGACCCCGGCGAGACCTACGCCAACGGGTGCGCGGCCACGATCGTCGAGGTCGACCCGGACACCGGGATGGTGCGCATCGACGAGCTCGTCGGCGTCGAGGACTGCGGTGTCGTCCTCAACCCCACGATCGTCAAGGGCCAGGTGGCCGGCGCGCTCGCCAACGGGATCGGTGTCGCGCTGTTGGAGGAACTGGTCTACGAGGACGACGGCGAGTTCGTCTCGGGCAGCCTGCTGAACTACCTCTACCCCTCGACCACCGAGGTCCCGCACCTGTCGATGCACTCGATCGAGACGCCCTCCACGGTCAGCGTGGGCGGGGTCAAGGGGGTCGGTGAGGCCGGCACGATCTCCGCACCGGCCGCGATCGTCAACGCGATCGCCGACGCGCTGTCGCCGTTCGGCATCGAGATCGACCAGACCCCGGTGACCCCGGAGTACCTGCGCCGACGGCTGCGCGAGGCCGGGCACGTCCCCGGGACGCAGCAATGAGCGGTGGCACTCCGCCGGAGTTTGAGGAGCGCGGCCCGGCGGATGCCCCGGTCGTGCTCCTCGTCCCGCCGCTGGGGCGCGGCCGGGCGGCGTGGGGTGCCCAGGTGCCCGCGCTCGCCGAGCACTTCCGCTGCCTGACCTTCGACCCGCGGGGGATCGGCTCGACCCCCGCGGGCCCCGGGCCGTGGACGGTCGAGTCACTGCGCGACGACGCCGTCGCGGTCCTCGATGCCGCGGGTGTCCGGCAGGCGCATGTGGTGGGCTGGTCGATGGGTGCGGCTGCCGCCACCCGGCTCGCGCTCGATCATGCCGGACGAGTGTCGTCGCTGGCCCTACTCACCCCGTGGGCCCGGACCGACCCGCACCTGGCCGTGATCTTCGGGCTGCTGCGCGAACTGGCCGAGCGGAATCGGCCCGCCCTCGGCGAGCTGGCCACCTCCTGGCTGATCCTCTCCCGCGACGCAGCCAACGCCGCAGGGGCGGGTCTGTCCACCGATGCCGAGGCAGTGGTGTCCGGCCCGGGCCATCCTGCGCCGCCGGTCCTCGCCTCCTACACCGACTCGGCGATCCAGGTCGACCTGCTGGACCGGGTGCGCAGCCTCGTCGTTCCGACCCTGGTCGTCGGCGGGACCGAGGACCGCCTGATCGACGTCGCCCACGCGCGGGAGCTGGCCGGTGCGGTCCGAGGCGCCGCGCTGCACGTGCTCGACGGCCCCGGCGCATCGCACGCGTTGCCGGCCGAGCGCGCCGACGAGGTCAACTCCCTGCTCACCGCGTTCCTCGCGGAGCACAGCGCGCCGCCACGAACTGGAGATCCGTTGTGAACACCCCACAGTCCGCAGCCGTCACGCCCGATGTGGACGTCATCGTCGTCGGGGCTGGATTCTCCGGCCTCTACGCGGTCCACCGATTCCGCGGAGACGGCCTCACCGTCCGCGGCTTCGAGCGCGGCAGCGACGTCGGCGGAACCTGGTACTGGAACCGCTACCCCGGCGCCCGCTGCGACATCGAGAGCATCTACTACTCGTACTCCTTCTCCGAGGAACTGCAGCAGGAGTGGACCTGGCCGCACCGCTACGCCACCCAGGGCGAGATCCGCGCCTACCTCGAGTACGTCGCCGACCGGTTCGACCTCCGGCCGGCCTTCGCCTTCGACACCTCGGTCACCGCGGCCGAGTACGACGAGCCGACCGCCACCTGGCAGGTGCGCACCGACGCGGGGGAGACCGTGCGGTGCCGGTTCCTGCTCATGGCGACCGGTCCGCTGTCCACACCGGTCGATCCCGGCATCGCCGGGATCGACGACTTCGCCGGGACCGTGCTGCGCACCAGCGACTGGCCCGACGACGCCGACCTCACCGGCAAGCGGGTCGCGATCGTGGGCACCGGGTCCTCGTGCATCCAGTCGGCGCCGATCATCGCCGACGTCGCCGAGCACCTCCACGTCGTCCAGCGCACCCCGCAGTACGCCATCCCCGCCTGGAACCGCGCCTACTCCGAGGAGGAGACCTTGGCGATCAAGGCCGACTACCCGGCGATGCGCAGGAAGGCCTGGGACACCATCGGCGGTGTGATCTACGAGGCGGCCGACCACGACCCCCTGACCGCGCCGTGGGAGCAGCGCGAGGCGTGGCTGGAACGTACCTGGGCACGTGGCGGCTACCTGATGATCGCCAGCTACCCGAACGTCGTGTTCGACGACGAGGTCAACGCCATGGTCGGCGAGTTCGTGAAGGACAAGATCCGGGAACGGATCGAGGATCCGGCGCTAGCGGATCGGCTCACCCCGACCTACCCGTTCGCCGCCAAGCGGCTCTGCGTGGACACCGACTACTTCGAGATCTACAACCGGGACGACGTCACGCTCGTCGACCTGCGGGAGAATCCGATCGACCGGGTCGACGCCGGTGGTCTGGTGCGTGCCGACGGATCCCGCGTCGACCTCGACGTGATCGTGCTGGCCACCGGTTTCCACGCCATGACCGGTGCGATCCTGGCCCTCGACCTCCGCGGGCGGGACGGCCTGTCGATCCAGGAGAAATGGTCGGGCGTGGCGGCCAACCACCTCGGGCTGACCGTATCCGGGTTCCCCAACTTCTTCATGATCAACGGTCCGGGCAGCGTCAGCGTGCTCTACAACATGATCCCCGCCGCCGAGCAGCACATCGACTTCGTCGCCGACACGATCGCCCACCTGGACCGGCACGGCCTCGCCTCGATCGAACCGCGCGCGGAGGCCGAGAAGGCCTGGGGCGAGCACGTCAACGAGGTGGCCGGGCAGAGCATCTATCCGAAGGCCAACACCTGGTACATGGGAGACAACGTGCCCGGGAAGCCGCGCCAGTTCCTGGCCTACGCCGGCGGCGGACCCGAGTACTTCACCCACTTCACCCGCGAGGCCACCGAGGGCTACCCCAGCTTCGTACTCGAGCGCAGAGCCGAGCCGAGGACGACCGGCGGGGGAGCGGGGTGAGCGTCGCAGTCACCGGCGAGAGCATCACGGTCCGAGCCAACGGCCTGTACCACCACGTCCTCCGGTACGGGGAGGCGGCGGCGCCCGATCTGCTCCTCCTTCCCGGCATCACCAGCCCGGCCCCGACCGCGGACTTCCTCGCCACCCGCCTGGCCGCATGGGGGTACCGGGTGCACGTCCCGGACATCCGCGGGCGGGGCGGGACCGAGCGCGCTCCGGCGGGCCGGTACCGGCTCGCCGACTACGCCGACGACGTCGCCGGCCTGGTCGAGGGGCTCGGCCTGCGGGAGGCCGCCCTGCTCGGGCACTCGATGGGCGCCCGCATCGCCGCAGCCTACGCGGTGTGGCACGGCCCCGAGCGGCACGCCCCGCTCGTCCTGGTCGACCCGCCACTGTCCGGCCCCGGCCGCGACCCGTACCCGACCAGCCGCGACCAGTTCCTCGAACAGCTCCGCGAGGCCCAGCGCGGCACCACCGCCGACCAGGTGCGGCGTTTCTACCCGGGCTGGCCGGAACGGGAGCTGCAGCTCCGGGCCGAGGTGCTTGCCAACTGCGACGAGACGGCCGTCCTGGAGACCCATGCCGGGTTCGAGTCCGAGGACTTCCTCCCGATCTGGCGCCGGGTCACCCCTCCGGCGCTACTGGTCCGAGGCGGCCGGAGCCCGGTCGTCCCGGAGGATGCCGTTACCGAGCTGCGGGTCGTGAACCCGGACGTCGAGGTCGTCACCGTTCCGAACGCCGGCCACATGGTGCCATGGGACGACCTGACCGGGTTCCTCGAGGCGATCCACGACGTGCTCACGTTCCACCGGACCGGCCGGGCAGAAGGTAGAGCGGTGGGCCCGACCGGGCCACGCTGCGGGTGAGCCGTCGATACCGACGCGCCGGTTGGCCCGATCTGCTCGTCCATGTACGCCCGGACCTCGTCGAGCCCGTCGGCCATCGGCCGTTCGGTCCATCGCCGGAGGTACGCCGCCCGTCGGCGGCTGCGAGTCGGTCCACTGTCAGCGTCGGCCGGGGGCAGTGCGGATTCGGTGACCCACGTGATCCCGACGGGCGCGTAGGTCCGTGGGCCGGTCGTGGGGTAGGTCCGCCCGCCGGGCGAGTAGTGGCCGACCGGGATGAGCTGGTGCGCCGACCGGGTGCAGGCGTAAACGGCGGAGTCGATCAGCTCATCCGGCGCCGCGCTGGTGACCGGGTAGTTGGGCAACCCGTCCGGTGGGGTGGCCATGTCGTCGAGTCCGCGCGCCCACGTCAGCACCGACGCTCCGCGTTGGTGCATCGTGTGCAGGGTCAGTGCGGGGTCCGGGTCGCTGATCGGGTTGTGTGCCAGCGGCAACAACGCCGCCCACTCGTCGTGCGCCTCGCGCAGCAAGATCAGCGCCTGTCGCGCGGTGTCCGCGTTCCACACGGCTCGTCACCCATCGATCGAGCGTAGGGGCTCCGGCTCCGCCGTAACGGAAGCCGCACAGTGGTTCGTTTCGTATCCTCTGCCTGTGATCCACTGCGACGGCGGCACCGCCCTGCCGCCCGCGGCCGGGACGGGCCGCCCCCGCCGGTTCTGCTCGACGCCGTGCCGGGTCCGAGCCCACCGGCGCCGCACCGGCCCGCCGCGCGCGACGTGGTCCAGTTCGACCGCCGCCCTCTACCTCGGCGACGCCGCGTCCCTGCCCCGGTCCAGCGTGCACACGCTGATCACGAGCCGGCCCTACTGGTCTGCCCGCGACTACGACACCACCCGGGCCAGCTCGGTCACGAGCCGATGGTGGGCGCCTACGTCACCGCGGTTGCCGATGTCCTCGACGTCGCCGCCCCCGTGCTGCGCTGCGACGCCCCGCTGTGGCTCTCGCTCGGCGACATCTACAGTGGCGCGCCGACGCCTCGGTGGCCCGGTCCGGCCGCGGTGACCGCGCCGAGGTGTTGCCGCCTGCCGGTCCTCCACCGACGTCGCGCTGCGCGGCAGCCTGCTCGGCCTGCCGTGGCGAGTGGGGATCGAGCTGTCCGGACGCGGCTGGATCCTGCGCAACGCGATCGTCTGGCACCGGCGCAACGACCTTCCGCACCCGACGCGCACTGGCTCGACAACCGCACCAAGACCGTGCTGGTCCTGGCTCGGCGCCCCGGCTACTACTTTCGACCGCAACGCCCTGGGCGAGCACGACTCCGACCTGTGGGACATCCCGATCACCCCGGGCTACGGAGGGCGCCCGGCGCCATTTGAGGTGGAGCTGGCCCGACGTGCGGTAGTGGCGGGCTGTCCGCCGGGCGGTCCGGTAATCGACCCGTTCGCCGGGTCCTGTACGACCGGCGTCGCCGCACTCGCGGCAGGCCGTCGGATCCTCGACGTCGATCTGAGTCCGGCCTACGGCGAGGCAGGGCACGACAGCTTGGGCTGGCCGACCCCGCGGGCAGGGCGTCCAGCGCTCTGCCCGCGTTGTGATGGCGGCCTACTGCGGCGGATCGTTCTGTTGCTGGAGCAGGGCGTCGATCTGCTCCAGGGTGTGTCCGCCACCACGGACCATCGCGAGCACGGTGCCACCGGGCAACGAACGCGCAAGCGTCTCCGGCGTCCAGTCGAGCCGCTTCATCTGCGCCGCGGTCTTCGACTCGTTGCCGAAGAGTCCGGCGCGGATCCAGTCGGTGGCCTCGTCGTCCGGGAACCACCGCTTGCGCCACTGATCGGCCCACTCGCGGGCGACTCCGTCGTCATCTCGGTGGGCGTAGGGCCCATTCGTGTGCTCGGCGATGAACGCAGCGAGTCCGGTCAGCGGCTCCGGGCGTCGTGGCCTGCCCGACCCACGCTTGGAGCGGGCCAGCCGGGCGACCTCCTCCTCGATGGTCTCCTCTCGTGCCGGAGGACGCGGCGTCGCGTGCCCGACGGCGAACGGGTCGTTACCCCGGATCACGTGGGGCACTCGTCGGGTGTCGGAGCGGCGCGGCATCGACTGCGGGCCGGGATGCTGCGTAGGAATCCGGGTAACCGGGCTGTCGGTCCCGGTGTCGGCGGCGGGCCGTCGGGCAACGTCCGGTGGTCGCATGCCGTGCGAGCTGGACGGCGTCGGCCGGGCGAACGGGTTGTTGCCGACCCTTCCGGGCCTGGTCCGTTGCGGCGGTGCGGTCGGGCGCTCGCGGAGCATCTCCTGGCGGGCAACGGATTGCCGGGTCAGGTGCTGCCGGAGGCGCCGGTAGTCGTCGGCACCGATCGGAGCGCTCGGCGACGGGATGCCGATGCCGAGTTGCCCGGCGGCGTTCAGTACATCCTTGGTCGAGCGCCCGGTCTGCTGGGCCAGCTCGTGGACACGGTGATCGGTCTGGTTCACGCGAACCTCCGCGGGGGAGCGGTGAGGCGCGTCGGGCGACGATGCCCGGTGCACAACGAGGCCGGGGTGGTCCCGTTGGATAACCAGACTAGCCGGAATGACAGTGGTGTAACAAGTCCATCACCGCAGCTTGTGTCGCTTGCGATCGGGTGGCGCCCTCCATGCGGGACCGGTGGTCGTGACTGGGGCCCTCACGACCATGTCCACGGCAGCCGCAGACGGAACCGCCGTGCCACGACCGGGTCTCGACGAACCGGTGCCCCCGTCCCGGTGCGGGTCCAGCGCAGACCCCGGGCGTCGGTGAAACCGATCGTGACGATGTGGTCCGCGTCCGGGGCGGAGATCCTCCCTCCGCCCGGTGAGGTGTAGTTGACCTCGCTCTGCCAGATCGCTCCGGAGTTCACGACCGGGATCTGGTCTCTCTCGTAGGGGTCGCCGCAAGAGCGGTGCTCCCATCCGAGTCCCGGGACGGACTCGCACCGCAGTTCGATCACCTCGACGTCGACGATCGGCTCGGCACTGTTGTTGGTCAGGACGACGTGCAGCTCGGTGTCGAGCGAGTCGTCGTCCATGAGGCCGCCGAACTTCTCTTGGAGGTCGACGGTGACGAGCCGGGCCTGACCCATGTCCCGGTCGGCCTGGTCTGCCCGCCGCCACCGCCGGTCCCGGAAGCCGAGCCAGAGCGCGACCACAACGGCGGCGGTCGTGCCGACCGCCCCGGCGGCCTGTCCCCACGCTGCGAGCCAATCGGCACTGGTCGGGGCGTCTGCGGCGATCCACACACCGAACAGTCAACCAGCGCCGGACCGGCTCACTAGATCGGTACTGTCCTCGCCCATGGAAGCAGGGGACTGGGTCACGCTGGCCGGGGTGATCGCGGCTGCTGCGGCGGCCGGGTTCACCTGGTGGCAGGCACGCACAGCCCGCGCCGCGCTCGTCGAGACCAGGCGGGCCCGCCAGATCGCCTGCGACCAGGCGCACAGCGCACGGGAGTCCGCCACGGCGGCGAGCAAGTCTGCGGACGCGGCGATGGACCAGGCCAAGAGCGCGCGCGAGGCGCTCGATATCAGTCGGGCGCAGCTCGACCAGGCCGACCGCCCGACCGTGACCATGACGCTCGCCCGACCGCGGCAGGGGCAGGGGCAGGCCAAGGTGACCTTGCTGCGCGACGAGTCCTCCGGTCCGGCGCGGCTTCAGGTCACCGCGGACTGGACCTGCGAGCACGTCCCGACTCAACCCGGAGGTCGGAGCGAACCGATCGAGCCGACGCTGGAGCACGGTCGGCACGTCGTCGAGCTGGTCGCCAACGAGCGCTCGGAGTTCCACGTGCCGGTCGGCGTCAACCCGGGCCGGATCAAGGTCAAGGTGGCGATGGAGTGCGTCGACGCCGACGATTCCGCCCGGGTGTGGCAACTTGCCGCGGCCGACACGTGGAAGCGAACCAAGGTGTACGTCCACTGAGCGACGAGCGCGGTCACGCCCGCCACCGCCGGTCGTCCTCACGCCGGAGCAGCTCGCCGACCGAATCCGCCGACCACTCCTGCTCGCCGCCGAGCGCCTCGTCGTACGCCTGCTCGCTGGTGGATCCGGTCCGGTGACGGCCCCTCGTAGAACGGGTCGGCCAGCGCCCAGGCGTGATCCCGGCACGCCTTGCAGATCAGCCGCGACCCGCTCGGCATTTTCAGGTCGTGCTCGATGTTCGACACCTCGTCCCGGCTCTGGCCACTCGTGGTGCCGATCGTGGTGCGAACTGCCGCGCCATGGTGCGAGTCGTGTGGCTGATGAGGGGGTCACGTCGAACTGTTGTTGCTGGTCAGGGCACGGGTTGTCGTCGATGACGATCCTGGGGGTCAAGGGGTCGCAGGTTCAAATCCTGTCGTCCCGACAGGCCGGAGGCCGGTATCCGAGAGCGTCGGGTACCGGCCTTTACTAGTCTGACCTGGTCTTTGCCCAGCTCGGCTTGTGGCGTCGCGAGTGGTGGGTGCTGTCGTGCTTCCAGCGATCGAGCCTGCTGAACGGGCTGAGTGACTAACTGAGTGTCTGAGTCCGGCGGCTGTTCAACCGGGGCGATGAGCCCAACTCGAGGAGGAGACGACGAGCGCAGCAGCCGTCGTCAGGCACAGGAGAGCCGAGGCCAGGAGCGGTCCACCTAGACCGACGTGTTCGGCCAGGACGCCGATGACGGCTGGCGTTGCGACCGCGCACACGGATCCGGTGACGAGCGCCGCGGAGAACGCAACAGCGGGTTGCTCCGGACGGCGGCGGTCTGTCCAGATCGGCAGGACGGCAGAGCCGACCGTGTTCGCACATCCGAAGATCAGCGCTGAGCCGAGGACGGTGGTCAGCGAGCCGGATCCGATTCCCAGCAGCATCAGCGATACAGCCGTCATCACCAGCGCGCAGGCAGCGACGGGGCCCGGCCGGAGACGGCCCATGAGAGTGCCGGTCCAGAGCCCGGCGAGACCGGTGAGTCCGACGAGGGTGAACACGATGGGCCCGGCGGCTGCGCCCAGTCCGCCTCGTTCCGCGCTGTCGGCGGCGTAGGTGAAGTAGGCCGTCGCGCCGATGAAGAGAACCGCGGCGAAGGTCAGTGGGCCGAGGTGTCAATGTAAGGACTCAGGAGAGGTTTTACCGAACGTCCTCAACTGATCATTGACCGGTGGCCGGGCTCATGATCATCTTGGTTTGTGGATCAAGAGGCTCTGGCCGAGTACCGCTACCGGGCGGTGAGCGAGGTGCTGGGTGGGTCACCGATCGGTGAGGTGGCGGCCAGGTTCGGGACGTCGCGGCAGTCGGTGGACAACTGGAGGCGCCGCTTCCGCGCGGAGGGGATGCCGGGGCTGGCGGACCGGTCGCATCGCCCGCATCACAGTCCGACTCGCGTCGACGCCGAGGTCGAGGCTGTGGTCTGCGAGCTGCGCCGGCGTCATCCGCGCTGGGGTGCTCGTCGGATCAGCCACGAGCTCGTCCGCGCCGGTGAGGTGGCGGCGCCGTCGCGAGCGAGCGTGCACCGGATCCTGGTGCGCAACGGCCTGGTCGCCGTGCAGGTCCAGGAGCACAAGCGGGTCTATCGGCGGTGGGAACGGGCCGAGCCGATGCATCTGT
>NZ_JBZFLK010000045.1:0-23308 GCF_058448985.1 Pseudonocardia sp. DxW | reverse complement strand
GGGCTGCCGCGCTGCTCGACAGCCGATCCGCGACCCGAACAACATCAACTTCTCGCCGTCATGATCAGCTCGGCGGCTACTCACGGATTCGGGTCTGAGAGCGTGGTCCTGGGACGTCATGCCCCCGACTCGTGCGCTGCTTCGTCGTTGTCAACCTGTTCGGAGACGGGTCCGTCGCCGTGCCAGCGGGCCAGCTGCTCGGCGCGTTCCGTTTGCTCGGATTCGTCGGCGGATCGGCGATTGCTCATCTCGTCGAGGATCCGGCCCGCATGGTCGAGGTGGGCCTCGGTCTCGTCCGGAGACGGAACGCGAACTGTGTCTTCGCGGGTCTGAGGTTCGCGTCGCGCAGCCTCCTCACGGACATCGATCGGGTCGTGAAGACCCGCATCGACGGAAGGCTCCTCAGCGTGGTCCTCGGCGTGCATCTCATGCATGTCTGTCTCGGTGATGTCGCGGTGTTGCTCCTCCTCGATCACGGCAGCGTCGTGGGCGGCCTTCCATTCGGCTGCGGTGACGCGGGTGTCGGGGTCGCTGTCGGCGTCGCGCGCGGCAAGTTCGGCTTTGGACAGTTCGGCCTGAATCCGGGTCTGGGAGGTGTGGAGCAGCCACTGGGTGCGGGCTTCGTCGACTACCTGGAGTTGCTCGGCGCGGCTGGTCAGCGTTGTTGCGAGGGCGCTGGCGCGGTGGGCGTCGTCGAGGAGCCGTTGCCGTTCGTCGGGGTCGGTGATGTTGTCGGCTTCGGTGCTGCGCAGGGCGGCGGTGTGGCGGTGCGCGTCGGCGGCTTGGCGGGTTCCGGCGAGTTCGTTGCTGACGTAGCGGGGGGCGGCGGCGTGTTCGCGGTCGTAGGCGCGGACGCGCATCCGGAGCTGGCCGTTGGACAGCTCGAGGTGCTCGCGGTCGATGTCGGGTCGGCCGAGAGTACGCCACGCCGCGCGGTAGGCGGCGAATTCCTCGACCTGGCCGGGCTTGGGTGCCGGTCCCAGTGCGTCGTCGGGGTCGTCGTGGCCGCGCATCTCCCGGTAGGCGGCGATGCGGCCAGCGTCGATGCTCCAGATTGCTCTGTCCCGTGCATCGGTGGGGACGGGTCCGAGCGCGGCGATCGCCCAGTCGGGCGGCTGGTTCGCGGCGGCTTCGCCGAGTTCGAGCGTGCGTTGGTCGGCGGCTCTGGCGAGGGCGTCGATGTAGCGCGCCCACTCTCGGTTGTCGGTGTGTGGTGCCCAGTCGGCCCAGGTTTCCCCGATGGGATCGAAGCGGTGGGTGTCGCGGATGCGGCTGTAGAGGACATTGCTGAGATTCCGGGAGCCGGTGAGCGGACCATCGTCGACGGCGCGGCGGAGGACCTCGTGGGGGTCGTGGCCGGCGAGTTCGGCGCGGCGCAGCACGCGGGTGAGGGTGGCGGCGCCGTCTTCGGCGGCGAGGCGGGTGCGCTGGTCGTCGGTGATGGTGCCGTCGGCGACGATGCGGTCCAGCGATGTGGTGGTGCGTTCGATCGAGGCCAGGTGGGCGGCGTCGGCGAGGAGCTCGGCGGCGGTGCGGATGCTGGTGGCGTCGGCGGCGGATTCGCTGGCGATCGCCAGGGCGGAGCGGGGCCGGGTTCGGTCGGCGGTGTCGAGGATGGAGGCGAGTGCGGCGACGGGGTCGCGGTGGACTTGGTGCCGCTGGGGGCTGCCGTCGGCGGGGTCGTCGGGCCCGGTGCGGGTGGTGACGTGGGCGGTGTTGCTGTGCCGTCCGCGGGACATGCCGACGTAGAGGGCGGCCGGGCCGGTGGCGGGTGTGATCACGGAGTGGGTGGTGTCGACGGTCGTGCCTTGGGCGGCGTGCACGGTGCTGGCGTAGCCGAGCGCGAGGTCGCGCTCGACGTAGGACGCCGGCAGCACCAGAAGTTCCCCCGCGCCGCTGGCAGTGGCGTCGGTGGTGACCTCGAGTCCGCCGTCGTCACGGACGGCGGTGACCCGGTAGGTCTCGCGGTTGATCGGTCCACGCCGGTTGCCCTCGATGCCGGCGAGGTCCCAGTTGTTGGCGCGGGCCTGGACCAGGTCCCCGACCCCGGCTATCACCCCTTGGCGGCCGAGCCACACCCCATGTTCCTCGACTCGGCCCAGCCGGACGAGTTCGCTGCGCAGCTGCGCGGAGAGGCGGGCGGCCTGGTCGTTAGTGTCGACCAGCAGTACCGACGGATGCCCGTCGAGGGTGTCGGCCAGCCAGGCCCGGGCGGCGGAGGCTTCGGCGTGGTCGCGGCTTCCGGCGTCGAGGATGCGGCCCTGCTGGTGGTAGGTCCGCAGCACGGTCTCGTCGCCGTCGCGCAGCCGCAGCGACGCCTCGCGTTCCCAGGGTGCGGTGAAGCGGCGGGCGTCGGTGAGTTCGTAGCGGGCCCCAGCCTGGGCGAGCAGGTCCATCCCGCCGCCGGCACCGACCGCGGCGAGCTGACGCTGATCGCCCACCAGCAGCAGCTTCGCCCCCGCGTGCTCGGCGTGCCGGTGGATCGCGGCCAGCGATCCGGTGTCGGCCATCGCGGACTCGTCGACGACCACCAGGTCACCGTCGCGCAGCTGCCACACCTGGTCACCCTCGAGGGCACGGCGTTCGGCGGCTCCGGTGGTGAGCCGGTTCAGGGTCGACAGCCACGAGGAGACGTTCCGCGCGCGTAGGCCCTCCGCGGCCAGGACGTCGGTGGCGACCTGGCTGGTCGCCAGCCCGAACACCCGCGGCGCCCGCGTCCCCGGGGGCCGGGTTGTGGTCCAGCCGCGGGCCAGCGCACCGACCACGAACGACTTCCCGGTCCCGGCCGGCCCGACCAGGGTCTCGACCCGGGCACCCGAGGTGAGCACCCCGCGCACCGCGGCAGCCTGGTCGACCCCGAGCTCGATGCCCTCCTCGCACAGCCGGTCGAAGAATCCGGTGGCAGCCTGGGTGGTGCGGCTGGGGCCGTCGCGGTGCCGGGTCGCGGCCAGCAGCATCCGTTCGGTGTGGATTTGGTCCGGTGTGGAGTAGAGGGCCCCGCCGGGTGCCCGGTAAGCGGACTGGCCGTTCGCGAGACGTAGGTCGTCGGGCAGCAGATCGTGTCCGGGGCGGGCGGTCTCCATCGGGACGGCGTGCTCCAGGGCGGCGTCGGTCAACTGGTCCAGCAGCCGCGCAACATCAGTGCCGTCGGCGGTCCCGAGGTGATCGGGCAACGCGTTGTTGATGGCGCGGGTGAGGTCGGAGCGGGTCCAACCGGCCTTGCGCGACTTCACGTCTTCGAGGGCCAGTTCGATCACGGCCCGCGGGTGGAACGTCATCGGTTCGCGCTGCTCGGTGCGGGCGTCGAGGGCGGCGTCGGCGATCCCCGCCAGGCCGCCGTCGATGTCGGTACGCAGCCGGGTCTCGATCCGGCCCAGCAGCTCGTCGCGGGACTCGCCGTCGTGCAACTTGGCTTTGCGGGTGGCCAGGGTGGCCTGCTGGGTGAGGCGTTCGTGCTCGTAGCCGTTCGGCGCGCGCCCGTAACGCGCCTCGAACGCCGCGACCAGTTCCGCCGCCTTCGCCGTCAGCGCATGCCGACGCGTGCTGATCAGCGACATGGCCTCCGGTGAGACGCCGACGATCTCGCGGGCCTTGCCGTCCGGACGCATCGCCAGCAGCACCCCAATCGTCTCAGTCAGCCGCTCCTCAGTGGTCCGCTCCCCCACAGCGCCCGCTCCGGCGCGCCAGCGGTGCACCGCCCGGGAGTCGATCGTGCGCCACGTCCCGTCCGGGCACTCGACCCGGTTCAGGATCGTGTTGTGCACGTGCAGCTGCGGGTCCCGATCCCGCGAGTCGTGCTGAAAGAAGCTGCCCACGACCCAGTCGTGCGCATCCACCCACCGCCCGGCCGCACCTCCGTGGTGCCCGATCCGCGAGTACCCGGCCTTGTCCGACAGGTAGGTCAGGGCGGCGTTGTTGCCCGCCCAGATCGCATCCTCCACCGCCGTGCGGAACTCACCCCACGCCGCCGCGACCTCCTCGTTCCCCGCCTTGCGGGCGGCGACCTCGCGCGCCTCGAACGCCGTGTGCAGCAGCGTCACCGACTTCTGCACACTGAACGTCGCGTCCAGAAACGCCACGTTGTGCCGGGCGGCTTTCCCGGCCTCTGTCCGGAGTTCAGCGCGGCGTTCAGCTACGGCGTCCGGCTCCCGTTCAAGAGCGGACGCGTACAACTCGTCCTCGGACAGGTAGCGCCGTCCGACATGACCCAGGGTCGGCACCTCGCCCCACCGGGACGGATCCCGGAACCCCTCCTCGCGGGGGTCTAGGAATCGCTCGTAGAGGCCGCGCATGTCCTGGGCGTCGACCAAGCCGGTCAGGCCGAGCTTCTCCGCCCCGGCACCCCACCAGCGGCCCGGTGGCTCGCCAGCGGCGACCGCACCGGTGTAGTAGTTCTCCCGCCCGGTCGCGACCTCCTTCAACAGGTAGTCCGGGCTGTAGCCGTTCACTACCTTCAGCACGGGAACCGCCCCGGGGCGGCGGGTCGCGCAGCGTCAGCCGACCTGGATTCGCGAGGCCGGATACCGGGACAGCCGGAGGCCGGAGCGCTCCGTCGGATCGTGATGCCAAGGTGTGCTCGCTTTGATCTTGCTTTTCTCTTGCGCTGTCCGGAGTAGTGCCGCTCGGATCTGGTGTCGTTCTCGGTCGGTGTCGCGGCGGCGGGGAGCTCGCTGGCGGGTCGGTGGCTCGTGTCGGTCGTGATCATGGTTCAGGCCTCGGTGTCGTTGTCGCCGGTGACGAGGTGCAGCGGGTTGGTCTGGTCGCGTAGGGCTTTGAGGGCGGCTGCGGCGGTGCCGCGGGAGACGGCGGAGGCGGTCTCGACCTCGGTGACGGTGGGCCAGTCGCCGTGGCAGCGGATGTGGCGTAGTGCGGCGTCTCTGGCGCGCTCGCGCGCCGGAGCTTCGGCCGGTTCCGCTGGCGCGTCGACGGGTGCCGACTGCCCCCGAGCCGGCTCGTCCTCGGGCTGTTCAGCGGCGGCGTCCACCGAGGGCCCGGCGTTCATTGCCGGTCTGATCGAACGGTCGCCGTTCAACCGGGGCTGAACACCTGCGGTTGAACGGTCCGGGGTTGAACGGTGGTCGGTCAGCGCACCCGGCGCGGGCACGTCGTCGGCTACCGAGGTCCGGTCGGCGGTGGCGAGCAGGTAGAGCAGGTGCGCGACGACGGCGGCGGCGATCGCCGGCCAGGCGCCTACCCCGAATCGCAGCGCGGGGCTGATCGCCAGCGTCCCGCCGTCGTCGATCGCGGTGTCGGAGGCGAGGTAGCTGGCCTGGGCGATCCCGGACAGGCCGGCCGCGACGATCACGACCGACCAGGCGTAGCGGGCACCGGAGCTGTGCAGACGTGCGGAGGCGGCGTAGGCGACCAGGGCGAGGCCATCAGTGATCAGGGGGTAGATCCACGCGATTGCGGCTGGGACGCGCGCGGCGAGGGCGACCTCGAACAGCCCGTGTGCGGTCGCCACGGCGGCTCCGACGGCGACCGCGAGGCCGGGGATCCAGACTGCGGCTGTGGTCGTGGCCCGGCGGCGTCGGTGGGAGTCGGGTTCGGGCGTGGCGGTCATCGCTCGTCGTTTCGGGTGCCGTCGAGCGCACTGCCGAACGCGTACGCTCGGGCGCCTAAGGGTTCGGGTGCTTGGCTGTCGCGGTCGTCGGCCCACCAGGTGGCGACTGTTGTGAGGTCGTTCTCGGCGGGCAGCGGCGGAGCGCCGGTGACGACCTGGCGCCAGCCCTCGCGCACCAGGTGCGCCTCGGGCGAGCAGGTGCCGGCGGTGGCTCGGATGCGGCGGACGACGCCTGGGCGTAGTCGGTCGTGCCAGTCGCCGACGAGCTGGACCGAGGCCTTGCTGCCCTGGAAGGCGGCGAGCCAAGCGTGCATCAGCCAGAGCAATTCCTCGACGACGTCGGCGTGGAAACACCAACAGTCCGGCAGCGACTGGGCCGCGTCGGTGTAGCGCAGGTAGATCGTCTGCATCCATCCGGCGAGCTCGTCGAGCTGCTCGGACACCCAGCCGGTGTCGGTGGGTGCGTTGAGCCAGGACGGCGGTGGTGTCACACCGGGTCGTGTCTGGAGGTCGTGGACGGTCTCAGCCAGCCCGGCGACGCGGGCGGCGAGATCCTTGATCCGGCCGGCGCTCGTCGCGACCGCGCCGACCGTTCTGCGGAGCTCGTCGACTTCCCGGACGAGGTTCCCGAGGTCAGCGGCGGTGGCGTAGCGGTCGTCGCGCTCGGGGTGTTTCATCGGTCCCACCGGCCCGGATCGTCGTCGTCGATGTGGTCGACCGTGCAGTCCTCGGCCTGTCCGGCTGCGTTCCGGATTCCGCGGAGTTGGCGGATCATCGTGTTGGTGTTCCGGATCCGTGCGGCCGGCGTGCTGAACTGGGCAGGCCAGGAGCGGGCCAGTCGGCCGAGGGCTCGTTCGAGGAGTTCGCCGCCGCGCAGGCGCAGGGCGAACAGCCAGCGCGCCCGCGCCGCGTCGGACTCCGCCCGGGACTGGGCGTGTTCGAGGCGGCGGACGTCACGGCGGCACCAGGCCATCTGGGCCCGGCCGATCACCGGTGCCAGTCCGCGCCGGATGACGACGACCTTCCCTGCTGGGAGGTTCGCGATCTGCGCGGGCGGGAGGACGGAGACTTTCCGGACGGTCTTCGACGCCACGCGGCCGTGCAGGTCGGTGGTGGTGATCCTCTCATCGCGCTCTCCGGCCAGGGTGGACCAGAACTGCAGGTCGTCGCGGTCGCGGGTGCCGCCGAACAGCATCACCGCGCCGGTGTTGTTGAGGATCGTCGCCGCGTCGTGCTCGCCGTAGCGGGCCAGCAGCTGGGCGCGGGACTGGAACGCGCACACGATGGTCACCCCGCGGCCGCCCATGTCGGCGGTCCACTTCTCCAGCGGTACCGGGCAGATCAGTGCCGCCTCGTCGAGTGCGAGGCGCAGCGGTGGGTCCAGGCGGCCACCAGGACGGTGCGCGGCGAGGTGTCGGGCCTCGCGGGCGATGTGTCCGGTCAGCGCGCACACCAGCGGTGCGGCCTGGGACTCCTCGCCGCCGAGCAGGTAGACCGTGGCGTGGTCGTCGATGAGCGCGCCGACGTCGAACGGGCGGCCGCGCCCAGCGGCGGATGCCGCGGCGGGGCTGGTCAGCCAGCCGAGGGCGGGCATGATCGAGCTGGTGATCGAGGTCCGGGTGCGGTCGTTGGTCGAGACGAACTGGGCTGCGTCCTGGGAGAAGGCCGGGTCCTTCGAGCGCCGCAGCAGCATCAGCACGTCGCGCTCGGCCTCGGCCGGGTTCGCGACCCAGCCCTGCACCTCGACCATGGACTGGCCGCCGAGCGCGGCGGCGTGCAGCAGCGCCGCGAGCACGCGGCGGCCTTGGGCCTCCCAGAACTCCCGGTCCCCCGCGCCGCCGCGGCCGGTCGCGGCGAGCAGGTCACCGGCTCGTTCGACCGCGGTCACCGGGTCCGTGCACCCGATGAGCGGGTCGAACGTGATCGTCGATTCCAGCCCGGCGAGGCCGACGGCGTTGAACACGTAGACCGGGCCCCGCCCACCGCGCAGACCGCGGGTGAGGTCGTAGAGGTCGGTCCGGGTACTGGTGACCACCACGGCGCCGGGGGCGTCGATGACCCGCCCGGCCAGCCAGCCGGTCTTTCCGGCGCGCGGTCCGCCGAAGACGATCACGACGTCCTCGATCAGCGACCAGACCCGCACCAGGCCGGTCCGGCACAGCTGCACGGCCACGTCCGGAACCGGCAGCGACCAGCGCGTCCAGCGGGACGCGTCGCCGTAGGTGCTCGGCCGGACCGTTGCCGCGCGGCGGCGCATCGCCGGGCCGGACGCCAGGCGCGCGACGTCCCAGGTCGAGGCGACCCCGGCCTTGCGACGGGAGCGGGCCGACCAGCGGGTCACCGTCGCCGCGGTACGCGACCAGCGATGCCAGACCACGATCAGAACAAGCCCGCCGCCGGCGGCGAGCAGCGGCCAGGGCAGCACGACGACGAGCACGTGGGCGACCGTCGTCGCGGGTAGCAGCGCGACCGTCCCGAACAGCGCCGCGGTCGAGCGCCGATCGGAGTGCCAGAACGCGACCGCGACGCCGATGAGCAGCAGCAGGATGAGCACGGTCGTCGTCACGAGCGGTCCTCGGCGCGGATGCGGGACTGGTATGCCGCGACGTCGGCCCGGTGGCGGGAGCAGTCGTCGGCGTGGCCGGTCTCGTGGTCGATCGGGTTCGGGTCGTAGGGTCCGGTGTCGCGGATCCGCTGCTTGCAGCTGCCGCACCGCCACCCCGTCGCCGGCGGCCGGGACAGGGGCACCGGTTGGTCGCTCGGGTCGGTCGGTGTACGGCCTTCGACCAGCCAGGCGAACGCGGCCACGGCTCGGTCTCGGTCCTCGGCCAGGTCCAGCGCGTCACCGATCTCGGCCCAGGTGCGGCCTGCCGCTCGGGTGGCGCGGGCGTAGTCGGTCATCGCCTCGGTGGCGATGGTTCGCAGGAAGTCGGCCGCCCGCAGGCCCGCGAGTGGGTCGTCGAGTTGGCGGTCGGCGAACACGGTGAAGCTCGGGATCGGTACCTCGACGATCCGACCGGCGAACGCGGTGACCGCGACCTGCTCGGTGAGCCGGCGCATCCGGGCTCGTGCGTGGATCCGCCGGGCCCGCTGCTCTGCGGCGTTCATCGGGATCCCCCGTTGCCCGCGTGCGGGGCCGGCCGGTGGGGGCGCTTGTTGAGTGCGGACCAGCGTTCGGCGGTCCGCTCGGTGACTCCGAAGCGGTCGGCGACGTCCTGGATGCTCGCACCGCCCCGGAGTGCGGCGCGGCCGGCCGCGATGACCGCGGCACGATCCCGGGTGCCGGCGGGGATCGGTCGCTGACGGCTCCGGCGCTCGCCCGAGGTGAGCCCTCCGGCGATGCCGTGCGGCAACCAGTCCCGGGCGAAGTCGAGGCAGGCAGCGCGCACCGGGCAGGGGGCGCAGACCGCCCGCGCCCGGGCCTCCTGCGCCCGTCGTTCGGGGCCGCGGTCCACGGTCGGGAAGAACGTCTCGGGATCGACGCCGAGGCAAGCCGCGAACGCTCGCCAGTCCCGCGACCGACCGGTCCGGTGGTCGTCGTTGCGTGGGGTCATCGGAGTTCTCCCGTCGGGTGTCGTGGGGCGGGAGGACGTGCCCGGTAGCGGAGCGCTGGTGGTCAACACGGGTCACCCACCCTCGGTCGGGCCCGAGCCCGGTTCGCGGTGCAGGGCCGGAGTGGCGGCGTCGTCGAACGCCGACATGAAGGTGGAGAGCGCGCCGGGAAGCCCGTCCCCGACAGGCGTGGTCACGAACAGCACGATCGCGAGGACCGCGAAGGCGACCGCCCCGACCGATGAGCGCGCCTTCGCGCAGATCGCGGCGCCGACGATCGCGAACAGGATCAGTAGCCCGACACTTCCCACCGCTGCTCCACCTCCCCGGCCACGGCGACACCCACAGCAGGAATGACCTCTCGCCCTTCGGCCCGGGCGCGCCAGACGGCGGCGTTGTGCCGTGCCCAGGCCTCCGCCGCGAGGGCGGCACGCCAGATCGGGCGCGAGCGGGTCCGCCGGAAGAGGCCGGCCCAGAACTCGGCCTCGTCGGTGAAGGCCTCGGCGAGCCGCCGGGCGCGGTCCGGCCCGGGAGCAGCGGCGAGTGCGGCGTCGCGGCGACGCTGCAACTGGTCGAGCGCCTCGTCCAAGGTCCTGAGCGGGCGGCTCATCCCACCGCTCCCTGCACCCAGCGAGAGGCGTCGACGACGGTCCCCTCGGCGACCGCAGCGTCGGCCATCCCCTCGACGGCGCGGGCCGGGACAATGAGCCGGCCGCGGACGCGGATCGCGGGGAACCGGCCGTCGGCGATCGCCCGGTAGAGCGTCATCGACGACATCCCGAACATCCGCGCGACCTCGGCGACGCTGTAGAACCGCGGCGGCCCGCCGGGACCCTGCCGCTGATCCCTCTGGTGCTGATCCATGAACCCGCTCCTAACTAGCGCTAATAACCATCAATATTGATGCTAGCAACGGTTGCTGCCGACATTGGTGATGAAGTTGTCGGTGATCCGGCTCGATATCAGCGGTCCCGGGTCGTACGATCGCGGCGTGAGCGATACTCGTGAGGCCGGTGAGGATTGGGATGCCGTCGCGTCGGCGATCGACGGCCGCCTGTCCGACCTGCGGATGACGCAGCTCGAGCTGGCCTCGCGCGCCCGGGTGTCGATCACGACGGTGCGCGAGCTGCAGCACAACCTGAACCCGCGCAAGCGCCGGCCGCAGACCCTCGTCGCGGTCTCGGAGGCGCTGGGCTGGCCCGGGCGCTACATCACCCAGGTGCTCGTCGGTGAGACCCCCGAGCTGCACGACGACGAGCGGACCGACCCCGTCCTGGCGACGCTCACGTCGCTGCAGGAGGAGGTCGTCGAGCTCCGGCAGAAGATCGACGAGCTCGAGCGTCGGCTAACGCTCTGAGCTGCTCGGCCCGGGCCTCGGCGAGGCGGGCCTCGAGAGAGTCCAGACGCTCATGCAGGCGCCGGACGTCCTCGCCGTCAGCTCTCGGTACGGCCCTCTGCTCGGCAGCGGCCGGGCCGGTCGCGGGACGCGTCTCGGGGCGGTGGTCGTCGTTCATGAACCGAGAGTCCGGCCTGGCCGCGCGCCGGTCCAAGGACGGCGCGGCATGAGCGATCTCCGATCAGGACGGCCAGGCATACGCGCTGGTCAGCGCCCTCGATTCCGGGTTCAGCCCCCGTAGGTCGGCGGCAGAATCTAGGCTCGACGTCGTCGAGGATTCCCATTCGCGAAGCACCGGAAGGCGAGCTGACGTGGCCGACGACTCCTGGCTCTCCCCCACCACCGGTGCCGAGGTCGAGCTCAACACCGGGCTGCTCGCCGAGATCCTGCGCGAGTACCGGCAGACGAACGGCCTCAACCAGGCCGACCTGGCTCAGCTGCTGAGCATGGACCAGTCCTACATCTCGAAGATCGAGAACGGGCAGCGCGAGGTACGGGACGTCCAGATGCTGCTGCGCATCTCCCAGCAACTCGGCGTCCGGCCCGCGCGACTCGGGCTCTCCGACGACCTGCTCCGGCCGGTCGCGCCGCCCTCGACGTCGGCGCTGGTCGGCGAGACCGACGCGGTGGAGGAGAGCCAGCAGGCCTGGTGCCGCACGCGGCGGCGGCTGAACCGGTCCCGCGGAGACCTGGCACGGGCGGCATCGAGCCTCTACGCCGCGGGCCTGCGCATCGGCGACCTGCCGTTCATGGCCGCGCCGTCGTGGATGCCGCAGCGTCCCATCCCGCTGGACCGGATCGAGCTCACGTGGAACTCGGAGACGGTCGGGGCCGAGGTCACCGGCACGGAACCGGAGGCCTGCAGCGTGCTCCCGCTGCGCGCCCCGGGCCGCAGGTTCAGCCGATACACCTCCGCGATCCGCTATCTCGACGCCCCGAAGTTGTTCGAGAACCGGCCCAGCTACCGCCTGCTCGACGTCGACCTCACCGGCGAGGGCGGACGCCTCGAGTTCGGGCTCGCCACCTACTTCGACAAACTCGACCTGTCCGAGGCCGTCGCCCACGAACTCGCCGACGTTCAGGATGCGAAGGCCGGCCCGCCGTCCTGGAGCAATCTCCCGTTGCGGACGCTGGTCGGGGATCCGTTCGATCTGCGGCGGCGGTTCGTCATGCCCGCCGTCGAGACCCTGACCCTGCGACGCAGGCGGGCGACCGGCGAGGCGACGTTCCTGCTGCACTGGCGGGATCCCGCGAAGGTCGCCACCGCCGCCGGGATCTACGGCCTCATCCCCGCGGGCGAGTTCCAGCCCTCGAGCGTGGCAGGCTGGGACCGGGCGAACGACTTCAGCCTGTGGCGCGGCATGGTCCGCGAGTTCTCCGAGGAGCTGCTCGGCGAGCCCGAGCGCGACGGCAGCTCCGGTGAGCCCCTCGACTACGAGAACTGGCCGCTCTACCGCTCGATGGAAGCCGCCAGGGAGGACGACCGCGTCCGCCCGTACTTTCTCGGCGTCGGGTTGGACACGCTCACCCTGACCGCGACGTTCCTGACTGTGGTCGTCCTCGACGACGACGTGTTCGACCCGTTGTTCGGCAACACCGTCCAGATCAACGCCGAGGGCGAGCTGGTGACCGCGGCGGACTCGACGTCGGTGTCCGAGGGACTGCCGTTCACCGCAGAGACTGTCGAGCGGCTCCTGACCCGGGAGCCGATGGCTTCCCCGGGCGCGTGCATCCTGCGGCGCGCGTGGGAGCACCGCGACGAGATCCTGGCCTGAGCCTGGATCCACCGCTGGAAACTGCGGGTGAGGGTGGGTCGTAACGCACGAATGCCCTTCTGAGCTGGGACGATAGGACTTGCTGAGGGTCCATCGGTCACATCAGAGAAGGGCATCCGCTGGATGCGACTATCCCATGCCCGGCGCGCGGTCAGCGCGCGGTTCGACGATCCGAATCTCGTGTCGTGCGCCGGGCTGGTTCCGGTGCTGGGGTTGGCCGCCCGGTGCGAGCTCGGCGAGTTGCTGCGCGCCCGGCTGAGCGTGCCCGGCGCGAACCCGGATGTGAAGGTCCTTGCGCTGATCGCCGGGATGGTCGCCGGCGCGGACTTGATCTCGGACATGGACCTGCTCCGCCACGGCGGGATGCGACGACTGTTCGACCAGGTCCGAGCCCCGTCAACGTTGGGCACCTTCCTCCGCCGGTTCCGTTTCGGTCATGTCCGCCAGCTCGACGCCGTCGCCGCCGCCCTGCTGACCCGCCTGGCCGCGGCGACACCGGTGCTGGCCGGGGCCGACCAGTACGTCTTCGTCGATCTCGATGACACGGTGCGCCGCACCTACGGCTACGCCAAGCAGGGCCGCGGGCGCGGCTACACCGGAATCAACGGGCTCAACGCGCTGCTGGCCACCCTCTCGACCCCCACCTCAGCACCGGTGATCGCCGGGACCCGGCTGCGCAAGGGATCGGCGAACTCGGTGCGCGGCGCGGCGAAACTACTCGCCGACACCCTGGCCACCGCACGCCGCGCCGGCGCCGGCGGGCGGGTGCTGGTGCGGGCGGACTCGGCGTTCTACGGCCACGACATCGTCGCCACCTGCCGCCGCGCCGGAGCGTGTTTCTCGCTCACCGCCCGCCAGACACCGGCGGTCAGCCGGGCCATCGCCGCGATCGACGAGGCCTGCTGGACCCCGATCCGCTACCGCCACGCCCTCTACGACGAGACCGAGCAGCGCTGGATCTCTGATGCCGAGGTCGCCGAAACCACCTTCACCGCGTTCACCGGACGCCGCAAGAACCAGCAGCTCACCGCCCGGCTGATCGTGCGCCGGGTCCGCCGTCTCAACCCCGCCCACCACGGTCCCGGCGCCACACACCTGGCCGGCGAGCTCGGCGCCGAGCAGGGCGAGTTGTTCGCCGCCTACCGCTACCACGCGATCTTCACCGACAACGACGCCCCGATGCTCGCCGCCGAGGCCACTCACCGCGACCACGCGATCATCGAGCAGGTCATCGCCGACCTGAAGAACTCCGCGCTCGCGCACCTGCCTTCGGGGCACTTCGGCGCCAACGGTGCCTGGCTGGTCTGCGCGGCGATCGCCCACAACCTCGCCCGCGCCGCCGCGACCCTGGCCGGCACCGGCCACGCCCGGGCCCGCACCGCCACCCTGCGCGCCCGTCTGATCAACGTCGCCGCACGGATCGCCCGCTCCGCGGGCCGGCTCGTGCTGCACCTACCGCGGTCCTGGCCCTGGCAACCCGGACTCGACGAGCTGTTCCGCCGAGCCCTGCACGACCCCCTCCCAGCCGCCACCTGACCACGCCCGACCAGGGCCCGACCCGAGGACCACAGTGGAAACGCCGGGCAGACCGGCCGATCACCCACGCCCAGACGCAGCCACATGATCAACTACGGCGCCGAACGAACCGACGCCCGCCAAACGGTGGATCCAGGCTGAGCACAGATCGGGCCCGCCAGGAGGTCCCGGCGGGTCCGATGCGCTATTAGAAGGGCGGCTCACCGCCGTCGTCGTCGAAGCTGTCCTCGACCGGGTACGGGCCGCCGCGGTGGAAGATCTCGTCCTCGGCGAGGTCCTGCTCGATCAGAGCGTCGCGGTCGCTGGTGAGTGCGCTGGGGAACATCTGGGCCTCCGGTGCTCGGTGCGGGTGGAACGCGGTGTTCTTCAGCGCGGCCGTGGTGGGGTCCCCGAAAGGGGACGTCGGGGGTTCCGGCTGGCCCATCCCGGTGTGGCCTCCTCCTCGACTGCAGTGATCCGACGCGAGGCGACCAGGCCTCACCGGGATGGGTCGGCCGGGTTCATCGACGCGGTGCCCCACCGCGGTTGTGCTGACCCTGCGGGGCGATCCACCCGCACCGTGCACCGGAGGCCCACCTCGCCACCCGTCACCGAGCCCGGCCACTCGCGCCGCGTTCAGGGAGCCGTCGGCTTGCTCCCCTCGGATCCGAGAAGCCGCGGCGACTGCCATCCGTAGGCGATGCCGCGCCGGACGGCGCGGTCGATCTCCTCAACGGTCATGCCGTGGATGCCGACGTGCACCGTCGCGGCGTCCACGAGAGTGGTGGCCGCGATGGTCGCGTCGAGGTGGCCAGCGCCGACCAGCCGGCCGAGGGTGCGGGCGGCGCAGTAGATCGTCCACTGGCGAGTTCCGACGGCCGCTCCGCGGACACCGTCGGTCTCGCCCGCGACGATCGCGGCGAGATAGGAACGCGACGCGCGACCACCCACCGAGGTTGTCTCGCCAGTCACGGCGGGCCGAGGCACCGGACGAAAGAGATCCTCGATCCACTGAGGCAGCACCACGACAGCCGACTGCGAGACGACCTCGTAGTGGCCGGCCGGTAGGGCGCTCCCAGCACCCACGACGTAGCCGCCGCCCGCCCGCGTGTCGATCCGCCGTGCGAGCAGTCCCTGGGTGTTGCGCAGCTCAGACCCGGTCGGCTGGCGGAAGTACACGTGGTGACCACCGGTCGGCGTTCGCACGGTGAACGTCCGCGGCAGGATCCGGTTCCGCTGTACGGCAATCGCATCCAACGCGCCCCGACCGTTCGGAGCGGCGCGGTCACCGCCGTGTCCCTCGGCCGTGTCGAGATCGAGCACGACCAGGCCCGACGGGCCGCAGGCGATGCCGAGGTTGAATGCCTCCCGACTCCACCACCGTCGGACCCGGTCCGGCTCGGTCGTCGCACGCTGCTCCCAGCCGCGGTGCCCGTCCGAGCAGATGCCGCGGTGGAGGCAGTCGGCCTCACCGTGGAGGACCGGGATCTTCGACAGCGACCGCAGCGGGAACACCGCAAGACCGGCAGCGGCGGCCGTGAGCGCGGCACGGCGCAACCGGTCGAGCTCGGATCCGCCCGATGCCTGCCGATGCTCATCCGGCACGGCGGCCACCTCCCGAGCTCCCCGGCCGCCTCGAGCTTCGCAGCGATCGACCGCCATCGGGATCTCCGTCGCCGCCGGCCGCCGTCCCAGGCCCGTCGACAGGTGTGCGGCGTCCGTCTGCGATCCAACGGTCGACGGTACGCAGCGTGACACCGACCCTCGCCGCCACCTCGCCCCGGCGGACCCCACGACCGAGCAACGCCACACCGACCATCCGCCGGTCCTTCGACGACATGTCCGGCGTGATCTCCAGCTCGACGGCCGGCTCCGGCAGAGCCTGACCTGGGCCGAGACTCCGGCGCTCCCGGGCCGTCGATCCACCCCAGACCCCGAACGCCTGCTTGTGCTCGACCGCCCACCACAGGCACGGCATCCGTACCGGACACGCGTCACAGACGTCCTTGGCTCGGCGGATCTGCCGGTGCGTCTCCGTCCCACCACCCGGCGCGGGGAAGAACAACTCGGGATCCGAGGTGCGGCAGCGTGCGTCGTGTCGCCAGTTCATGACGGACGTCCTCTCGACCTCGCCCTGCTCGTCGACGACGAACCGGCCGCACCGACGCCGCCGGTCCCTGGTGGCCGGCAGTCGTCGCGTCGGTGGGCGACGCCCGAACCCGGCGGACCGGAGTCGGTCCGGGCTCGCCGGAGGCGACCGCGTGCGGCCGGAGCGCAGCGCAGGGCCTGGACCGGGTCGGGACGCCGGGCATGCTCGGGCGAGGCCCGGCAGCGCGGCTGGCCGGACCGGGCGGATCGGCCGGGACGCCTCCGCGGGGCGCCCCGGCCGACCGGGATCAGCCGGTGGGCTGCGCCTCCTGCTCGGCCGGCTCCGGCTGACGCTCCGGGCGCGGGTTCTTCGTGACCGCGACCGTGGCGCGGTTGAGGTCCAGCCCGACGTAGTCGGCACGCAGGTCCGTACGCCGGATCATGATGTCCTCACCGCCCTCCTGGCGGCTCTCCCGCGTGTAGGAGTTGTCGCGCAGCTTCCCGACCACGATGACCGGGTCGCCCTTGTGCAAGCTCACGTTGACGTTGTCGGCCAGCTGCCCGAACACGACCACGTCGTGCCAGACGGTCGGGCGCTGGACCCACTCGCCGCGCCGGCGGTCGAACTCGCGCGGCGTGTAGGCCACGGAGAGCCGGACCGCGCTGGTGCTGCCGTCCTTGGAGTAGAACTTCGGGTCCTGGCCCAGGTGGCCGGTGATGGTGACGGGGATTTCGAAGCCGCTCATGGTGTCCTCCGAGTGATCGGTGCCGGTTGGTGACGCGGCTCCGCCTCAGTGCGCTCGGTGGGGGCTGTCGGGGGTTCCGGCTCGTCCATCCCGGTCGTGCCCGCGCGCGGGTCCCGGGTCAGGGCCGGCCGCCGGAGGCGGCAACGCTCTGCCCGTGCGCGGGCTCACCGGCGATGGATGGGCACGGGTTCATCGACCGCTCCCGCCGGGTGTGCTGACCCTTCGGGCGTCTCCTGCCGGACCCGATTACCTCGGGCGGACCACTGGCGGCGGCTCCGCGATCCCGACACGTCGAGGAGGCGATCGGCCCGGTGACGCCCACCTCTAACCAGGGCAGAATGGCCAGCGTGGATCTCACCCCGCTGCAACGTGTGACGTTGTACCGGCTCGTCGCGGGGAGGATGACGGCCGAGGCCGCACCGCGATCGGTGCTGCTCTGGCTACGCCGGTACGACATGGTCGACGCCGACCATGTCGTGACCGACGAGGGCCGGGCATATCTCGCGTGGTTGCAGGAGGAGCGACGTCGACGGGCGATCGAGGCAGCTCACGAGCGCACCCGGAACAGGAAGAGAGCGCCGGCCGAGGATCCGGCGGCCGGGATACGTGAGGCGATCCGGCGATGGAAGCGCGGAGAGCGGGACCGGTGACGGCTCGGTAGCCAGATCCGGTCAATGAATTGCCGCATCGGCATTGCACGTCGATAACCAAGGGGCCGAGCTCGTCCCGAGTCGGCTCGGACGCAACCCCTCCCCGACGGGCGGCGATCGGTCGGTCTGCCCGAACACGACGTTGCCCCTGCTCGTCGTCGGGATCTTCGTCCTCGTCGTGGCCGTGATGTTCGCCTTCACGCGCCTCGGTAATGACGCCCCGGACACCAGCACCGAGGCCGCCTCGGTCGCGGTCCGGCCCGATAGCGCCATCGACTGTCCACAGCGCCCGGCTCGACCGTGAACTTCGTCGAGTTCCTCGACTTCGAATGCGAGGCCTGTGGCGCCGTGTACCCGGCGATCGAGCAGCTGCGCCAGCAGTACGGCGACCGGGTCAACTTCGTCATCGGCTACTTCCCCGCGCCCGGCCACATCAACGGCGAGCGGTCCTCCCGCGCGGTGGAGGCCGCCGCGCAGCGGCGACAGCTGGAGAGGATGTACAAGCTGACGAACGAGACCCAGACGGAGTGGGGCGAGCAGCAGGTCCCAAGGGACGACCGCTTCCTCGGCTACGCCGAGCAGCTCGGCATGGATATGGCCCGCTGCGAGGCCGCCTACAACGACCCGGCCACGCTCGAGCGTGTCCTTGCTGACCGCGAGGCCGGCTTGGCTCTGGGGTGCGGGGTGCGCCGACGTTCTTCGTCGACGGCCACCAGCTCCAACCGCGGTCCTACGACGACCTCACCACAGCGCTCGACAATGCCCTGGCCAGGAGCTGACCGACGACCACCTCCAGGCCTCTACCGGGTCGGCTCCCCGGCGGAGCTGACCCGTCCCGGCCTGCTCGGCGAGCAGGTCCCTGAACCGAGGGCAGTCGGTCGGGTCGCCGTGTCGGCAGGCTAGGACCTGGTCGAGCAGATCCAAGGCCGTCTGCTGCTCGGCGGTCCTGCGGGCGAGCGCGTCGCAGTGGGGCGCAGCCGGGCCTCGGGTATCGGTCCCGCCGTTGAGTAGGACCCGGATGTCATCGAGGGACAGCGCTGCCCGTTTGGCGTTGACGATCGCCGCCACCCGGCAAAGATCGGTCCGTGAATCGCTCCGGTACCCGCTGCTCGTCCGGGACCGAGAGAGAGCCTTCCGCCTCCCAGTGCCGCAGGACGTGCGGGGCCAGTCCGAACCGTTCGGACTCCTCGCCGATCGTCAGGACGGTTGACTTCATGTCGACATGAGATCCGATCGTGGAGCGCATGACCAACAGCTCCTGAGCGGAACCGTCACTCTCGAGCAGCTTGTCTGCACTTTCGACTTGGTCAGATCACTCCTGGGTGGCGTCCCGGTCAGCCTCCAGTCGGCAGTCAGCGATGAGCTCATCGGCGACAGAGGCATCCGGGTCACCGCGCCAGGAGGCGCTCACCTCCTGGCGCAGCCACTCGATCAGCTCGTCACGGTCGCGTCCAGGCACGGCCCCATCGTCGCAACTATCACGCTTCGATGAGGGCGTTGATCATGGTGAAGAGCTGTTCTGCTCGGTCGAGGGTGTCGGCGCTCGGAGTGCCGGGCGAGGCGCCGGCTCGTGTCAGGACAGCGGCGGGCCGGTAGTGATCGAAGTGCCCCCCGTTGATGCCGTTGTTCTCAAAGTACTCCTCGATGCGTTTGACCACCCGGGGGATGTTGCTGTTGAGGTCGGCTTCGGTGATCGGAGACGGGAACTCGTTGACGTAGGCAGTGTTGACAAGGGCAAGATAGTAGTCGATGTCGAATACGTCCTCGATGTCCGCGTTCGGCTGACCAGTGATCTGGCCTACCTTGATCAGCGCGTCGGGGTGCATCTGCTCGTTGTCCTGCAGGCGCTTGAGCGCGCCCTGGTCCTTGGTACTGGAGTCGATGAGGACTGCGACGTTCAGCTTGTTCGCGCCGAGCAGGGTGACGAACGTGGAGAGCTTCCCGGCGCCCCCAACAGGAACCTTGACCCAGCGCGGGTCGAGGGTCGTCCTGCTGGATTCGCCGAGCGTGCCGTTCAGGACGTCGATGTAGATCAGGTCGCTGGGCCCCTCGAGGAGCAGCGCGTTAGGTCCGACGAAGAGGGTCTGGCTCATCTCGACGCCCATCGCCGCCAGCAGCGGCGCGGCGGTGTCGTCGTCGGCCTTGAAGATCTCGGCCGAGACCGTAGTGCCGCCGGGGTCGTGGTCAATGACCGTTCTGACGCGTCCGAGGTGATCCGGCGACACCATGAACGGAGAGTGTGTGGTGTAGATGACCTGATGGTGGGCCAGTCTCTTCTCGATCAGACGCAGAAGGTCCAGTTGCGCCCGACCGTGCAGCGACAGCCCCGGCTCGTCAAGCAGGAGGACCAGCGGGCGTTCGTCGTCGTCTGCCTCAAGGTGGTCGAAGTAGGCGAGGAAGGAGAAAAACCAGACGAACCCGCGGGAGCGTTCGTCGAAGGGGACCGACACCCCGTGCCGTGCGTTGTGCACTCGGACTTGCAGGTTGGTGCCTTCGTTCAGGGGCGCGGGTGCCCCAGCTTCAGGGGGTAGCGGCTTGAGCTGAACCGACAGATCTCTGTTCTGTGTCCAGTACTCGAAGACCTCCTCGCTGATGGTGTTGCCGACGTTCTCGACGTTGCGCAGGAGGCGTTCGTGGTGGTCGTTCTGGGTGAAGTCCTCGAGTTCAGCGTCGGCCATCGAGAGCAGGTTCACCAGGGCTCGCTGACCTCGCGTCAACGCGTCGGTGTCGCGCAGACGGATCAAGGCGGGGACCGCGACCTTGCCTGGCATCGTGTCGTAGTTCTCGTAGTAGACGAACCGCGGGAGCCGGGGCTCGATCCGATGGTGCGCGAGTCGCCATCCTTCACCGCCCCAGGCCTTGAGCCTTTCCAGCAGGGCCGCGGCGGCCTTGGGGAGCTCTCCGGCTGCGGTCATCGCCGCGACGAGATCCTTGACCGTGGTGGGCTCGCCGACGGCTTCCTGCGTGGTGGGGTCGAGCTGTGCGAGGAAGTGTGCGGTGATCGCAGCATCGTCGACCGGGATGCTCCAGGTGCCGCCGTCGGGCCCTCGATAGGTGCGGGTCAGCGTGAACGTCCTCGACCGCATCGCTCCCTCGCCGAGATCGTCGGTGACGACCGCGAGGTCGTCGTCGGCGAGCTCGAACGTCGCGTGGACGACTGGGAGGTCGTTGTCCCCCTGGGCTCGCTGGCGGCGGTCGCGGGAACGCTTCGCCGGGAAGTCCACGACCTCGTCGAGAGGATCGAGCTTCTCAACGGGGTTCAGGCGATAGAGCGCCTGCAGCAGAGCTGTCTTTCCTGCCTCGTTCTTGCCGACGAGGCAGGTGACCTTGGGGTCAACCTCGAACTTGCTGCTGTCCTCCACGGGGCGGTAGTTCGTGATGTGGGCGTCGATCAGCCTCACAGGTGGATCTCCTTGCGCCTGGCCCTGAGCGGTCTCTTGCGCGACAAGCGCCACTCGATCCGGGTGCGGAAGTGCATCCGGTGCAGTGGTCGAGGTAGGTTCCAGACGCCAATCAGGAATACCCGCCCCGGAGCCCGTCGCCCTGCGATGTGCCCGGGGCGTCCTGTTTCCGTGGCGATCACAGTAGCCGTGGGGGCCGACGGTTCCGTCGACGTGCACCCGAGCTGCGACGACTGGTCCGCTGGGGGACGGTCAGCGGTCGAATGCTTGTGCGAAGACAACATCGGTGTCATCCGCCGCAGCCGCGAGGAGCTCGTCGAGTTGCGCGGCCTTGCGGTCGGCATGCTCGATGGTCAGCCGCAGCTGGGAGACGTCGCCGAGCCACTGGGTCGCCTGGCCTCCTGGACCTGTGGGGCGAGGTTGTCCGCGGACCTCGTGCAGGCCCTGGCCTGGGCGGGTCGATCTGAGGAAGTCGCAGCGGATGCAGGCGTGCTCGTGGACGCAGTCGGCGCCGTAGGGGCGCCGGCAGCTGCCGACCGCGATCTTGCGCTGCCCAAAGTACTCGACGAACTCGGTCCACTCCTGTTGGGTCGGTTCCCGGTACTCATCCGAGAGGCGCAGCCACCGGCGCTGCTCGATGAACCGGCCGTAGGCGTCGAACACGTCCTGCTGATGGACCGCGGTGTAGCCGCGGGTGACCTCGATGTTCTTGTACCCGACGAGCTTGGCGGCGAGATGGATCGGGGAAGCCAGCGTTGACGATGTCGGGGTGATGAGCAGCCGGCGGAAGTCGTGCGCGGTGAACGCCCGCGGGTGGCTGTCCTGGTCGCGCAGCGCGGCGTCGTTGGCCAGCTCGAGCAGCGAGCTGCGGACGGTGCCGTAGGACATCACCGGGACCGGCCCGCCTCACGCAGCTGGAACAGGAACGGCATCGGCGCGGGGTAGACCAGCTCGTGGACGTCGCGGCGGGTGCGGAGCGGGACCTGCCCCTCCAGAGAGATGAAGGTGATCAGCCTGGCCGAGGGTCGTGGTCAGCTCCGGGTTGCAGGGCCGGATGCGTTCCTCGTCGGTCTTGCTCGGCGCGATCTGCAGCAGCGGGAGCACCGTGGCGTCGCGGCGGCGATACTGCCGGATCGACAGGTGCGTCAGCTCGAGTAGTTCCTCGACCCGGATACCGGTGTGGCGCAGGACCGCCTACGTCGTCCGACAGGGCCGCGCGGCCGGCGCGGCCAGCGGGAGCAATTTGAATAGTAATGATTCGGGCCCTCACCCGATCCGAGGAAGCTGATCATCGTGGCGTCCGACGTCGTGATCACGATGGACAGCGGAGCCGCTTACCCCGGCTGTTCCCCGACGGACCGCGATCTTGTCGGCGCCGCCTGAAACTGACCCGGAGTGGAACCCGAGCGGCGACAAGGGGTCAATTTTCGAGCGGCGTTGACAGATCTTGCGTGTCAGCTCGAGGATCCGACCGGGCACGCGGACTGGGCCCTGTGCGGACACGTCCCAACACGTCCATGCCTACCCGGCAATCAGCCGATCCGTTGTCAGGTCCGGGCGTCGGGTCCGCACTCAGAGGTCGTCGCTGTCGACCGCCAGCATCTCTGCGGCCAGTTTCCAGCCTCGCAGAGTTGCTGCATACGACGCCGCATCGCAGAGCTCCCACACCAGCGGACCGACGCGCAGGCGCAGCATCCGGGAGGCCTCTGTGCCTGCTTGGGGCTCAATCAGGCCGCCGGTGACGTTCGGCGCTCCACCGAGACGGACCATGGTCGCTGTCGACCACGGTCCGGTCGGTGCCATCACGCCCTTTCGGCGCCCCGCGAGCGCGGGTGGCAGGGATGCGGCCAGCGGCGCCGCGGAGCTCCAGGCCCGGGCCACCTTGAGCGCGGTGTAGTGGCTCCGTAGGTAGACCAGCACGGTCCCCATCGACAGGCCGAGCTGGCGGTCCAGGGTGCCGGCGAACTGCATGTCCACCCGGCAGGCCACCGGTCCGGCCACCCGCAGCACCATACCCATCACCTGCACGGCTCCGGCGGCTCCCTGGCGGGCGTCGTCGCGCTCGGTGTTCCGCGCGCTGTCGCACTTCTCCATGACGTCCATGTCGTCCTCCTGAAGTCTCGACCGGCACTCGGACCCGTGTGCCGCCGCGTGGCGGGACGCTCCCCGCCACTGCGCGGCCCTCGAGGCATGGCCTGCCACCTCGGTCAGGGGCAGCCCGGAGGGCTGTCACCGCAGGCGACGCGCAGCGCCCTTGACCGCGGGGGCCGGCCATGCGGAGTCACCACCCGATGGCCGGGCCCTTCTTCACGAGGCGGGCACCGCCGTCTCGGTCACGTTGTCCCGACCTGACCGGACGGTTCCGGCTCGACGGCGTCGCTCGGTTCGGCGACGTCCACCGTGGCGATGTGCTCCTCAGGGGCCGGGTCACCGTCGATCACAATGTTCGCCTGCGGATCGACCATCAGCTGTTCGATGGGCGCAAGCTGGTAGCCCCACTCGTTGAGCTGGACGAGGTAGGCGGCCACTGAAGCGCCCCGGGAGTGGTGGAGGCTCTGATCCCACGGAAGGGTGGCGATCGTGCCGGCACCGAGGAAGTTCAGCGACGAGATGCGTGAGCGC
>NZ_JBZFLK010000044.1:0-23333 GCF_058448985.1 Pseudonocardia sp. DxW | reverse complement strand
CGAACCTCGTGAACAGCCACGTCAGCGACACTGTTCACGAGGCAAACCAGCAGCTCACAGGCTCGATCAGTCCCCCGACTGAAGATAACGATCGCATTGGTGGTGCAGATGATCTTGCGGGTCTCGACGTCGACGCCGATGACCGAGTGCGCACTCTTGATCGTGACCGCGGCCTTGTCACGGATCTTGATACGAATTCCATCGATATAGATGATCGGATGGACTTCGTCGACGGGGCGATTCCGCCAGATCTCGATCTCGTCGTTCACGACGTCGGTGATGGTCGAGACCATCTCCCGGGAAGCGTGGACGCCATAGACTTCGAGCAGGTGTGCCTCGAGGTCACGGGTCGACATCCCACGCGCGTAACAGGACAGGACGAGTTCGTCGATCTGGCCGACCCTGCGGCGGCGTCTCGGAACGATTCTCGGTTCGAACCCGCCGTTGCGGTCCCGCGGGACGGTGATCGTGACCGGCCCGTTCGTGGTCGACACGGTCGTGGTCGAACTACCGTTTCGGGAGTTGCCGGTCCCGGCGCCGGCGGGGTCGTCACGCTCATAACCGAGGTGGTGGGTCATCTCGGTCTGCAGTGCTCGTTCCAGGACCGCACGGGTCATCTGGTTGAGCAGTCCGTCGACGCCGTCGATCGGGGTGCCGGCGGTCTGGGCGTCGGACAGCAACGCATCGATCGTCCGAGCGTCGAAGGCCTCGGCCAGCCGCCCGGCTGCCGCGCGTCGAGATCGGGCTGGTTCTCACTCATGCGGGTGTCCTTACCGACCACAGTGTTGATCACTGAGGTCGATCTTGACCCACCCGCCGCTCACACGGTTGCCGTGACACGCCCGCCGAGTCCGGTTACCTCGACCAGGCAGGCCGATCTGACCCGATCCGAGCTCGCCGCCCCGCCCCCTGTGCACCCGCCGTCACGTGCGGACCGATCGCGGCGGACCGGCGGGAGTGCAGCTCGCCTGCCTCGCGCCCGTCGGCCCGCGGGCCACAGGTATGCCGGACCGGCGGTACGGGTACGCCGCGGTTGTGACATCGCAGGAGGACCAGCACGACGCCGGACAGCCCCCGGTCGACCCGGCGCGCGCCCTGGACGAGCTCGAGGAGCGCGTCCTCGGCCGGACCACCGATCCCGATCCCGCCGACCGCGACGAGGAGCGGGCCGACGGTACCGACCCCGACACCGAGACCGACGCCGACGCCGGCGCTGACACCGAGACCGATCCTGTCGAGGGGGACTCCGGCACCGGCATCGACCAGGAGCCCACCGGCTGACCACCGCCGCACCGAGCACCGCCGCCCGGCTTGTCCCTTTCGCCCCGGCCCCACCATGCTGGGCCGGTGAGCGCCGGGGCGAGTACCGACAGCAGCGACACCGACCGGTCCGCCGCCGGGCGGCTCGCGGCGGCGGCGCTGGTCGCCGTGTCCGCGGTGGCCCTGTTCGGCTTCGAGCACCGTCCGGTGGGCTACCTGTTGATCGTCGTGGGCCTGGGGCTCGCCGCCGCGGTCGACCGGCTGCTGCTGCGCCATCTCGGGCTGATCGCGGCCGGCCTGGTGATCATCAGCACGATGTCGCTGGAGGCCGATCTCAGCGACGCCGGGATGCTCCGGTTCACCGTGGTGCTCTCGCTGGCCGTGCTTGTGCCGCTGCTGGTGTCGCGGTTCTGGTTCGGCGAGGACATCATCCGCTTCCCGATGCTGACCGGGAAGCGCTGGAGCGGCTTCGAGTACGGCTACCTGGCGCTGGTCGTCGTCGCCGGGTACCTGATCCTGCCGGTGTACTTCATCGGCACCGGCGCGTACCAGAACTGGCCGGAGATCAGCACGAACAGCGAGATCGCCCGGCTGTTCGTCGGCGTCAACGCGGTCGGCCTCTGGGACGAGCTGTTCTTCATCTGCACGGTGTTCGCGCTGCTCCGGCGGCACTTCCCGTTCTGGCAGGCGAACCTGCTGCAGGCCACCGTGTTCGTGGCGTTCCTGTGGGAGCTGGGCTACCGCGGTTGGGGGCCGGTGCTCACCATCCCGTTCGCGCTGCTGCAGGGCTACATCTTCCAGCGGACGCGCTCGTTCACCTACGTGCTGACCGTGCACCTGACGTTCGACATCGTGATCTTCGGGATCCTGGTGCACGCCTACAACCCGGAGCTGTTCGACCTGTTCGTCACCAGCCCGCGCTGAGCGCCGTGATCAGAACCGGCCCAGCCGGTGCAGGCGCAGCGCGAGCTGCAGCTCCAGCGACCGCTCCGGATCCTGCCAGCCGTCCCCGAGCAGCGACCCGATCCGGTCCAGCCGCTGCGCGACCGTGTTGACGTGCACGTGCAGCGCCCCGGCGGCGCGGGTCGGGCTGGCCCCGGCCGCATAGTACGCCTCCAGGGTGCGCAGCAGCTCGCTGCCGCGGCGCTCGTCGTGCTCGGCGACCGGTCCGAGGATCCCGGTGACGTACCCGGCGACGTCGGGCCGCTCACCGAGCAGTAGCCCGGCGAACCCGAGCTCCGCGGCGGCCGCCGACTCCCCGGCCCGGTCCAGCGCGAGCAGCGCCTCCATCGACCGGCGGGCCTCGGCGAGCACCGGGCCGGCGCCGTCGGCCGGCCGGAACGGCCCCGCCGCGCCCACCGTCACCGCGGCGTCCGGGTCCTGCTCGGACGCCCGGCGGGCCAGCCGGGCGCCGGCCGCGGCCGGGTCCTCGCCGGGCAGCAGCACGACGACCGCGCCGTCCTGCTCCCCCACCAGGCCGGACCGCCCGCCGAGGGTCGCCGCCTCCCGGGCCAGCGCCCGCCGCCGGGCGGGATGGGTCCGGCAGACCAGCAGCACGTGCGGGCGGCGGACGGACACGCCCAGCGCGGCGAGCCGGGTCAGCGTCGCCGGGCGCGGCTCGCCGGCCGCCAGGAGTTCCGCCATCCCGTCGGCCCGGTCGCTCCGGTCGGACTCGTCGGCGCGCTGGGTGAGCAGCAGCACGAGCGCGGTGACCATCGCGGCCCGCTCCACGATCCGCACCTGCCCGGGGGTCAGGCCGGGGGCCCGGCCGGGCTCGGCGAGCCCGCCGAGCAGCAGGGTGCCCAGGCGCTGCCCGCCGGCGATCACCGGCGTCACCCAGGCGCCGCCGGCGCACGGCACCGGCACCGGGTGCCCCGAGGCGGCCCCGGCCCGCCGCAGTGCCGCCGCGGCGTCCAGGCCGGCCGGCACCGGTCCGTGCCGGGCGGCGGGCACGCCGTCCGGGTCCAGCACCGTCACCCAGCAGCCGAGCAGCCTGCCCAGCGCCTCGGCGAGGTCGTCGACGTCGCCGCCCTCCAGCACGACGCCCGCGAACCGGTCGTGCGCGTCCGACGCCTCGGCGATCGCGGCGTGCGCACCGCGCAGCGCCTCCAGCGCGGTCGCGGTGTCGGTGAGCCGGCGGGCCTGCACCAGCGAGACGGCGGCCAGCGCGGCCAGCGAGCCGAGCAGGGCGGCGTCGTCGGCGGAGAACGGGCGGGCCGAGCGGTTGGCGGCGAACAGCACGCCGACGAACTCGTCGTCGACCAGCAGCGGGGTGCCGCAGATCGCGACGATGCCCTCCTCGCGGACCGCGGTGTCGATCTCCTCGGTGTGCCGGTAGCGGTCGTCCCCGGCGTAGCGGCCGGTCCAGCGCGGGGTGCGGCTGGCCGCGACGAGCCCGCCGAGGCCGGCGCCCAGCGGGAGCCGCAGCGTCTGGAACCGGTGCGACACCGAGCCCGAGGTGACCCGCATGTAGGTGTCGCCGCGCTCGGAGTCGTAGAGGGTCAGGTACGCGACGTCGGTGCCGAGCAGCGCCCTGGCCCGCCGGACGATGGTGTCGAGCACCGAGCCGGTGTCCGACTCGGACGCGAGGTCCCGGGCGATCGCGACGAGCGCGGCCAGCTCGGACTCCCGGCGGCGGCCGGCGTCCATCGCGGCGCGGACCCGCAGCGCGAGCGCACCGGCCTCCGGCGCGGAGCCGGACAGCTCGGCCGCGACCCGGGCCAGCTCCTCGGCGGGCGCGGCACCGTCGGCCCGGTCGGCGAGCAGCCGGAGCAGGTCGAGGACGGTGCGCACCCGGTCATCCTGCCCGCGCACCGGGCTCCGGTCTCAGCCGGACTTCCAGGCCCCCGGCCTGCCGTACAGATCGCGCAGGTCGAGCAGGTGGTTGCGCATGGCCTCCTCGGCCTCGGCGGCCTCGCCGCGGGCGATGTGCTCGGTGATCTCAGCATGGCAGGCGTCGACCTCGGCCCAGCGGTGCGCGGGGACCGCGGCCCGGTCCAGGCGGGTCCGCAGCACGTCGCCGACCGGCTGGCCCATCATCGTGAGCATCAGGTTCCCGGTCGCCATGAGCACCGTGGTGTGGAAGTCCATGTGCTCGACGAACCCGCTCGGGTCACGCGGATCGCGCGGCGCCGAGGCGGCCGCGCGCAGCGCCTCGATCGTCTCCGGCGCGGCCCGCTGCGCGGCCAGCCGGGCGGCGGCCGGCTCCAGCAGCAGCCGGGCCTCCAGCAGGTCGGCCATCCCCAGCCGCGGGGTCGCGACGAGCACGCCGAGCGCGCCGCCGACGTCCTCGACCAGCCGGGCCGGATCGGGCGCGGCGACGAACGAACCGCCCTGCACCCCGCGCCGGGTGTCGATCAGGTGCTGGCTGGCCAGCACCCGCAGCGCCTCGCGCACGGTGGACCGGCTGACCCCGAACATGCCGGTCAGCTCGCTCTCGGCGGGCAGCCGCGCGCCGGGTGCGAGCGCGCCGCGCATGATCTGCGAGCGCAGCTCGTCGGCGACCTGCCGATAGGCCGGACGGACCCGCTGCACCTGCAGCCGGGCGGTGGGCGCCTGCGGTGTCGCGGCGGGACGTCCCGGATTCGGGCTCATGGTCACGCTCCGCGGCTCGGTCACGTCGGGTCCGGGCCCGCCGGACCGGCGGGCCCGGCCGAGCGTACCGGCCACCCGCACTCCGGGCGGGCCACCTGCCGGGCAAACATCAGACCGACCCTGTACCGCCGGGAAACCCTTGCATTGCTAAGTGTCTGATGTTTACGGTCGACGAGCTTCGGGTGCGGTTTCCGAGCCCGCCCGGTACCGGTCAGCGACGACCCGTGATCCGCGCGGTCACGGCCGACGAGGGAGCGCAGCACGTGACGATCAAGCCGGGATGGCAGGGACGCTTCTTCGAGGACTTCGAGGTGGGCGACGTCTACCAGCACCCGCTCGGGCGCACCATCACCGAGACCGACAACAGCTGGTTCACCCTGCTGACGATGAACACCAACCAGTCGCACTTCAACCGGCAGGTCGGCGAGTCCTCGGAGTTCGGCCGGATGCTGGTGGTGTCGCCGCTGACGATCGCCGTCGCGATGGGACAGTCGGTCGTCGACACCACCCAGAACGCCTTCGCCAATCTCGGCATGGACGACCTGCGGCTGACCGCCCCCGTGTTCGCCGGCGACACCCTGTGGTCGGAGTCGATCGTGCTCGCCGTCCGGGGCTCGGGCTCCCGCCCGGCCGCCGGGATCGTCACCATCCGCACCCGCACCCTCAACCAGGACGCCGTCGAGGTGCTCACCTTCAAGCGCACCTTCTACGTGCACCGGCGCGGCGCGGACGGTGCACGGTCGCTGTTCCCGCAGGCGGCCACCCCGCTCGCGCTGGAGGACGTGTGAGGCGCCCGCTCGACGACGTCCGGATCGTCTCGCTCGAGCAGTACGGCGCGGGCCCGTTCGGGTCGATGCACCTGGCCGAGCTCGGCGCCGAGATCATCAAGATCGAGGACCCGACGGTCGGCGGTGACGTCGGACGGACCATCCCGCCCTACGCCGAGCCGGGCGACTCGCTGTTCTTCCAGTCGTTCAACCGGGACAAGTCCTCGATCACCCTCGACGTGCGCACGCCCGAGGGCCGCGCGGTCTTCCACGACCTGGTCCGGACCGCCGACGCCGTCTACTCCAACCTGCGCGGCGACGTCCCGGCGAAGCTCGGCATCCGCTACGAGGACCTGCGCGGGATCAACCCGAGGATCGTCTGCTGCTCACTGACCGGCTTCGGGATGACCGGCCCGCGCTCCACCGAACCCGGCTACGACTACGTGCTGCAGGCGCTCGGCGGCTGGATGTCGCTGACCGGGGAGCCCGGCGGCGCCCCGCAGAAGACCGGCCTGTCGCTGGTCGACTACTGCGGCGGCTACGTCGCCGCGATCGCGCTGCTCGGCGCGATCCACGGCGCCCGCCGCGACGGTGTCGGCACCGACTGCGACCTGTCGCTCTACGACACCGCGGTCAGCCTGCTCACCTATCCCGGGACGTGGCACCTGACCGCGGGCTACGAGCCGGCCCGCACCCGGCAGTCGGCGCACCCGTCGCTGGTGCCGTTCCAGGCGTTCGAGGCCGCCGACGGCTGGCTGGTCGTGGGCTGCGCGAAGGAGAAGTTCTGGCAGCGGCTCACCGTGGTGCTGGGCCGCCCGGAGCTCGCCGACGACCCGCGCTTCGCGACCTTCGCCGACCGGGCCGAGCACCGCGACGAGCTGCTGCCGCTGCTCGAGGAGCTGATCCGCACCCGCACCGTCGCCGACTGGCTGGCCCCGATGTACGCGGCCGCGATCCCGTGCGCCCCGATCCGGGACGTCGCCGGGGCGCTCACCGATCCGCACACCGTCGAGCGCGACCTGCTCGCCGAGACCGACCACGCCGTGTTCGGGGCGGTGCGCAGCCTGCGCAGTGCGGTCCGGGTGGGCCCGCCCGGCGCCGACCGGGCACCGACCCGGGCGGCACCGGCGATGGGCGCCGACACCGATCGGGTGCTGCGCGAGCTGGGCTACGACGACGACGCGATCACCGCGCTCCGCGACGCCGGCGCGCTGGGGAGGGACTGAGATGGACTTCCGGCTCACCGACGAGCAGCGCCTCTTCCGGGAGACGCTGCGCGACTTCGTCGACTCCGAGATCGTCCCGGTGGCCCGGGAGTGGGAGCAGTCCGGCCGCTACCCCACCGAGATCGTCGAGGGAATGAAGCAGCTCGGGCTGTTCGGTCTCGCGGTGCCCGAGGAGCACGGCGGCCTGTCCGCGGACACGGTCTCGTTCGCGCTCGCGTTCGAGGAGATCTCGCGCGGCTGGATGGGCGTCGCCGGGATCCTCGGCAGCCACTCGGTGTCCTGCTTCATGCTGGCCCGGCACGGCACCGAGGAGCAGAAGCGGCGCTACCTGCCGGAGCTGGCGACCGGCGCCCGGCGCACCGGGATCGCGCTCACCGAACCCGGCGCGGGCACCGACCTGCAGGGCATCCGGACCACCGGGCGGCGCGACGGCGCCGACGGCGACTACATCGTCAACGGCACCAAGATGTGGATCACCAACGCGCGGCACGCCGATCCGCTGCCGGTGCTGGTCAAGACCGACCCGGCGGCGGAGCCCGCGCACCGGGGCATGAGCATCCTGCTCGTCGCGGCGGACTCCCCCGGTTTCGAGGTGACCGCCGACATCGGCAAGCTCGGCTACAAGGGCCCCGAGTCCTGCGAGGTCGTGCTCACCGACGTCCGGGTGCCCGCGTCCCAGCTGCTCGGCGGGGTGCAGGGGCGCGGCCTGCAGCAGGCGCTGTCGTCGCTGGAGACCGGCCGGATCAACATCGCCGCGCGCAGCGTCGGCATCGCCCAGCGCGCCTACGACGAGGCGCTGGGCTACGCCAGGGCGCGGACCGCGTTCGGCCGCCCGATCGGCGAGTTCCAGGCCGTCGAGCAGCGGCTCGCGCAGATCGCGGTGCGGCTGCAGGCCGCCCGGCTGATGACCTACTGGGCGGCGTCCCGGATGGACGACGGCGTCCGGATGGACACCGAGTCCGGGATGGCGAAGATCTTCGCCTCGGAGCAGGCCCTGGAGTGCGCGATCGACTCGATGCGCATCCACGGCGGCTACGGCTACTCCACCGAGTTCGAGGTGGAGCGGCTCTACCGGGACGCGCCGCTGATGTCCATCGGCGAGGGCACCAACGACGTGCTGCGCGGCGTCGTCGCGAAGGCGCTGCTGGCCGGGAAGGCGACCATCCGGTGAGCTCCCGCGACGAGACCGGCGAGCTGGGCGCGCTCGCCGCCCGGCTGGGCTACGCGCTCGACCCGGCGCAGCTCTCGGCGATGGCCGAGGCTGTCGCGGGCGCCGAACCCGCGGTGTCCGAGCTGCGCGCGATCCCGGTTCCGCCCGCGGCCGCCGATCCGGCCGCCGGGGACCACTGGCTCCGCCCGCCCGCCGGTGCCGCGACGGTCGGCCCGCCCACCGGCGACGACCCGCTCGCCGCGGCGCTGCGGGACGCCTGGTCCGGCCGGGTGCCCGAGTCGCTGGACCGGCTCGAACGGCTGCACGCCGAGCTGAACTGCACGATCCGGGTGCTGCGCGAGCGGGCGCTCGGGCAGCGGCCGGTGGACGGCCCGCTGACCGGCGTCCCGTTCGCCGTCAAGGACGTCATCGACGTCGCGGGCGTCCCGACGACGGCCGCCTCCCGCACCCGCGCCGACGCCGCCCCCGCAGCCGCGTCGGCGACCGTGGTCGCCCGGCTGGAGGCCGCCGGCGCGGTCCCGGTGTCGAAGGACGCGACCACCGAGTTCGCCGTCGGCGGGCCGCACCCGCCGCTGACCGGCGCCTGCCGCAACCCGTGGGACACCGGGCGCTGGGCGGGCGGCTCCTCCACCGGCACCGCCGCCGCGGTCGCCGCCGGGGTGGTGCCGTTCGGCCTGGGCACCGACGTCGGCGGCTCGGTCCGGCTGCCCGCCGCCTGGTCCGGGCTGACCGGGCTCAAGCCGACCGCAGGCGCGGTCCCGCGGACCGGATCGGTGCCGCTGTCCTGGACCACCGAGACGATCGGCCCGCTGGCCCGCGACGCCCGCACCGTCGGGCTCGTGTTCGGGCTGGTCCGCGGCCCGGACGGGCTGGACCCGCGGGCCGGCGGTCTGCCGCCGCTGCCGCCGACCGGCGTGCCGGCCGACCTGCGCGGGCTGCGGATCGCGCGGCCGGGCGGCTACCTCACCGAGCTGTGCGACGGCGCCGTGCGGGCCGGGGTGGACCATCTCGTCGACGTGCTCACCGGGGCCGGCGCCGAGATCGTCGCCGGGGAGATCCCGTCCGCGCACCTCGCGCTGCCGATCGGCTACCAGATCGTGTTCGCCGAGGCCGCCGCCGTGCACCGGGCCGACGTCGCCCGCTGGGGCGACTACGACCCGGTGACGGTGCGCCGGATCAGCCAGGGAATCACCACCCCCGCCGCCGACCACCTGCGGGCGCTGCAGTTCCGGGTGCAGCTGCAGCACGAGCTCGACGCCGTGTTCGCCGGTGCCGACCTGATCGTCGTCCCGACCACCCCCGGGACGGCGCCGCGGCTGCCCGACTGCACCGTCACCGTGGACGGCGAGCGCTACCCGCTCTACGCCGCCCAGTCCCGCGCGACGATGCTCGGCAACCTCACCGGGGCGCCCGGCCTGGCCCTGCCCACCGGGTTCGCCCCGGACGGCTGCCCGGTCTCCGCGCTGCTGATCGCCCGCCCGCACGACGAGATCACCGCGCTGCGGGTGGCGGCCCTGTTCCAGGACCGCACCGAGCACCACCGCCGCCGGCCGCCGATCGCGGACCGGATCGGCGGCCCCTTCCCACCGGCATACGTCTGACTTATTCTCCCTCTCGATCTGGAGGCCCCCGATGACCCTGAGCCCGGCACCACCGCGTACCGGCACGCTGGCCGCGACGGTCGGCGGATTCGCCGCCCGCACCACGCTCGACGACATCCCCGCCGATGTCCTGGAGCGGGCCCGGCACCTGGTGCTCGACGCCGTCGGGCTGGCGTTCGCCTCCACCTCCCACCCGTTCTCCGGGGTCGCGCTGCGGGCGCTCACCGCGTTCGGCGGGGCCGGCGAGCAGCCGGTGCTCGGCCTGGCGGAGCGGCTCCCGGCCCGGGACGCCGCGGTGCTCAACGGCGTGCTGATCCACGGCATGGACTTCGACGACACGCACATCCCGGCGGTCACCCACGTCTCGGCCGCCGCGCTGCCCGCGGCCCTGGCCGCGGCGATCGCCGCCGGCGCCGACACCCGGGAGCTGCTGCTGGCCTACGTGCTCGGTGTCGAGGTGTCGGCGCGGGTCGGGATCGGCGGGGCGGGCGGGTTCCACGACGTCGGCTTCCATCCGACCGCCGTCGCCGGGGCCTTCGGGGCCGCCGTCGCGGCGGGCAGGGTCTCCGGGCTGGACGCCGCCGGGATCACCACCGCCCAGGGCGTGGTCGGCTCGATGAGCGCCGGGCTGCTGGAGTTCCTGGCCGACGGCTCCTGGACCAAGCGGCTGCACCCGGGCTGGGCGGCGATGTCCGGGCTGACCGCGGCCGGGTTCGCGAAGGCGGGCTGGAGCGGGCCACCCGCCGTCTACGAGGGCCGGTTCGGCCTCTACAACACCCACCTGGCCGGGCGGGACACCCGGCCCGAGGCGGTCTGCGACGGCCTGGGCGAGACCTGGGAGCTGATGCGGACGGCCGTCAAGCCGTACCCGATCTGCCACTTCAACCACGCCTTCGCCGACGCCGCGCTCACCCTGCGGCCGGAGATCGGCGACACCGCCGTCGCCGCGATCCGGTGCGCGATCCATCCGATCCCCGGCAAGGTGGTCTGCGAGCCACCGGCGGCGAAGTGGGCCCCGCGCGACGAGTACGACGCGAAGTTCAGCCTCCCCTACGTCGTCGCCACCGCGCTGCTGCGCGGCCGGTTCACCCTCGCCGAGCTGTCCGACGAGGCGCTCGCCGACCGGGCGGTGCTCGACCTGGCGCAGAAGGTGCAGGTCTGCGACGACCCGGACAGCGCCTTCCCGGCCGCCTACTCCGGCGCGATCGAGATCGAGCTGGCCGACGGCCGGGTGCTCCGGCACCGCGAGCAGGTCAACCGCGGTCACGAGGAACGACCGATGGGCAACGACGAGATCGTCGCCAAGTTCCGCGGGACGATCGGCCGGGCCGCGCCGGACGCCGTCGCCGACCAGGTGCTGGAGGCCGTGCTGGGACTCGGCGACGCGACCCCGGCCGCCGACTTCGCCGAGGCGTGTCGTGGCTGACCGCCCGGTGCAGGTGGGGTGTTCCGCACCCACCCAGCAGCCCGCCGGACGTGATCCGCTGGCCGCCCGGACGAGCAGCCGCGGCCGGTCCGCGCCGCCCAGGTCTACGCCGACCGGGGGCAGGACCGTGTCCGGCCCGGAAACGAGTCGTTCCGGGCCGGTTACGACGATCTCTCCCGGGACCGGTTCGTGGTGGGCTCGCCGGAGGACTGCCTCGCGGCGCTGCTGCCGTGGCGCGACGAGCTCGGGTGCACCCGTCCTGCGCTCCTCCCCCGCCGTCCGGCCCCCTCGCGGCCGGCTGATCCTCCGACCGGAAGGACTCCCCCATGGACCTCGGCGTCTTCATCCCCATCGGCAACAACGGCTGGCTGATCTCCGAGAACAGCCCGCAGTACATGCCGAGCTTCGACCTCAACAAGCGGGTCGTGCAGGAGGCGGAGCTGCAGGGCTTCGCCTTCGCGCTCTCGATGATCAAGCTGCGCGGCTTCGGCGGGAAGACCGAGTTCTGGGACCACAACCTGGAGTCGTTCACCCTGATGGCCGGGCTCGCCGCGGTCACCGAACGGATCAAGCTCTACGCCTCCACCGCGGTGCTCACGCTGCCCCCGGCGCTGGTCGCCCGGATGGCGACCACGATCGACTCGATCGCACCGGGCCGGTTCGGCATCAACATCGTCTCCGGCTGGGCCAAGGGCGAGTACGAGCAGATGGGCCTGTGGCCGGGCGACGACTACTTCGGCTACCGCTACGACTACTCCACCGAGTACGTGCGGGTGCTGCGCGACCTGTTCGAGAAGGGCCGCTGCGACCTGCAGGGCGAGCACTTCACGATGAACGACTGCGTGCTGTCCCCGCGGCCGTCCGGGCACGTGGACATCGTCTGCGCCGGGCAGTCCGAGCGGGGGATGCAGATGGTCGCCGAGTACGGCGACTACAACTTCGTGCTCTCCCCCGGTGTGAACGACCCGGAGGTCTACCGGGAGTCCACCCAGCGGCTCGCGAAGGCCGCCGAGGCGACCGGGCGGGACGTGGGGTCGCTGCCGCTGTTCATGGCGATCATGGCCGAGACCGACGAGGAGGCGCAGGCCAAGTGGGCCTCCTACAACGCGGGCGCGGACGCCGCCGCGCTCGGCTACATGTCCGACGAGGGCAGCAAGGACGCCACCGCGGACGACTCCGGCACCGCCCGGACGATCAACCTCCCGGAGGGCGCGGTCAACTTCAACATGGCCACCCTGGTCGGCAGCTACGAGACCGTCGCCCGGCAGATCGACCAGGTCGCCACGATGCCCGGGGTGAAGGGGATGATGTTCACCTTCGACGACTTCGAGCAGGGCGTGCACGACTTCGGCACCCGGGTGAAGCCGCTGCTGGGCTGACCCGTCGGGGTCGCCCGGGGGCTCAACCGCGCCAGCGGCGCTCGTAGCGTTCCTGGGCCGCCGCCCGGTCGGCCGCGCCGGCGGCGGCCCGGACGGCCGCGGCGTGTCCCACCGGGTAGCCGGCCTTGGCCACCCGGTGCTCGGCCGACTCGTACATGTAGGCGACCGAGTAGAAGGAGCCGAGCAGCGCCCCGGCCAGCACCGACAGCGCCTTGACGTAGGGCGGGCCGGGGATCAGCAGGTACAGCGCGACCCCGATCGGCAGCAGCTGCACGGTGACCCGGGCGAGATGGCGCAGCTGCCAGCTCGGCGCGCTCACGTCGTGCAGCACCCATCTGCGGTGCCGGGCCGGGAGCGCCGCGCCGTAGGCGTAGAGCAGCCAGCGCAGCGGATCGGGCCGGATCGGCTCGTCCACGGTTGGACCCCCAATTCTTGGTGCCCCAACAATGTACGATGCGGGATGTGGCGAGCGCATCCCCGGGTGACCAGGACGACCTGCTCCGGCTGGACCGGCAGGTCTGCTTCGCGCTCGCGGTCGCGGCGCGGAACGTGATCGCGTTGTACCGGCCGCTGCTCGAGCCGATGGGCCTGACCCATCCGCAGTACCTGGTGCTGCTGGCGCTGTGGGAGCGCTCGCCGCGCTCGGTCGGCGAGCTGGCCGAGGAGCTCGCCCTCGATCCGGGCACGCTGTCGCCGCTGCTCAAGCGGCTGGAGGCGGCCGGGCTGGTGGACCGGCGCCGGGTCCCCGGCAACGAGCGGACCCTCGCGGTGACGCTCACCGCGGACGGCCGCGCGCTGCGCGCCCGCGCCGAGGCGATCCCGCCCGCGATCGTCGAGCGGCTCGGCATGCCGCTGTCCGAGCTGGAGGACCTGCGCGCCGTGCTCGACCGGGTGATCCGGGCCTCCCGGCGCCGGGAGCCCTAGCCGAACGACGCGACCGGATCGCCGAGGGCGCCGTCGTCGGGCACCACGCCGAGCCCGGGACCGGTCGGCACCCCGATGCGACCGGCCTCGACCCGGACCGGGTTCGCCGGGTCGTAGTGGACCTTCGTGAAGGGTTCGGCGATCCACACGCCGTCGAGCAGGCGGGGATGCACGGTGGCGGCCACGTGCACGCAGGCCGCGGCGATGATGTCCCCGCCCCAGGAGTCGTCGCAGGTGTGCGGCAGCGAGCGCGCCTCACAGACGTCGCGGACGGCCGCCATCGCACCCAGCCCACCCAGCCGGGTCACCTTGAGGCCGAACCCGTCGCAGATCCCGAGCGAGATCGCCCGCAGCACCTCGCCGAGGTCCTCGGCGCTCTCGTCCAGATGGACCGGGTGGTCCAGCTGGGCCCGGATCGCGGCGACCTCCTCCATGGAGTGGCAGAGCTGCTCGAACACGAACGGGATGTCGGCGCACGCCCGGTCGATCCGCAGCACCTCGCGGGTGAGCAGTGACCGGTTGGCGTCGACGACCAGCCGCGTGCAGCCGGTCGCCTCCCACACCTTCCGGATCGTCTCGATGTCGGCCTCCACAGGCCGGCCCCCGACCTTCACCTGCAACCGGGGATAACCCTCGGCGATCTTCTCCGCGGCGATGCGGGCGGTCTCGTCGGGCTCGTCGAGGGTCAGCGAGTGGTACGAGTCGACCTGATCGGTCGTCGCACCGCCGAGCAGGTCGCACACCCGGAGGCCGTGGGCCTTGCCGAGCAGGTCGTGCACCGCGATGTCGATCGCGGCCTTCGCGTAGTCGTGGCCGCCGAGCAGACCGTGCAGCGCGCGCCGGACCACTGCGGGCCCGGTCACGGTCCGGCCGACCAGCCCCGGGGCCATCCGGGTCAGGGCTGCGCGGGCACCGGGGGCGTGCGCCGCGGCGTGGGTCGGGCCGATCGGGCACGTCTCGCCCCATCCGGACAGCCCGGTGTCCGACACGATCTGCACGACCGTCGAGTCCAGGTCGGCGTGGGCGCCGTCGGACATCCGGTAGACGCCGGCCGGCGGCAGCTCGACCTGGTAGAGGTGGATCTCGGCGATACGCACGGCGCTCCTGGCACGGTTCGTGGGGCGGAATGGTGGCGGCGCGGTCAGGTCGCCCGACCGCCGTGGGCGAGCAGCACGGCCGCGGCGTCGCGGGAGGTCTGCGGGGCGGTGAGGTCGGCGCCGACGGAGTAGAGCACGGTGGCCCCCTCGTGCAGGCTCAGCAGCTGCGCCGCGAGCGTGCCGGGATCGTCGTGGCCGGCGTCGATGGCGAGATCGTGCAGGTGCCCGCGCAGCCAGGCCTTGGCCCTCGGACTGGGCATGCTCCTGTGGCTGCTGCGGCGGTTCCGTCGACGTCGTGACGGCCCCGGGCCCGGCGGCCGGCCGCTGCCGGGCGGGCGGGAGGTCGCGGCCGGGTACGGCGTCACGTGCGGGGCATGCCGACCGTGTACGCCGTCATCGACAGCGAAACGTAGGCGTAGCCGTCCACCAGCACCTCGGGCCACTCGCCACGGTCCGCCGACGCCACCCCGGCCAGGTACAGCGCCGGGATGAAGTGGTCCGGCGTCGGGACGGCGAGCCGGTAGTCGCCGTGCGCGTCCAGCGTCGCGAACTCCGCGGGCCGGTCGAGCATCAGCTCCTGCGCCGCCTCGTCGAACCGGCGGGCCCAGTCGAACCCGGTGTCCGGCCGCGCCCGGTCGACGCCGCCGAGGTTGTGCACGACGTTGCCGCTGGCGACGATCAGCACCCCGGTCCCGCGGAGCCGGGCCAGCTTCGCGCCGAGCTCCAGGTGGTAGCCGAGCGGCTCGTTCGCGTTGATCGCGAGCTGGACCACCGGGATGGAGGCATCCGGGAACGCGTGCACCAGCACCGACCAGGTCCCGTGGTCGATACCCCAGCTGTCGGCGTCCGCCCCGACCCAGGTGGGCCGCACGATCTCGGCGATCTCGTCGTACAGCTCCGGCGCGCCGGGCGCCGGGTACTGCACCGCGAACAGCTCGGGCGGGAAGCCGAAGAAGTCGTGGATGGTGCGCGGGCGCGGCATCGCCGTGACCGCGGTGGCCTGGATGTACCAGTGCGCGGAGACCACCAGGATCGCCCGCGGCCGCGGCACCGCCGCGCCGAAGGCCCGCCAGGCGTCGGTGTAGCGGTTGGTCGCCAGTGCGTTCATCGGGCTGCCGTGCCCGAAGAACGCGGCCGGCATCAGGTCCTGGGTCACCGACCGAGTCTACGGCGCGCCGCCGGGCCGCTCATCAGTTCTGTGGAGCGCCGTTAACGGGCCCCGTGCGGAGCACGACGAACCGGCCGAACCCGGCACCAGCCGGTGACTCCCCGCTCACGTTCCGTGGAGGAACACGTGTCCAAGGCCGGAATCTTCGGCACCGTCCTGCTCGTCGCCGGCGTCGTCTACGCGTGCTCCGGTCCCGGGGACACCGGGACGGACACCGAGATCGACACCGCGGCGGCGACCCCGCCGGCGACGGCACCCGCGGTCCCGGCGGGATCGGCGGCGACGGCGGCCGGTGCCGTCGGCAGGACCGGTGCCGCGGGCGCGACCGGCGGCACGTCGCGGACCGGCTTCGGCGTCGACCCGGACACCGTCGTCGTCACCTCGGTGACCGACGGCGACACCTTCCGGGTCGGCGAGCGCCGGATCCGGGTGATCGGCATCGACTCCTGCGAGGCGGGCACCACCGGCGGCGACGCCGCGACCGCCGCCGCACGCAGGCTGCTCGGCACCGGGACGGTGACGCTGACCCGCGAGCCGGGCGTGGATCTCGATCGGTTCGGCCGCGAGGTCCGCTACGTCGCGACGTCCGCCGGTGACTTCGGCCGGCTGATGGTCCCGGCCGACCACACCGGGGTCTACCGGGGCGGCAACAACGCCTCGGCGTCCTACCTGGGTGGGCTGACCGGGCTCGACCGCGGGCGCAGCTGCGGCACCTCCACCGCCGGGACCACCACCGGGACCGCTCCCGCGACCGGCACAGCACGCTCCACCCCTGCCCCGGCGGCCACCCGGGCGCCCGCGACGACGGCGCCGCTGCAGGCCGCGCCGCGGACCGCGGCGCCCCAGCGCACCGCGGCGCCGCAGCCCGCGGTGCAGGCGCCGCCGCCCGCACCGTCCGGCGGTGGCGGGGTGTACTACAAGAACTGCTCCGCGGCGCGGGCCGCCGGTGCCGCCCCGATCCTGCGCGGCCAGCCGGGTTACCGCGGGCCGCTGGACCGCGACGGCGACGGTGTCGCCTGCGAGTGAGCCCGGCCGCTACCGTCGGCGCTGTGCTGATGACCGCCGACGCCGCCGTCCTGCTCCTGGTCGATCTCCAGCAGCGGCTGGCCCCCGCGATCCACCGGGGCGACCGGGTGATCGACCGCACCGCCCGGCTCGCCGAGGCCGCGTCCCTGCTCGGGGTGCCGGTGCTGGCCACCGAGCAGGTGCCGGACAAGCTCGGCCCGACCGTCGAGCGGCTGGCCGGCTACCCGCACCTGGTCACCCACAAGTCGTCGTTCGGTGCGGAACCGGGCGGGCTGGTGCCGCCCGGCCGCTCGGAGGTGGTGGTGACCGGGATGGAGGCGCACGTGTGCGTCCTGCAGACCACGCTGCGGCTGCTCGCCGACGGGCACCGGGTGCTGTTCGTCGCCGACGCCGTCGGCTCCCGCGACCCGGACGACCGGTCCGCCGCGCTCGACCGCGCGCGGGCCGCCGGCGCCGAGATCGTCACCTCGGAGATGGTGCTGTTCGAGTGGCTGCGCGACGCGACCCATCCGCGGTTCCGCGAGGTGCAGAAGCTCCTGAAGTGACGGCGGGCCCGGACCCCCGGTCCGGGCCCGCCGCGGGAGGTCAACCGCGCAGGCTCCCCAGCCGCGCGGCCGCCTCGGCCCGGAACCGCTCGACGTTGCCGAGCTTCACGTCCTCGTAGCCGCGCACCAGCCCGGCGGTCTCCGCGACCGCGACCACGCCGTCCACCGTGCCCGGCTGCAGCGCGTCCAGCGCGGTGCGCACCAGCGCCTGGTACTCGCCGACCAGCTCCCGCTCGGTGCGGCGGACCCCCGCGTAGCCGAACACGTCCAGCGCGGTCCCGCGCAGCCGCCGCGCGGCGCGCAGCGCCCGGAACGCCGGGCCGGCCACCCGGCCGTCGAGCCGGATCTTGCGGTCCATCCCGAGCGCGCGCAGCACCGGCGGGTGCAGCATCACCGTCACCCGGGCGTCGGCGCCGTACGCGTCCTCCCGGCGGGCGACCTCGACCGGGTCCAGGTGCAGCCGGGCGACCTCGTACTCGTCCTTGTAGGCCATCAGGGTGTGCAGGCCGCGGGCGTAGGCGCGGGCGATCCGGGCACCGGCGGCCTCGCCCGCGCGGGCGGTCGCGATCGCGGCGACCCGGCGGACCTCCTCGGCGTAGCGGGCCGCGTACCCGGCGTCCTGGTAGCCGGTGAGATCGGCGATCCGGGTCGCCAGCTCGGCCTCCAGACCGGTCTCGACGTCGGCACCGGCGGCGACCGACGCGGCGAGCGCGGCGGACTCCGCGTCGACGGTCACGGTGGCCCGCTGCGGCCCGGCCAGCGCGGCCCGGACCGCGGCCGGATCGAGGGCGGCCGCGCGGCCCCAGCGGAACGCGGTGAGGGTCCGCTCGACGGCGGCGCCGTTCACCCGGATCGCCGCCTCGAGTGCCTGCTCGGACACCGGCAGCACGCCGTGCTGGTAGGCGGCGCCGAGCAGCAGCATGTTGGCCGGGAGGTGGTCGTCGAACAGCGCCTCGGAGATCGTCTGGGCGTCCACGGTCAGCAGGTCGCGGGTGCTGCGGGCGATCCTGTCGACGGCGTCGTCGGTGGAGCCGGGCAGCACGACCCGGCCGGTGACCATGGCCGCGGTCGGCACCAGCGAGGTGTTGACGACGGCGACGGTGTGCCCGGGCCGGGCGACCGCCAGGTTGGCGTCGGTGGCGGCGCCGACCAGGTCCATCCCGATCAGCACGTCGGCGGTGCCCCGGGAGGCGCGCAGGATCCCGTCCACCGGCTCCTTGGAGATCCGGACGTCGGACACGACCGGCCCGCCCTTCTGGGCGAGGCCGACCTGCTCCAGCCCGGCCGCGCACAGCCCGTCCAGGTGCGCGGCCATCTGCAGCACCGCCGAGGCGGTGACGACGCCGGTACCGCCGATCCCGGGCATCCGGATCAGCGTGGAGTCGGCGCCGACCCGCGGCTCGGGATCGGTCAGGGTGACCGGCAGCGCCGGGATCTCCCGCCGGCGCGGGGTCCCCGGCTCCACCATCAGGAACGACGGGCAGTCGCCCTTCAGGCAGGACAGGTCGGAGTTGCAGGACGGCTGGTGGATCCGGGTCTTGCGGCCGAACTCGGTGTCCACCGGCAGCACCGACAGGCAGGTTGACTTGTCACCGCAGTCGCCGCAGCCCTCGCACACCCGCTCGTTGATCACGACCTTCTCGGCCGGGGTCGGGAGCTTCCCGCGCTTGCGCAGCCTGCGCTCCTCGGCGGCGCACCGGTCGTCGTGGATGAGAACGGTCACGCCGTCGACCGCGGCCAGCTCGGCCTCGGCGGCGGGCAGCTCGTCGCGGTGCCGCAGCGAGGCGATCGGGTCCAGGGTGATCCCGCGGTAGCGCTTCGGCTCGTCGGTGGTGACGACGATCCGCCGCACCCCCTCCAGCGCGAGCGACCGGGTGATCTCGGGGACGCCCATCCGTCCCTCGGCGCGCTGCCCGCCGGTCATGGCGACGGCGTCGTTGTAGAGCAGCTTGTAGGTCATCGTGACGCCGGACGCGACCGCCGCCCGGATCGCCAGCGACCCGGAGTGGTGGAAGGTGCCGTCCCCGAGGTTCTGCACGAGGGTGCGGTCGTCGGTGAATGGCGCCAGCCCGAACCACTGGGCGCCCTCGCCGCCCATCTGGGTCAGGCCGATCTGCCTGCCCCGGTGCCCGCCGTCCAGCGCGATCATCGCGTGGCAGCCGATGCCGACGCCGACCAGCGTGTCGTCGGAGGTCCGGGTGGAGGTGTTGTGCGGGCAGCCGGAGCAGAAGTACGGCGTGCGGGCGCCCAGGTCACCGGCCCTCGCCAGGCCCAGCTCGATCCGGGACGGCCGCGGCGGCGCGAGCGCGTCGAGGTGGGCGCGGGCGGCCGCGGGCAGCTCCGCGCCGGCGGCGGTGAGCCGGGCGGCGACGGCGCGGGCGACGTCCTCGGCGGAGAGCTGGCCGCGGGCGGTGAGCAGCGGCCGCTGCCGGTCGTCGCGCCGGCCGGTGATCACCGGCTGCTGCGCGCGGCCGTAGAGGGCGTCGCGCAGGTGCCCCTCCAGGAACGGGACCTTGTCCTCGACGACGAGCACCTCGGCCAGGCCGTCGGTCAGCGCGGCGAGATCGTCGCGGTCGATCGGGAACGGCATCGCGAGCCGGATCAGCCGGATCCCGAGCGCGTCGAGGTCGCCCTCGCCGAGCCCGAGATCGTCGAGCGCCCGCAGGACGGTGGCGTAGCCGGTGCCGGAGGCGAGCACGCCCAGCCGGGGACGGCGGGCGTCGAAGGTGATGCGGTTCAGCCCGGTCTCGCGGGCGTACTGGCGGGCCAGGTCGAGACGCCGGGTGAGCAGGTCGTGCTCGGCGTCCACGGCGGCCGGGCCGACCAGCGCGCCGGCCTGCGCGCGGTCGATGGCCGGCGGGTGCGGGATGCCGAGCAGCTCCGGGCGCAGCGCGCCGAGATCGACGGTGGACGACGCGTCGGCGACGTCGGCGATGATCTTCAGGCCGGTCCAGAGGCCGGTGGCCCGGGAGAGCGCGACGGCGTGCAGCCCGAACTCGACGACCTCGGACACCGAGCCGGGTGCGAGCAGCGGCATGGCGAGGCTCTGCGCGATCGGCTCGCAGGAGCTGGGGACGGTGGACGACTTGCAGGACGGGTCGTCGCCGATGATCGCGACCGCGCCGCCGAGCCGGGCGGTGCCCGCGAGGTTGCCGTGCCGGATCGCGTCCGCGGCCCGGTCCAGGCCGGGGTTCTTGCCGTACCAGTAGCCGACGACGCCGTCGTGCCTGCGTCCCGGGACGGCGTCGAGCAGCTGGGTCCCGGCCACGGCGGTGGCGGCGAGCTCCTCGTTGAGGCCGGGCCGGAACACGATCCGGGCCGGATCGAGGTGGCGGGCGGCGCGGCCGAGCTCGGCGTCCAGGGTGCCCAGCGGCGAGCCCTGGTACCCGGAGACGAACGAGGCGGTGTCCAGTCCGCGGACGGCGTCCAGCCGGGCCTGCTCCAGGGTGAGCCGGACGAGAGCCTGGATCCCGGTCATCGGGGCACGGCCGCGGTCGGAGACGTACTTGTCGTCGAGCACGGTGGTGGTGGCGGTGCGGGCGTCGCTGGGGCCGTTCATGGACGCGGCTCCTCGGTGAGTCGGGTGCGGCTGCGAACAGGACAACGTGACCACGGCCACCCGCGCAACGTCGGGCGGGGAACCCGCAGACGCAACGGATACGCTCCCGACGACCGATCTGCGACGTTCCGTTGCGTGGGGGCAGCATGCAGGAGCTCGACGACATCGACCATTCGCTGCTCCGGCTGCTGCACGAGGACGGCCGCCGGACCTTCGCCGACATGGCAGCGACGGTCGGTCTGTCCACGGCCGCGGTGAAGCGCCGGGTGGACCGGATGCGCGAGTCCGGGGTGATCACCGGGTTCACCGTGCAGGTGGACCACAAGAAGCTCGGCTGGGCGGTCGAGGCGTTCAGCGAGATCCGCTATGCGGGGACGGCGAGCATCTCCGACATCGTCGAGTCGGCGGCCCGCCAGCCGGAGGTGCAGGCGGTGTACACCCTCGCCGGGGACCTGGACGCGCTCGTGCAGGTCCGGGTGCGCGATCTCGCGCACCTGCAGGAGGTGATCGACCGGATCCGGCGCAGCGGGACCGTCACCGGCACTCGGACGCTGATGGTGCTCGGCCGCTGGACCCGCGGCTGAGCCCACCGGGCCAGCCGGGCCGGGTCAGCCGGGCCGGGCCGGGTCAGCCGGGTTGGGTCAGCCGATCCGCACGGTGGCGGCGCGCGGTCCGGCCGCGACGACGATCCAGGCCCAGGTGACGAACAGGACGCTGATCGCGAGCACCGTGACCACCAGGCCCGGCCCGATGTCGGCGCCGGCCGCCGTCTGCCGGGACCAGACCGCCCACAGCCCGGACATCGCGCCGACCCCGCAGGCCGTCGCGGCGGTCCAGGCGAGCGGCCAGTACCGGGTGAACAGGGCGAGCGCCGAGGCGACCAGCCCGGCCACGACGACGATCGTGAACAGCCGCGGCAACGGCCCCATGTCGACGTGTCCGGTGAGGATCTGCCAGCCGTCCGCGCGGACCGACCACGGCATCAGCAGCGACGCGGACACCGCTGCCAACGCCGCTCCCACGACGACCGCCGCCGGGCCCGGGTCGATCCAGCGCTCGACCCGCCAGGCGATCCGGGTCAGCTCGTCGGACAGCTCCGGTGCCGCCACGGTGCGGGAGGTGCGCCGCTCGCTCATCCGGTCCTCTCCTGTACACCGCGGGACTGTCGTGCGAACCGTTGTGGGGGGAAGCGTACCCACCCGCCCGGGGTTCCCGGGGGCGCGCGTCTCCCCCGCCGGTCGTGGGGTGGAAGGCGGAGGGCTCGCGTGGACGTGGACGTGTCGCTTCCGGGGCTCGTGGGCCGGATCAGGTCTGCCCGGCTTCGGACTCCCCGGGGTTCGGACTCGCCCGGGTTCCCGGGGTTCCCCGGGGCCCGCCTGACCGGGTTCTGTCCGCCACCGGTTTCGTCCGCCCCGGGCGGTCGGGCCGGGTTTCGTCCGGCCGGCACGTTCTGTCCTCCCCTGCCGCGCCGCCGGACGCCGCGTCCCGGATGTTCCCTCAGGCAGCCCGGGTGCTGCAGCGGCACGCGGCACCCTGCTGGCAGCCGCACCCGCAGGTGGCCGGGCAGCCGCAGGCCGATCTCGGCGCAGCCGCGGCCGCCGGCTCGGACGCCGCGCAGCAGCCACCGCTGTGGCAGGTCAGCTCGGGAACCGCCGGGACGGCGGGCTCGGGCGGGTCCGGAAGCGCGATCCCCAGCGAGGCCAGCAGTGGGGTGACGACATCCGGCACGTCGCCGATCGGGCGCACCCGGCCGAGCCGCGTCACCCGTTCCGCGCTCGCGGCGTAGCGGCGGCACTCGTCGCACCCCGACAGGTGTGCGTCGGCGTCCGTCCGCTCCGCCGGGGTGGCCTCGTCGTCCAGGGACGCGGACACCACGTCGCGGCACTGCTGACAGTCCATACCCTCACTGTCGTCCACGGGGCCCGTTCGGTTCCATCCGGCCCCGATCCGGTTCGGATCCGCGACGTGTTCCGCGCTACGTCGCGAAGATCTGCGACTCGTCGGCGAACGCCTTGAACTCGAGGTTGTTCCCGGCCGGGTCGGTCAGGAACATGGTCCACTGCTCCCCCGGCTCGCCCGCGAAACGCTGGTACGGCTCGATGACGAACCGGGTACCCGCCGCCCGCAGGCGCTCCGCGAGCTCGTGGAAGGCCGGGACCGGGAGCAGGAGGCCGAAGTGCGGCACCGGGACGTCGTGCCCGTCGACCGGGTTGTGGGCCGGCGGTGTCGTGCGCGGTGCGACGTGTGTGACGACCTGGTGGCCGTGGAAGTTCCAGTCGACCCAGCTATCCGACGAGCGGCCTTCGGGCAGCCCCAGCACGTCGCCGTAGAACCGGCGGGCCGCGGCCAGGTCGTCCACCGGGACGGCCAGGTGGAAGCACGGACGGACATCGGTACTCATCAGGGGCCTCTCCGAGTGGAAGGATCCGAGAGGTACCTGAGGGTTGTCCGGGCCAGCCCCGACGACCCTCAGGTACCTCTCGCGGGCGATGCTGAACGCAGAAATGCCCCGGACCGAAGTCCGGGGCATCCCCACAAAAAAGGTTGAATGTCGGCAGCGACCTACTCTCCCACACCCTGTCGAGTGCAG
>NZ_JBZFLK010000043.1:0-25168 GCF_058448985.1 Pseudonocardia sp. DxW | reverse complement strand
TCGGGTTCCGCAACCTGACCAACTACATCGCCCGAAGCCTGCTCGAGACCGGCGGCTTCAGACCCCAACTCCTACACCCCCGATTGGGATGAGCCAGCAATCGCCCGGTTGGACAACCCCGTGACCATGAACGACACGATCTCGCTCTCCCGCTGCGTGAGGCCCTGCCGTGCACCGGGCCAGTACTCGTCCCGCTCCAGACGCGCCGCGGTGTCCACCGCCCGCGCTGCCATACCCGGGTCGATCACGATGTCGCCGGTGTGCGCCGCCCGCTCGATCCCCTTCACCAGCTCCTCCCCGTTGATCTTCTTCAGCAGATAGCCAGCCGCGCCGACCCGCATCGCCTGGAACAGGTACTGCTCGTCCTCGTAGACGGAGAGTAGGATGATCTTGATTTCGGCCGTGTGCTCCTGCACTGCTCTGCACAGATCCAGTCCGCTGGAACCCTGCATACGCACGTCGCACAGTACGACGTCGGGTCCGAGTCCGAGGATCACCGGCATCGCGGTGTCCAGCCCGACCGCCTGGCCGACCACCCGGGCCCGACTGCGAAACCCCGCGAGCATCGCCCTGAGGCCCTCGATCACCATCTCGTGATCGTCGACGAGCACGACCCGGACGGGCCCACGTTCGGTAGCAACCATCGGTCAAGAGTAGGGCGCTAGAGGCATACCCAGCAGCCATCCGCTCCGACGTCGCTCACGGACGGGGCTCGCCCGGCGGCATCCGCATGCGTGCGGTCCTCGACCTGAGGGCGCCACAACGAGGGTTCGCCTGCGGATCGCCCTGGCCCCACACCCTGGGCATACCGGGGATGCATCCTTTGTGGTCCCCCGCGCGCCCACCGAGGTGGGGGATGAGCGCGCTCGGGCGGGGTCCTAGCGTCGGCGTCCGGACACGAGGGGTGCGTGATGACGAACAATCGGACACCGTTGATCGTCGCGTCGGTTCTTCCGGCCGACTTCAGTGATCTCGGCAACGAGGTCGCCCGGATCGAGGAGGCCGGTGCCGACCGGATCCAGTGGGATGTCATGGACGGGCGTTTCGTCCCCAACATGACTTTCGGCCCGGACGTGGTGGCGGCGTGCCGGAATCGGGCCGGGTTCGGGTTCGAGGCACACCTGATGGTCGAGGAGCCGGACCGGCTGCTCCCGCGGTGGATCGAGGCGGGCTGCGAGACCGTGATCGTCCACGCCGAGGCCACGACCCATTTGCACCGCACCCTCGCCCGGATCCGCGAACTCGGAGCCCGGGCCGGGGTGGCGCTGAACCCGGCGACTCCGGTCGAAGCCGTCGAGCACGTGCTCGACGTGACCGACCTGCTGCTCGTGATGACGGTCGACCCGGGTTTCGGTGGTCAGGCCTACCTGCCGATCACGGAGGCAAAGATCGGCCTGGCCCGGGCGCTGATCGACCGGAGCCGGGCCGACGTGGAGCTCGAGGTGGACGGGGGAATCACGGTCACCACGATCGCCGGCGCAGCACGTGCCGGTGCCCGTTCGTTCTGTGCCGGGTCCAGCCTGCTGCACGGGCCGGGGTCGATCGCCCGGCGGGTGGCGGCGCTGCGCGCGGCGGCGACCGGGGAGGCGGCGGCGTGAGCGCCGCCGGACCGGTGATCGGCGGCCACGACGAGGGAGCCCAGCCCGCGCGCGAGGTCGACGACATTGCCGCGGACACGCTCCGGTTCCTCGCGGTCGACGCGATCGAGGAGGCCGGCAGTGGGCACCCGGGTCTGCCCCTGGGGGCTGCCGTACCGGCGTGGGTCCTGTGGTCGCGACATCTGCGGCATGATCCGACCGACCCCGGCTGGCCAGACCGGGACCGCTTCGTCCTATCCGCGGGGCACGGTTCGATGCTGCTCTACGCGCTGCTGCACGTGACCGGTTACGACCTCGACGTCGCGGACCTGCGCCGGTTTCGCCAGCTGGGATCGCGCACCCCGGGCCATCCAGAGTACGGCGTCACCCCCGGGATCGAGACCACCACAGGGCCGCTGGGTCAGGGCATGGCCACCGCGGTCGGGATGGCACTGGCCGAGCGAATGCTCGCACAGCGGTGCAACACACCGGAGCACCTGGTGGTGGACCACCGGACCTGGGCCCTGGTAGGGGACGGCTGTCTGATGGAGGGAGTCAGTCACGAGGCGGCCTCCCTGGCCGGGCGGCTCGGCCTGGACCGGTTGACCGTCCTGTTCGACGACAACGACGTCACAATCGACGGGCCCGCTCGGCGCAGCTGCGCCGACGACGTCGAGATGCGGTTCCGGTCCTACGGCTGGCATACGCTGCGAGTCGAGGACGGCGCCGACGCCGAGGAGCTCGACCACGCCTATGCCGCGGCCCGGGTGGAGACCGACCGGCCGACGTTCATCGCGGTCCGGACGACGATCGGTCAGGGAGCGCCCGGGGTCGAGGGCACGTCGGCGGCGCACGGCAGCCCGATCGGCCCGGAGGCCGCGGAGGCGATGCGGGCGCGGACGGGGTGGCCGGCCACTCCGTTCCACGTACCGGACGAGGTCCTCGTGACGGTCCGAGAGCGGCAGGAGTGCTGGGCGGCGTCGCGCCGGGAGTGGGACGCCGTGCACGACTCCTGGCGCTCCGCGCACCCGGACCGGGCGGCGTCGTTCCCGCTGCGCGGCGTGCCGGCGCCAACCGATCCGGCCCCGCTGCGGGCGCTCGCGGACCGGGCAGCCCCAGGGGGCCGGGTCGCCACCCGCCGGGCTTCGGCCCGCGCCCTCCAAGCGGTTGCGGCGACCTGCCCTGGCCTGGTCGGCGGGTCCGCGGACCTGGCCTCGTCGACCGGGACGGCGCTCCCCGGCGGCGACGTCGGCGCCGGTTCGTTCGCCGGGCGCACTGTGGCATTCGGGGTCCGTGAGCACGGGATGGCGGCGGCGCTCAACGGGATCGCCCTGCACGGCGGCCTGCGCCCGTTCGGCAGCACGTTCCTGGTGTTCGCCGACTACCTGCGCCCCGCACTGCGGCTGTCCGCGCTGATGGGCCTGCCGGTCGTGTATGTGTTCACCCACGACTCGGTCCACGTCGGCGAGGACGGGCCAACCCACCAGCCGATCGAGCAGCTCGAGTCGCTGCGGTTGATTCCCGGCCTCACCGTGCTGCGACCGGCCGACACCGCCGAGACAGCACTGGCCTGGGAGATCGCCGCGTCCGCGACGGATCGGCCGACGGCTCTCGTGCTGAGCAGACAGGACCTGCCGGAACTCGGCAGCGAGGGCTTGGAGCAGGCGCGCGAGCACGGTTTCCGTCGGTTCGGACCGGATCCCGCCCAGGCGGACGTCGTGCTCGCGGCCAGCGGGTCCGAGGTCGGCCTGGTGGAGAAGGCCGCTGAGCTGCTCCGCGCCCGCGGCGCAGCGGCCACGGTGCTGTCCGTGCCGTGGCGGGAGCAGTTCCACCGGGCGCTGCGCACGGGGGCCGTGCCGGCGCCGGAGGTACCAGTCGTGTGGGTAGAGGCTGGGGTCGGTACCGGTTGGCGGGCAATCGCGCGGCCGGGGGACGTCGTGCTCGGCATCGACAGGTTCGGCCACAGCGGAGCGGGCGGCGACGTCGCCGCCCACATGGGACTGTCGGCCCGTGCCGTGGCGGCGTCGGCGTTTCGTGCGATCGGTCGCGACCCCGCCGGGCACTGACCCGCTACTTGCCGGGGTGGTTGTTCCCGGCGAGCAGCCAGCCCTCGAGGTCGTTCGGGCGGGCCGCGGCCGTCAGGGCGACCACTGCGGCGTCGTTGAGACCCGCGTCGCGCAGCGCCCCGGCGGTGGCGACCGTCACGTCGTCGGCCGACGCGATATTGTGCGCCCCGCGTCCGGGCACGGTCGGCGCGACGACGAACGCCACCCGCGCCGGGCCGACTCCGCGGTGCGCAAGGACATCGAGCACGGTTGCGACGGAATCCCGCAGCCCAGCCCTGGCGGCCTCGATTCCGGACGGGACAATACTCGGGTTCGCAGCTCCAGCACCGCCGGGAGACCGGCGCACCGGCAGCCGTCGGCGAAGTATGCGGCGAGCCGGGCGGCGGGGGGTGATCGACGTCGCCCGGGCCGATGCCGAGATCGGCGTCCAGCCCGCGAGTCGCACACCGGCCGTGGCCGTCCGGTTCAGCAGGCGCGCGAGGTACGCCGCCGCGTCGCCGGGCACGGCCGGGGATGTCCCGGCCGTCCAGGACAACGCCGAGTGCCGGGCACCGCTGCGATCCCGGTAGACGGCGATGGCCGCGGCAAGATCCCCAGGGGCGACCAGCACGCCGCGGAGATGGCACAGCAGCTCGACGGAGCCGTGCGACGAAGCGGAATACCGACGGAGCAAGAGCAGACACCGCCCCCGGTCGAGCAGGTCGGCGACCTCAGCCGTCGCCGGCCTCCCCCGCCCGGTAGTCGCGATCGACGAGCTCGTATCCGGCCTGGTCGAGGAACCGTCGGCGATGGTGGCGCCAGTAGCGGGTCGGTCCGATCCTCGCCATCGCTTCGGCGTACTCAAGGTACTCGGCCTCGTCCTGGTCGGCGCAGAATCGGGTGCGCGCACGCTCGACCTCCTCAGCCGACATGAACGCCGTCATGCCCTGCCGCCGCGACGCGCTGGACTCCCGTCGGTCCGTGGTGTCATGTCGTCCTCCTCGTGGCATGACACCAGAGGCCACGATCCTGGGCGCCCCCGACCCGGGGGACACCCCGGGTGAGGTGTGTTCCGGATCACTTTGGGCATAGGGGATGTGCAGGGACCCCGGGTCCCCGGGATCACCCGCTTCCTCCTCCACCTCGGGGAGCCGCCCCGGCTCGTCTCGGACCTAGCATCCAACGGTCCCAGGCCGGGGGCACAGCTCTGGCCAACCGCCCGAGGAGGAATCGATGCAGCCGACCGCGCAGAACGCGTTGCGGACGACGGCGAGTGCACTCGTCGAACACGCGAGGGGCATCGTCTCGCTCGACGCCGGGCCGGACGAGGCGGCGGGCCGGGACCTCGAGTTCGAGCACCTGGTCGCGACGACCCCCGGTTTGGATGAGTACGTCAACGGTCTCGTCCTGCCCGCAGTGTCGCTCCACCAGCGGGTCGAGGACGGGCGCTCGTTCCCCAGGCTGCTCGACGACGTCGGTGTTTTTTTGGGTGTTCGGGCCGACACGGGGAGCGCGGATCTGCCGGGCTCGCCCGGCGAGGTCGTCATGGCGGGGTCGGACGGTCTGGTCGAGCGGATGGCCGGGCATGCCCGGGCCGGGGTCCGGTTCGTCACCTGTCGGGCCTGGACCTCCGTCGGCGACCGAACTCCGTCGGTATGGGCGGTACGTTCCAACGCGCACCTGCTCGCCCGGTACGCCCGGGCAGCGCAGGACGCTGGGATCGTCCCGGTCCTGCACTGCAGCCTCTCCCGGGACGGCGACCACACGGCCAGCCAGGCCGCCGCAGCCCTCGCGACAACGCTGACGCGCCTCATGCGCGAGCTCGACGACGCCGGGGTGGACCTGCGAGCCCTGGTCCTGAGTCCGGGCACTGCCGCACCCGGGCGGTCATGCCGGCAGCGGATCGATCCGGGCGATGTCGCGCGGCTGACGCTGGATGTTCTACAGCTCCTTGTGCCCGCCGCCGTCGCGGGCGTTGCTGTGCACACCGGGACCCGAGACCGGGACACCGCCGTGTCCGTCCTGGCTGCACTCCAGGATCCGGCGGCGGCGTGGCCACTGACCTTCTGCTTCGGGCGGAGCCTGACCGATCCAGCCGCCCGGGCGTGGCGGGGACACACCTGGCTGACCTACCGCGCGCAGGCCGAGCTGGTCGGCGGCATCGAACGAGCATGTGCTGTCCTGCGTCCCACGCGTCCGCCGTTACGGATCGCATGACACGCGGGCATGTGTCCTACTCCAGCTCCGGTAGCTGAGACGATGCTCCACAGACCTGACCAGCAGTAACGCCGCACTGGTCAGGTTGGTTCTCGAACAGGCTCCCGTTGCGGAGACCCGGACCGTGATTGTCATCCGGCGGCGGCTGGCTCGTGGGTTCGGGCCGCCTGCAACCACGCGCACAGCTCGTCGACGCCCTGGCCGGTGCGCGCGCTTGTCTCCAGCACGGTCACTTCGGGGTTGACCGCCCGCAGATTCTGGTTGAACGCGGTGAGGTTGAAGTCCAGATGCGGAAGCAGATCGATCTTGTTGATCAGTACCAGGTCCACCGACCGGAACATCACCGGGTACTTCAGCGGCTTCTCCTCGCCCTCGGTGATGGCATAGACCATCACGCGGTGATGCTCGCCGACCGCGAATTCTGCCGGGCAGACGAGGTTGCCCACGTTCTCGACCAGCAGGAGCCCGAGGTCGTCCAGGGGGAGCCGGGCGAGCGCGGAGCGAACCATGGGGGCATCGAGGTGACACTCCCCGCCGAAGCCGTTGGCTGTGTTCAGCAGACTGATCACCGCGCCGAAGCCCTCGAGACGGTCAGCGTCGATGCTGGTCTCGATGTCGCCCTCCACGACACCAATGCGCACCGTGCCCTGCAGCCGGCCGAGGACTCGACGCAACAGCTCGGTCTTGCCGGCGCCCGGCGAGGACATCAGGTTGACGGCCGTCACGCCGGCGGCGTCGAAGTCGGCCCGGTTCTGTGCCGCGGTCCGATCGTTCTCGTCGAAGATCCGTTCCAACACCTCGACGCGTTCGGTGCCGGTGGCGTATCCGGTGTGGTCGCCGTGCTGGTCGGAACTCGCCTCGGCGTCGGGACCGTCGCTGTGGTGGTCGTGGTCTGCTGATTCGCCATCGTGCCCGTGCCCGTGCCCGTGCCCGTCGTCGTGCCGGTGAAATCGCCCCATGACGTTCATGCCTCCGCAAGATCGAGAGTGGTGATCAGGAACTCCTCGCCGGCGACGATCTCGATGTCGCGCCCGCCGCAGGAGGCGCAGACCAGAGCCGCGTCGGTCAGGGTCTGGTGGTGGTCGCAACCGCGACAGCGAACCTCCGCAGGCACGGCTTCGACGTTCAACTGGGTGTCCGCGAGCGCAGTCTCTGCGTTCACCAGTGTCCAGCAGTACAGCAGCGTGTCCGGCACGATCTGTCGCAGGGCCCCGACTCGGAGGTGGACGGCCCGGACCTCCCGCCCGTCAGCGTGCCGGGCCACGACGTCGACGATGGAGCGGCAGATCGAGAGCTCGTGCACATAGCCTCCTCGGTCGAGTTGGCGACCCTACTCGCCGCACTGACACAGGGTTCGGTGAGTACGCTGGACCGTCACGCAGGTCAGCGGCGCAGCGTCTCCGACGGCGATTCCCCCCACCGCTTGCGGTACGACACGGCGAAGGTACTGAGGTGATGGAACCCCCACCGCTCGGCCACGTCGGTGACCGTCACTCCGTCGCAGGGCAGGCCGTCGGCAAGGTCGGCCCGAGCACGCTCTAGCCTGCGATCGCGCAAGTAGAGCATGGGAGTGGTCCCCAGCTCCTCGCGGAAGCCCTGCTGGACGGCCCGGATGCTCATGTGCACGTTCTTCGCGATGTCGGCCATGGTCACCCGGTCGGCCAGGTGGGCTTCGATGTACTCCAGTGCATCGCGTACCACCCGCTTGCCCACCCGCTCCACGGGCGCCACCAGGTGCGCGTGGTGGGTGGACGGCTGCAGCAGTAGCAGCGTGCTCATCAACAGCTCCTCGACCGAGCCGATGCCGTGGCCGCGCTGTACCAGCGAATCCTCGTAGAAGATCTCCGTGTGCAGCATCTGGATCGCGCCCGTCCAGCGCATCGCTGCCTCGGTGGTGACGTCCATTTCGGGCTCGAACACGATCGGGTGCGACGGGGTAGCCCCGAGCAGCCGGGTGAGGTGGCGGGTCAACGCCTCCTGCTCAATCCGCAGCACCAGAATCGGAGAGTCGTAGGCGAACTGCATGGTCATCGCCATCCCTGGGCTGGTGACCACGGCTCGGATCGGGTTGCATTCGATCGTGCCACCGTCGTGGGTGCACAGGACCCGACCGTTCGTGGGCATGTGCACCGCGAAGTAGGGGCCCACGGAGCGCACGTCGAAGTCGGCGGCGACGCCGAGGTCGAGGTGCAGCAGGCTCACGTCGCGTAGCCGTACCCCGTGCAGGCACGCGGCGAACCGTTGCGAGTCGACCTCGCCCAGTGTGAGCCGCCCGGGCGACAGCGCACGGCCGATCAGGTCGGCGGCCTCCGGGACGTCCTCGGTATAGAAGATCTCGTGCTCGGCCAGGGCGGGCGGGATGCCGCGGGACCGCACTCGCCGCCGTACCGGATACCCGGTATGGCGGATGTCGATGAAACCCCTCTTGGCCAGGCGGGACCGGTCACCGGGCATGTGGGGCCGTGAATCGCGCCGACATAGTTCAGACCTTTCGTCCCGAGAAGCGAACCGCGGACCTCCTGCGCGCCCGCGCCAGTAGATCTGCGCATCCGCGACAGACGGTGCGTTCAAGCGATAGGCGCGTTGCGCATGACCTGCTTAGCCTGTGCGCCAGGTCACGGTCAACACCGGCCGCGGCGACGCGCATCCCGGTTCCAGGAGGCCCATGTGGCTGTGAACGGTCAGGTCCTCACGCAGTCCGAGGCCGAGGCGTTACGGGCGCGGTTGGAGGAACCGCAGACTGCCTCGGCCCTCAACACGCTGCTCGACCACGCCGACCTGCTCGCCGTCATGGTGACCACGCTGGACGGGTTCATCGGGCGAAGCGATGCGATCGTCGAGACGCTGGCGGACGCCGTCACCGAACTCCGCACCAGCGTAAGCAACGCGGAGTTGCCCTCGGTGGACATCAAGGCGGTCGTGGACTCCGCGGTCGCTGCGGCACCGACAGCCAAGACGGTGCTCGATCGGCTCGCCGACCCACGCACTGTAGAGGTCGTTGCCCAGCTTTCGACGGCTGTGCAGGAGGCCGGGCAGAGCCGTGCCGCTGCGCCGAACGGCGTTCTGGCCCTGCTCCGCGCGCTGAAGGATCCCGACGTGACCCGCGCGCTCGGTTTCCTGCTTGAGGTCGCGAAGGCATTCGGGAGGCAGCGCGGCTGACGCGCCCGGAGCGCCCGACACCCGAATCAGCGCCACCACCACCACCGCGACCCGCGCAGCGGGGAGCTACCCGAGAGGAGTCCCCATGGCGTCCGTGCTGTGGTTCCAAGGCGGAGCCTGCAGTGGCAACACCATGTCCTTCCTGAATGCCGACGAGCCCAACGTCGTCGATCTGATCGTCGACTTCGGACTGGATCTGATCTGGCATCCCTCGCTCGGCCTCGAGCTCGGTGACAACGCCCAGAAGCTGTTCAAGGACTGCGCCGACGGCACCAAGCCGCTCGACATCTTCGTGTTCGAGGGAACCGTGATCGAGGGGCCCAACGGCACCGGTCGGATGGACATGTTCGCCGACCGGCCGATGAAGGACTGGGTTACCGAGCTGGCCGCACAGGCCCAGATCGTGGTCGCGATCGGGGACTGTGCCTGTTGGGGCGGCATTCCGGCGACGGCGCCGAACCCGTCGGATTCGACCGGCCTGCAGTTCCACAAGCGTGACAGGGGGGGATTCCTCGGCCCGGACTTCCGGTCCCGGATGGGCCTGCCGGTGATCAACATTCCCGGCTGCCCCGCGCACCCCGACTGGATCACCCAGATCCTGGTGGCGCTGGCCACCGGCCGTGCCGGTGACATCGCCCTCGACGAGCTGCACCGGCCGGAGACGTTCTTCAAGTCCTTCACTCAGACCGGCTGTACCCGGGTGCAGTTCTTCGAGTACAAGCAGTCCACGACCTCGTTCGGTGAAGGCACCCGTACCGGCTGTCTGTTCTACGAGTTCGGCTGCCGTGGCCCGATGACCCATTCGCCCTGCAACCGCATCCTGTGGAACCGGCAGTCCTCGAAGACCCGCGCCGGGATGCCTTGCATGGGCTGCACCGAACCGGAGTACCCGTTCTTCGACCTGGCCCCCGGAACGGTGTTCAAGACCCAGAAGGTGAGCGGCGCGATCCCGAAGGAAGTTCCGGAAGGAAACGACCATCTCACTTACATGGCGCACGCCGCCGCGGCCCGGATCGCCGCTCCGCAATGGTCCAAGGAAGACATGTTCGTGGTCTGAGCCCGGATCGTCCGGTCAGCCACCTCCTGTAGCCGGTCTCCGAGAGGACCCACCATGACCGCACTTGACCTGTTCGTGAGCCCGTTGGGCCGCGTCGAGGGCGACCTCGACGTCCGAGTGACCATCGAGGACGATGTTGTCACTTCGGCGTGGACCGAGGCTGCGATGTTCCGCGGCTTCGAGATGATCCTGCGGGGCAAGGACCCGCAGGCCGGGCTCGTCGTCTGTCCCCGCATCTGTGGGATCTGCGGCGGGAGCCATCTCTACAAGAGCGCCTACGCGCTCGACGTCGCATGGAAGACCCACGTTCCGCCGAACGCAACGCTGATCCGCAACATCTGTCAGGCTGCGGAGACGCTGCAGTCGATCCCGCGCTACTTCTACGCGCTGTTCGCCATCGATCTGACCAACAAGAATTACGCGAAGTCGCCGATGTACGCCGAGGCGGTCCGCCGCTTCGCCCCCTACGTCGGAACCTCCTACCAACCCGGCGTGGTGCTCTCCGGCAAGCCGGTGGAGGCCTACGCGATCTTCGGTGGGCAGTGGCCGCACTCGTCGTTCATGGTGCCGGGCGGCGTGATGTGCGCCCCCACGCTGTCCGACGTGACTCGCGCCATCGCCATCCTCGAGCATTGGAAGGACGAGTGGCTGGAGAAACAGTGGCTCGGCTGCTCGGTGGAGCGTTGGCTGGAGGTCAAGAGTTGGGAGGACATGCTCGAGTGGGTGGACGAGAACGAGTCGCAGCACGACAGCGACTGCGGGTTCTTCATCCGCTACTGTCTCGACGTCGGTCTGGACAAGTACGGCCGAGGGGTCGGTAACTACCTCGCCACCGGTACGTACTTCGACCCGTCGCTCTACGGCAACCCCACGATCGACGGCCGCAACGACGCCTTGATCGGCCGTTCCGGCGTCTATGCCGACGGCCAGTGGGAGGCCTTCGACCAGGCCCGGGTCACCGAGAGTGTGGCGCACTCGTTCTACGAGGGCACGGAGTCCCGGCACCCGTTCGACGGCGAGACCATCCCGGTCGACCCGGAGGCCGGCCGTAAGGACGGCAAGTACAGCTGGTCCAAGTCCCCGCGCTACGACGTGGGGGGCAAGGGTTTCGTCCCGCTCGAGGCCGGTCCGCTCGCCCGGCGGATGGTGGCAGGCGGCCCGGACGCGCTGCCGCACCAGGACGCGGACCCGCTCTTCCGGGACCTGGTGAACAAGATCGGGCCGAGCGTGTTCGTCCGGCAGATGGCGCGGATGCACGAGGCGCCGAAGTACTACAAGTGGGCGCGCCAGTGGCTCGACGAGATCGACCTGCACGAGAGCTTCTACACCAAGCCCGTCGAGCATGCCGCGGGCAAGGGCTTCGGAGCCACTGAGGCCGCCCGCGGATCGCTGGCGGACTGGATCGTGATCGAGGACGACAAGATCCAGAACTACCAGGTGATCACTCCGACGGCGTGGAACATCGGTCCACGTGACAACTCGGACGTGCTGGGCCCGATGGAACAGGCATTGGTCGGGTCGCCGATCCGGGATGTCGAGGATCCGGTGGAGCTCGGGCACGTTGCGCGCAGCTTCGACTCCTGCCTGGTGTGCACCGTGCATGCTTACGACGGTAAGTCCGGTCGCGAACTGAGCAAGTTCGTGATCAATGGAATGGTGTGATGTCTACGGGCGAGCAGCGATCGACGCCCCCGGCGGAGGTTGGGCACGCCGGTCCGGTGGATACCGAGCCACCCGGATGCGAGGTGCTCGTGGTTGGGTGCGGGAATCTGCTGCGCGGCGACGACGGCGTGGGCCCGGTACTGGTGCGCCACCTCTGGGAGCGCGGTGTCCCAGACGGGGCCCGTCTGGTCGACGGTGGTACGGCCGGCATGGACGTGGCGTTCCAGATGCGGGGCGCCGACCAGGTCGTGATCATTGATGCGGCGGCCACCGGTTCGGCGCCGGGGACCCTGTTCCGGGTGCCCGGCGCAGAGCTGGAGGAACTGCCGCCGTTGCAGGGCCTGCACACGCACTCATTCCGGTGGGACCATGCGATCGCGTTCGCCCGGTGGGCCTTGGCCGAGAAGTGCCCGACCGACATCACTGTCTTCTTGGTCGAGGTCGCCGCGGTCGATCCCGGGATGGATCTATCCGAGCCGGTGCGGGCGGGAATGGAGGAGGTGATTGCGCTCGTGGAGCGCGACTATCTCGCCCCGCTGCGCCCGGCGGAGGACTCCGGGCCGGAGGGGCCGCAGGTCGAGTTCACCGCCGACGGCTATCTGCGTCTCGACGCCCGGCTGGCCGGCAAACGGTTCCCATCCGATGCCGCGGTGGCGGTGGTCCGCGACGAGCAGCTCTGGTTGCTGCCGCTGCGCGGGCCGCAGAGCGGTGGGTTGCTGCTCAAACAGCGCAACGTCGCGGGGGACCGCTCGGTATTGATCCGCGACGCGATGGCCGACGAGATCCCGGTGGGTACACGTGCTGCGGTCTGGGATTCCGAGCAGGGTGCGCTCCGCGTGCCGTTGGGTGAGTCGTGCCCGCCGTGACCGACGATCAGCCCTGCACGCCCGACACCTCCGGCGCCGAGAGCGTCGAGACGGTGGTGGTCCCGGAGAAGGGGCGCTGGGCGGTGGAGCTGATCGTGGTCTTTGCGGACGGGGTCGTTCGGCACCGGATCGACACCCACGCCACGAAGGCTCGGGCCGAGATCTCTGCAAAGTTGATCAAATCTGCTGCTGAACGCGATTTGCGAGGACCCCTCAATGGCTGACAGCTCGAGCATTCCCACCACCGTGCTGGCGCCGGCCTGGCCTGTCTCGGCCGCCGCTATGGAGCGGTCGGCGGAACCGCCGGCGCGTCGACCGCAGCCCGTGGGTGCGTTTCCGCTTCCGGCGGGTTACCTGCTGGTGCCGGCCGGGCAGGACACCGAGCCGGCGCGGCTGGAGCTCCTGGCCGGGCGAGTTCCGGAACCATGGCCGCATCGACTGAGGGCACACGAGCTGGCCATGGCCGAAGACCGGGACGGCGCACTGGAGGCGCTGAGCGGCGACGATGTGGTCACCCGATACAACCGTTTCGTCCTCGACCCGGACGCGCTGGGTGACGACGCCGTGGCCGGCCTGCGGTCCGAGCTCGGCGAGTTCGGGCCGTTGGTCGACGTCGTGTCGTTCGTGCTCGGACGCCGTGACGTCCCGCCAACGCCGGATCCCGGCGTCACCGGCGAGGTGGCGGCGCTCGTGCTCTCGGCACAGGCCGCGCACGCGGTGTCGGCCGGGGACCCGACGACAGCTGCGCGACTGCTCGAGGAGTCGGCCACCGCGGCTGAGCAGGTGCCGGCGCTGGCCGGGCTGATGCTCGGGGCGGCCGCCTCGGTCGGGCATGACGGCGGGACGCCCGCAGAACGGACGGTCGAGCGGCTGCAGCGCGCGCTGCGTGCCCTGGACGGAGCGGAGGGTCTGCGAGCCGGGCGCGCCGAGCTGCACCTGGCGCTCGGCGGGGCATGGCACACGAGGGCCCAGGCCGAGGAGCGTCCGGACCTGCTGGCAGAAGCGATCCCGCACTACCACTCCACGCTGCAGCTCGTGCTCTCCACCGAGATGCCCGAGCTGTGGGCCTCTGCGCACGCGGACCTGGCCGCTGCGTACCTGACGATGCCGATGATGGAGGCCTCCGACCAGCTGCGGCTGGGGGTGGCGGTGCAGTCGCTGCGCAACGCGCTGAAGGTCTTCACGCTGGAGACGCACCCGCAGCGCTGGGCCAGCACGCAGCTCAACCTCGCGAACTCGTTGGTCTACACGCCGTCCACGCACCAGGCCGACAACCTGGTCGAGGCAGTGGAGATCTACGACGCCGTGCTGGAGGTGCGTGACCGCGAGTCCGACCCGGTCGGCCGGGCCCGGGTGCTGGCCAACCAGGGCAATGTGCTCGCGCACCTGGGGATGTTCGCCCCGGCCAAGGCCGCACTCTACGAGGCCCGGTTCATCTTCGAGGAGTTCGGCGACCAGGAGTCGATGCGCGCCGTGCGCGGCGTGCTCGACGAGGTCGCCCGGCAGCAGACGCTGATCAAGAGCGAGGAGCAGGGATGACCACCACCACTCGCCCCGACAGCACAGTCACCGCCGGTGAGGCGGCGGCCCCCACGTCAGCCGACACCCCACCGGCCGCGGTGGGTCCGACGTTCGAGGCCCTCGCGGGCCGGGTCGATGCTGCGGTAGCGGCCGTGGCGGAGCTGGACGGCCCGGGCAAGGCCGCCGCCGAGGAGCTGCAGGCCGCGGTGGAGGCGGTGCACAAGGCCGGGCTGGTCACGATCGTGCGGGCACTCAAGGCCGACGAGGCAGCCCGCGCGGTGCTGTTCGAGCTCGTCGACGACCCGACGGTGCACCTGCTGCTGTCCCTCCACGAGATCATCCGGCCGGACCCGATGACCGAGGCCGGCCGGGTGCTGGTGTCTGTCCGTCCGCAGCTGCAGAGCCACGGCGGTGACGTGACCCTGGTGCGGATCGACGACGGCACCGCCTACGTCCGCCTGGAGGGCGCCTGCAACGGATGCTCGATGTCGTCAGTGACGCTGCGCAACCTCGTGGAGGAGGCGCTGGTGGCCGGCGTGCCGTCGGTGGCCGGTGTGGAGGTCCTGCCGAACGAGCCGTCGCCCACGTTGATCCCCCTGGACGCGCTGCGGGTCGGGCCCGACCCGGCCACCGAGGGATGGGTCAAGGCGGGTCCGGCCGCCGATCTGACGGAAGGAGCGGTGAGCTCGCTGAACCTCACCTCGGCATCGGGGACTACGGTCGAGCTCGTCGTGGTCAACGTCGAACAGCGGCTCACCGCCTACGTCAACGCGTGCGCCCACGAGGGCCTACCGCTGGACAACGCGATGCTCGACACCGCGAACGGCACACTGACCTGCCCCTGGCACGGGTTCTGCTTCGACGCGACGTCCGGGGAGTGCCTGAGCACTCCCGGAGCGCAGCTCGAGCAGCTGCCGCTGCGTGTCGACGACGGCGACGTCTGGATCCGGGTCGGTCCATGACGCGGTACTCGACCTACACCACGCGCCCCGGCGATGTGGCCCGGGAGCGAGGACGGGTCGCTGCGGGCACGGGAGCGGAAGGCGACCTGCGCGGTGGCTGGCGGCCACGCACCTGGCTCGGCGCGCCGGCGCCAGGCGGCCTCGTGCTGCCGTCGGCGAGCCCGACGATGTCCTGGATGTACTCGCCGCGCGGCGTGTACCTCGATGGCCGGGTGCTGGTGGCGGCCGACACCGGCAACCACCGGGTGCTGGTCTGGCACGGCGTCCCATACACCGACGAAGCACCCGCGGACGTGGTCCTCGGTCAGCCCGACGGCACCAGCGAGGGCCGGGCCGCGGGCGGGCGCGGCCCGGAACGCGGGATGAACCTGCCGTGCGGCGTGCTGGTGCACGACGGCCGGCTGATCGTGGCCGACGCCTGGCACCACCGGATCCTGGTGTGGGACGAGGTGCCGCGATGCAGCGACGTCGCCCCCGACCTGGTACTCGGCCAGCCCGACCTCGCGTCGGTCGATCCGAACCGCGGCGGCGACTGCTCGGCGGCCACGCTGTACTGGCCGTTCGGCGTCGCGGTCGTCGGCGGCCGGTTCTGGGTGGCCGACACCGGAAACCGACGGGTACTCGGCTGGAACGGTGGCCTGCCCAGCACCGACCGTCCAGCCGACATAGTGCTCGGCCAGCCCGACCCCACCCACCGCGAGGAGAACCGCGGCACCGGCGCTGGGCCAGACAGCTTCCGCTGGCCGCACGCGATTACCGGAACCGACGATCTGCTGCTGGTCGCCGACGCCGGCGATCACCGGCTGCTCGGCTGGCGCCCGCACCCCGACAAGGACGGCCCCGCCGACGTGCTGATCGGACAGGCCGACTACACCGCGGCGCAGGAGTGGCCCTACGGCCCACACAGCGGCGACCGCTTCCGATTCCCGTACGCCGCCAGCCTGACCGACGGCCACCTGGCGGTGGCCGACACGGCCAACAACCGGATCCTGCTCTGGGACTCGGTGCCGGTCGACGGCCGCGCCGCCGACCACGTGCTGGCCCAGCCGACGTTCGCCGCGAACGGGGAGAACCGCTGGTCGGCGGTCCGGCACGACACGCTGTGCTGGCCCTATGGACTCTCGCTGCACCACGACCCGGCGCGGGGCGAACGGCTCGCGGTCGCCGACTCCGGCAACAACCGCATCGTGATCTGGGAGCGGGAGGCCGAGACGTGAGCGGTGTGGCAACCCGGCGCCCGGACCCCGGCGCCGGTATCGACCGAACAGCCGCCGGTGACCGAACTGCGCCGGCCGGCACCGGGCTCCCGGCCGCGATCGTGCGGCGCCGGTTCACGATCACCGGCGTCGTGCAGGGCGTGGGTTTCCGGCCGTTCGTTCACCGGCTGTCCACCCAGCTGGGCCTGGTCGGGTACGTCGGCAACGACGCATCCGGGGTGTTCGTGGAGGCCCAGGGCCCCAGCACGACCCTGGACGAGTTCGCGGACAGGCTGCGCGCCGACGCCCCGCCGCTGGCCCGCGTCGACGCATTGAGATCGCGGGAGCTGCCACGCACGGCTGACACCGAATTCCGGATCGTGGCCAGCCGGGACGCCGCCGGGGCAGCCACCCCGATCCCGCCGGACATCGCCGTGTGCGACGACTGCCTGACCGAATTGTTCGACCCGGTTGACCGCCGCTACCGGCACCCGTTCGTCACGTGCACCAACTGCGGCCCCCGGTTCACGATCATCCGCGAGCTGCCCTACGACCGTCCCGGCACCACCATGGCCGGGTTCGAGATGTGTGACCGGTGCGCCGCGGAGTACCACGACCCGGCCGACCGGCGATTCCACGCCCAGCCCGTGGCCTGCCCGGACTGCGGTCCGACGCTGCGCATCGAGGACGCCCCGAACAGCGCCCCGGCCGGGTCCGACGCCGTACTGGCCGCCGCCCAGCAGGCACTCGCTGACGGGCAGGTGGTCGCGATCAAGGGGATCGGCGGGTTCCACCTGGCCTGCCGCGCCGACGACGAGGCCGCGGTAGCCGCGCTGCGTGCGCGCAAGTCCCGCGGCGGCAAGCCGTTCGCGGTACTGGTACGCGACCTCGATGTGGCCGCCCGGCTGGCCGAGATCGACGACGACGAGGCCGCCGTCCTCGCCTCACCGGCCCGCCCTGTCGTGCTGCTCCGCCGCCGTGGCTCGACCGGAATCACAGACGGGGTGGCGCCGGGTAGCCCGTGGCTCGGCCTCCTGCTGCCCTACGCCCCGGTGCAGCACCTGCTGCTCGCACCGGTACCCGGCTCGCCCGCGACCGTCCCCGACGTGATCGTGCTGACCAGCGCGAACCGCTCGGACGAACCGATCTGCTACACCGACGAGGACGCGGCCACCCGACTGCCGGCGCTGGCCGACGTCGTACTCACCCACGACCGGCCGATCCACGTGCCGTGTGACGACTCGGTGGTCCGTGTCGTGGACGGCCGCGAGCTGCCGATCCGCCGCTCCCGCGGGTACGCGCCGCTGCCGGTGGAGCTGGGCGTCGACGGGCCAGCGGTGCTGGCCGTGGGCGGCGAGCTGAAGAACACGTTCTGCCTGACCGACGGCCGGCGCGCCTATCTGTCGGCGCACATCGGCGACATGGGCACACTGGAGACGTTGCAGGCCCACGAGCGGTCGGTGCGGCAGCTGGCCGCCATCCGCGGCCGTCCGGAGCGCCTGGTAGCCGACCGGCACCCCGGCTACCTGACCCGCGGCTGGGCCGAGCGCCACGCGGGCGAGCGGCCGCTGGACCTCGTGCAGCACCACCACGCGCACGTGGCGTCGCTGCTGGCCGAGCACGGACGGCTAGGCGAGCCGATCGTCGGCGTGGCGTTCGACGGCACCGGCTACGGCGAGTCCGCCTGCGGTGAGGGTGCTGCGGTGTGGGGCGGGGAGATTCTTCGACTGGACCACCGCAGCCATCGCTTCGCCCGAGCCGGGCACCTGGCCGAGGTGCCGCTGCCCGGTGGCGACGCCGCAGTCCGCAACCCGCGCCGAATGGCGCTGTCGCACCTGTTCACCGCCGGGATCGCCTGGGACGACGACCTTCCGCCGGTGGCTGCCTGCGACGGGCCCGAGCTGCGGATGCTCGGGTCCCAACTGCGCTCGGGGACCGGGTGCGTGCCGTGCACCAGTATCGGGCGACTGTTCGACGCGGTCGCCTCGCTGCTCGGGGTGCGCCACGCCGTGGGCTACGAGGGCCAGGCGGCGATCGAGCTGGAGACACTCGCGGCTGGCGCCCCGACAGACGGCGCGGCCGGCCGGGCAACCGGCATGCGGCTGGAGGTGGGCGCCGACGGCGTCCTGGAACCCGCTCCGCTGCTGCGCGGCCTGGTCGCCGGGCTGCGCGCACGCGTGGACTCCGGCGTGCTGGCCGCCGCGTTCCACACCGCGGTCGCCGACGCCGTCGCACGGGTGGCGGTGCAGGTGGCCGGGCCGGTACGGCTGGCCGGGCTCACCGGTGGGGTGTTCCAGAACGTATTGCTCTCGTGCCTGTGCCGCCGCTCGCTCGAGGACGAGGGTTTCGAGGTACTGACCCATCGTCTCGTGCCGCCGAACGACGGCGGCCTGGCGCTCGGGCAGGCGGCTGTGTCAACGCTGCTCGCCCGGGAGACGGCAGAGGGACCCCGGTCGGCGGGAGCACGGGACGACGCACACGGCATCGGCGAGGAGGTCTGATCATGTGTCTGGGGATTCCGGGACGGATCGTCGAGATCTGGGACGAGCCCAGTGGGGCGCGAATGGCCCACGTCGAGTACCCGCTCGGGGAACCCACCGCCGGGGGCCCGCCGCCGGGTCGGTCGGACGCCGGTGTCCCGTCGGGCACCGAGCGGCGCAGGCTGTGCCTGGCATACCTGCCCGACCTGCAGGTCGGTGACTACACGATCGCGCACGCCGGTTTCGCGCTGACCAGGATCGATGAGGAGTCGGCCCGAGTGACGCTCGCGACGATGGCCAGCTACGGCGTGTTCGGCGACGGCGAGGTCGGTCCCGACCCGGTGTCGTCATGACCGGGGCGCTGCTGGCCGGGCCGACTGTCGTCGACGACGGGATCGGCGAGGACCTCTCGGCCGATCTGGCCGCCGCGTCGCTGGTGCTCGCCCGCCGGTTCGCGGCCGGGGCCACGCTGTGGTGCGTCGCGCCGAGCTGGGAGCCGCACGCACAGCACGTTGCCGTGGAGTTCGTGCACCCGGTGATCGTCGGGACCAAGGCGCTGCCGGCCGTCGCGCTGACCGGTCCCGACCCGGTGGCCGAGGTCAGGGTGTCGGTGCGCCCCGGCGATGTGGTGCTGGCGGTGGCCGGCGCCGACGACGCGGCGGTGGCATCGGTGATGTGCCGGGCACCGGCCTGGGGCGTCACGACGCTGTGGATCGGCAGCGGCACGCGGCCCGAGCCGGGCTCGTCCGACCACGTGTTGTGGCTCGACGATCCGGACCCGCGGCTACCGGCGACCGGCGGGTTTGTACTGCTCTACCACCTGCTGTGGGAGCTCACGCACGTCTGCTTCGAGCACCCCGGCCTGCTCACCGAGTCGGCCCAGGAGAGCACCGACGAGGTGTGTGTCACCTGCAGCGACGAGGGCCGCCTCGGCGAGGTGGTTGCTCCCGGCGCTGACGGGATGGCTCGGGTCCGCACCGCGGACGGCGTCGAGCAGGTGGCCACGACCCTCGTCGAGCCGGTGACGGCCGGAGATCTGCTGGTCGTGCACGCCGGGATGGCGATCAGCAGGGTCGACGAGGGGGAGCGAGCATGACCGAGTCCACCGGATTCCTCTACCCGTTCCTCGACGCCGAGGAGACCGACCGCGACTCGCTACTCACCGACCTGGCCGCGTCGGCCCGATCGAAGTCGCGGGAAAGCGCCGCGCTGCGGGCCTCGACACTTACCGCCTGCGCAGAGCTGGTGAGGACCACGGGAGCCGAGGTGGCTCGCCGGTTCGGCGCGGGCGGGCGGATGTTCACCTTCGGCAACGGCGGCAGCTCGACCGATGCCACCACGCTGGCCGACCTGTTCGCTCGGCCCCCGCTCGGCGCTCCGCTGCCGGCCTGGTCGCTGACCGCCGACCAGGCGATCCTCACCGCGCTCGGCAACGACGTGGGCTTCGACCTGGTATTCGCCCGCCAGCTGATCGCCCGCTCCGGTCCAGGCGACATCGCGGTGGCCCTGTCCACCAGCGGTAGCTCCCGCGACCTCACCGCAGCGCTGCGCGAGGCGCGTCGCAGAGACCTCTACACGGTCGGCTTCGCTGGCTACGAGGGCGGCGACTTCGCGGCCAGCGCCGACGTCGACGCCTGCTTCGTGGTGCGTTCGCAGAGTGTGCATCGCATACAGGAGTCCCAGGCGCTATTGGGCTATCAGCTGTGGGCGACGGTGCACGAGCGCCTCGCCGCGGCGAACGGAACGGAGACGCCATGACCAGATCGCTCAACGGGCCGCCGACGCAGCCCGGGACGGATCGACACGGGTCCGACCCGCACGGTGGGGGTTCACGCGAAGACTACCTGTCCTCGGGGCCGAGCTTCGCCGAGGGCGAGGTGATCGAGCGGATCGAGGCCTTCCGCCGCCGCCGCCCGCGACTGCGCGACGAGATCGTGACCCTCGCCCACGGTGCCGGGGGCAAGTCCTCGGCGGCGCTGGTGGACGCCGTGTTCGTCGAAGCCTTCCGCAATGACACGCTCGAGTCGCTCGGCGACGGCGCGGAGCTCGCGCTACCGGCCCAGGATGCAACGACGGTACAGCGACTGGCGTTCTCCACCGACTCGTTCGTCGTGCAGCCATTGCGCTTCCCGGGCGGCTCGATCGGGCACCTCGCGGTGCACGGCACGGTGAACGACCTGGCCATGTCCGGCGCGGTGCCGCAATGGATCTCAGCGGCGTTCGTGCTGGAGGAGGGATTCGGAATCGCCGAGCTCAAGGAAATCGTGGCCGACATGGCCGCGGCCGCCACGGCGGCCGGGGTGCAGATCGTCACCGGCGACACGAAGGTAGTGCCGAGAGGGGCCGCGGACGGCCTGTTCGTGACCACCGCCGGCGTCGGGACCATCCCTGAAGGTCGCGCGTTCGGTGCCGCGTCGGTGCGGCCGGGGGACCGGCTGGTGATGTCCGGGACGATGGGCGACCATGGGACGGCCGTGATGCTGGCCCGCGGCGACCTCGCGATCGAGGCCGACATCGAATCCGACACCGCCGCCGTCGGCCCGATGGTGGAGCTGCTGCTCGATGCCGCCCCGACGACCCGCTGGCTGCGCGACCCCACCCGCGGCGGAGTCGGCACCGTCTGCAACGAGCTGGCCCAGGCCACCGGCCTCGGGGTGGTTCTCGACGAGTCGCGGTTGCCGGTCAAGCCGACCGTGAACGGAGCCTGCGAGATGCTCGGCATCGACCCGCTCTACGTCGCGAATGAGGGCAAGTTCCTCGCCGTCGTCGCGCACGATGAGCTCGACGCCGGGCTGGCCGCACTGCAGGGGCACGCGTTGGGCGCGGACGCCGCGGTGATCGGCGAGATCACCGAGCAGCCGGCCTCCACCGTCGTGCTACGCACCGCGTTTGGCGGTACTCGGGTCGTCGACATGCTCGTCGGCGACCCGCTGCCCCGGATCTGCTGAACCGATACCGAGGAGAGGAGATCGCGATGTGTCTGGGAATCCCGGGCCGGATCGTCGACGTCACCGACGCCGCCAACTGCCTGGCCAAGGTGGACGTGAGCGGTGTGCAGCGCACGATCAGCGTGCGGCTGCTGGAGAATGACCCGCCCGAGCCCGACGATTGGGTGCTGGTGCACGTCGGCTTCGCCATGGCGAAGATCGACGAGAAGGAAGCGCTGCTCACCCTCGCCGCGGTGCAACAGTTGGGGGAGGCCTACACCGACGAGCTCGACGCATTCGACAAATCAATCATCGTCTGACCACGGCGTCAGAACCGATCTCGTTCGGGCAAGGAGAGACCATTGCGATTCGTCGACGAGTTCCGCGACCCCGCTGCCGCCCGCAGCCTGCTGGGCGCCATCGAGACGTTGGCCGGGTCGGGCCAGGGCACCGAAAGCTTCAAGTTCATGGAGATGTGCGGTGGGCACACGCACACCATCTACCGGCACGGCATCGAGCATCTGCTGCCCCCGAACGTGGAGATGGTGCACGGCCCGGGATGCCCGGTCTGCGTCATCCCGATGGGCCGGGTGGACGACGCGATGTGGCTGGCCGAGCAGCCCGACGTGATCTTCACCTGCTTCGGCGACATGATGCGGGTACCGGGCAGCAACGGGTCGCTGCTCGATGCGAAGGCCCGCGGCGCCGACGTTCGGTTCGTCTACTCGCCGCTGGACTCCCTGAAGCTGGCCGTGGACAACCCGGACAAGCAGGTGGTGTTCTTCGCGCTCGGGTTCGAGACCACCGCCCCGTCGACGGCGGTGACGCTCGTGCGGGCGCGCGAGCTGGGACTGCCCAACTTCAGTGTGTTCTGCAACCATGTGACGATCGTTCCGCCGCTCAAGGCGATCATGGACTCGCCGGACCTGCGGCTGAACGGCTTCCTCGGACCGGGACACGTCTCCACCGTGGTCGGGAACCGGCCCTACCGGTTCGTGCCGGAGTCCTACGGCCTGCCGATCGTGGTGGCCGGGTTCGAGCCGCTGGACATCCTTGCCTCGGTGGCGATGCTGCTCAAACAGATCCGTGAGGGCCGCTGCGAGGTAGAGAACCAATACTCACGGGTGGTGCATCCCGAGGGCAACCCGGCCGCGCTCGCGCTGATGGGCAAGGTGTTCGCGCTGCGCCCGCACTTCGAGTGGCGCGGGCTCGGCTTCATCTCGCAGAGCGCGCTCAAGCTCAACGAGGACTTCGCCGAATTCGACGCCGAGCTGCGCTACGACATGCCGGGCGTCCGGGTCGCCGACCCCAAAGCCTGCCAGTGCGGCGAGGTACTCAAGGGAGTACTCAAACCGTGGGAGTGCAAGGTGTTCGGCACCGCCTGCACCCCGGAGACGCCGATCGGCACCTGCATGGTTTCCCCGGAGGGAGCCTGTGCCGCCTATTACAACTTCGGCCGGATGCACCGTGACGCCGCGCACCTCGTCGGGCAGGCGGGCGCGCCGTGACCGGCCCGTCGTATGCGGGGCCGCCGTGACCGCCGAGGGGCAGACCGGCGCCGATGTCCGCGGCGTACAGATGTTCGCCCGCTACGCCTACGCACCCAACCGGCTGGGCTACTGCGGCCCGGCCGGGTCGGACACGCTGGCGGGTGGGGCAGTCGCCGACCGAGCCGGGCGCCTGGTCGACGTGCAGGCCGCCGCGCGCCGGTTCTCCGGGGTCTGGCCCTATCTGCAGGTACTCGCCCGGCTCACCGGATCCGACGACCCGCTGGAGTACCGACTGGTCGAGTCCTACTGGCTGGGCCGTGACCTGGGCATCGACCACGCCGCGTTCGGGTCTGAGCTGCTGGGCGTGATCGGCCCGCAGGCCGGACACTACTGGGCCCACCTGACCCCGGAGCTGCTGGCCGGAGCCACGTGCGACCACAGCTTCCACGTGTTCGGCGTATATCCGTGGACCCGCCTGCTCGGCAAGGGGATGGATGCCCAGCCACTGCACGTGCTGGACAGCTGCCGTATCCGGTGGGGGACTGTCGAGTCCCGCGCGGGCGACGAGATCGAGGTCCGGTCCCGGCGGCTGAGCTGGGACGGCCGCGAGCTGCGGCTGGCCGACGAGGCCGTAGAGCAGGTGCAAGTGTCGGTGGACGGGGTGAGCTTCCTGCCCGATGTCACCCCCGGCGACGAGGTGGCGCTGCACTGGGACTGGCTCACCGACCGTCTCACCCCGGACCAGGTCCGGGTGCTCGAACACAGCACCGAACGCGGGCTGGCCACCACGAACCGACGGCTCGCCGGCTTCGGAGGAGGCGCACCGTGAGGCCACGGATCGTGCAGACCGACGACGAGATCGGGTTCCACTGGGCCACCTCCACCGGGACGCCGATCTCGCTGCCCGACCTCCTGCTCATCGACGACGAACCGGACCGGTTGGTCGCAACCCACCTCGAAGCCGTCGACGACGTGCTGATCCTCGCCGCGGAACACCTGGGCGACGTCCTCGGGGGCGGTCGCGGCCCGGCGGTCGCCGAACGCGATCAGCTGTGCGAACTGCACCGCGCTATCGACCGACTCTGCTACGAGTACGCCGTGGCCTTAGAGCGCACTGGTCTGGTGGCCGAGGTGCGGGCCGGGCAGATCGTGGGCACGGCAGCCCTGTTCAGCGTCCGCGCCCGCCGGCCGCTGGGCATGCTCGGGCCGGCGCCGTTCGACGGCGAGCTGGACGACCCCTCGGTGGGAGTTGTGGGCGGGTTCGGCGAGATGCACCAGGTCGACCCGGCCCGACCATGGCTGGGTGGACGCTGGGTCCTGCGCAGTCAGGACGGACCACGCTACCCGCTCACATTGGCGATGCTGCTGTTCGACAGCTCCGGGGTGAACAAGGAGGCCTCGCTCGAAGAGCACCGCGCAGCACTGCGCTCGGTCCTTACCGGGGCACAGGCGGCCGACGCGCCGCCGGCCGCCGTGGCGTGTGCGCTGGACTGGTTGCTCTACGACTGGTTGATGGCTCACCGCGATGGTCCAGACAGCGCAGCCGTGGAGATCCCCAAGGGCCGCGAGCAGGACGCGGCGTTGATCGTCGAGGCGGTCGCGGCGTCGGCCGCCGCGCGCTCTGCCCTCGACCCGGGACTGCTCGCCGTGCCGTCGGGCCGGCCAAAGTGACCCCGTGTTCTCCGCCTGTACATGATGACCTATCCCGCGCTGTCGTCGCCCCTGAGCGTGCTGCTCGCTGGCTCGCCACACCGAGGCCTACCCCTTGGGGCCTATGGCGTTGTCAAGCGGCTTGAGGCGGCGCCGGACCTGGTGGAGGGTCTTGTCGCTGGACATGGCGAACAGCAGCGCGGCGGACGACGCCGACGCGCACCCGAAGCCGGCGCCGATCCCTGATCACCGTGATCTACCCGCGTCAGACCCGAATCCGCGAGTAGCGACGGGCCTGCCGGTGGGGAGATGACGATAGGTGCCCGCTGACCTGCGATGATCGTGTTTGCGAAGACATG
>NZ_JBZFLK010000042.1:0-27602 GCF_058448985.1 Pseudonocardia sp. DxW | reverse complement strand
CGGTCGAGTACGAGAACAACTACTACGCTCACCGACAGACCCGAGACAAGCAACGCTCGGGAGAACCCGGCCTCCACTGAACCCGGGGCGCTTCAGTCTACGCACGCTGGGCCGCGGGCCGGTCTGTGTCTGTGGCGCGGCGCTAGGCTGAGCTGTGAGGCTCCGCCGGATGTTTCTGGACCAGCCTGTGAGGGTGCGCCTCGACTTTTCTGACGTTGCCCGTAGGGTGTGTCGGCCAAGGATGTTTCGTTGTTGAGGAGCCGGTCGGGTGCAGGCACGGGCGAGGATGGGCCGATTCGGGCTCGTGCTTGCTCTGCTGGTGATGCTGCTCGGGATGAGTGCGGCTCCAGCGCACAGCACCGACGGCGGGTTTGCCGGGCAGCACCCGGTGTCGGTGATTGGCGAATCCGCGTCGCCTGTGCCGTCGCCGGACAAAGGTCTTCATGACCGGCCGCACCTGTCGGAGGCGGCGCGACATGTGCTGGCCACGGCGCTACCGGAGACCTGCTGGGCTGTGGGCCCGGGCACGAACCGTGGATGCTCCCTGCAGCGATGCTCGGCCGGCAAGGTCGGCGCTGGAGGGATAGCGGCTGCGGCGTCGACACGGCAATCGTGTCGGGCGCCCCCGGTCCGCGTGAACGGAACGATCCAAGCCTGACGCTGTTCACGTCGCTGCTGCGCGCATTCTGCGACGTGACTGTGCTGCCTGGCCCCATCGAGAGCGGGCCGGTGATCCCGTAATTCTCTTAACCACTGTCCTGGGTGCGTTCAGCCCGCCATGTGCTGGGCGGATGGCGGCGTTATCCGGCTCTACCCCTGGTTCCTGGAGGACCGAAACATGTCTGTTGTCGTGCTGGCACTGTTGATCATTTCGCTCGTGGCCGCGGCCGTGCTGATGGTGGCGATGCTCGTGAAGGACAAGCCGTTTTACGGCGGTATTGGTCTCTGTGTGTTGCTCGGGCCGGGTGCGGTGCTGACGTTCTGGTACACGACCTTGTCCTGGGGTTAGACGCGGCCCGCGCGCCGTCGTCGCGGTTGGGGCGTTCAGGGCGGGCCGTGGCCGGTGTTCAGGCGTGCCCACTCGTGTGCCCAGTGGGCGTAGCGATGCTGGTCAAGTCCTGCCCGCAGGAGCCAGAAGGCGGCCGACAACGCGCCGACCACAATCAGCCAGGTAGCGATGGCGGTGGCTGCGGCATGACCGGCGGCGTCCTGCGGCGTGGCGGGTGACGACGTCACCTCGCCAGCAGTGTCAATCCAGATCGGTACCTCGCTGCCCGCGGACATCCCGGAACTGGCCGGGACAGCCCCCGTGAGCTCGATGCCCTCGGATGTGGTCCACCGGGCCTGCGCGCGCGTGCCGTTCTCACTGACTGGCCCGCGCCCAGCTCGGGGTCTCGATGGGGCGTCGGCGAGCAGGGTGGCCGTGGTTTCGTACCGGCTGGCCATCGCTTCCTCGGCGATCTGGCGGTTGTGTGCGTAGCTGCGCTGCCCGTGAGTAACGACAACGGGGATGGTCAGCAGCGACAGCAGCACAACGATCACGAGAGCAGCGGCCTCGATTCGGTCGGAGCCTCGCGCCACAGGGCTTCGCCCCGGGCGGAGACGCCGGGCGAGCCGCAACAGGTACATGGAGGTATCGGGCATGCCGGGCGACCTCCTCCGGTCCCGATCGCCGGTTGAAGCCACCTTTCAGGGTACGACTGACACGGGCATCGGACATGTTGATCACCGCTGCCCTGGGGAGATGCGTTCAGGTGACGGGAGCGACCAGGACGGGGGTGGGACTGCGCGTGAGCAGTTCAGTGGTGACGCTGCCCAGCAGGAGTCGGGTGAGCCCGGTACTCCCGTGTGTGGCGGTGATCGCGAGTGTGGCCGGGCGGGACTGGAGCAGCTCGGCGATACTGGCGGCGGGATTGTCGCCGGTGAGCAGGGTGGCACTGGCCTGAACACCGTCATCGGCCAGTGCGTCGACAGCTCGGGACAGGCCCGCTCCGAGAGCTTCCAGGTTTCCCGGGGTTTCTCTCGGAAACGCGACGTGCACGAGCTCGACCTCGGTAGCGAAGAGGCGGGCCCACGTGGTGGCGACGGCGAGGGCTGTTTCGGCACGGTCGGAGCCATCGAGACAGACCACGAGACGTTCATAGCGGCGGGGCAGTCGCGAAAGCTCGTAGCCGGGACCGACCACCAGGGTCGGCGCACGGCTGGTGCGCAGCAGATGCGCGGAGACGCTGCCGAGGACGAGACGATCAACCTCGTCGCGGTGTTGCGCCGACATGCAGATCAGGGTTCCGGGGTTCTCGCCGGCCATGTCGGCGATCACCTCGCCCGGCCATCCGGCGCCGACGACAGCGACCTCGACCTGGTCGTAGGGCAACAGCTCGGCGATGTCGTCGAGGTCACGGGCCCAGCGTCCGTTGACCGGGTCGTAGACGGTGACCAGCTCGATAGGGCAATCCAGCGTCTGGGCAACCCGCAGTGCGGGCAGGAGTGCCCGCTGCGCCTCGTCGGTGCCGTCCAATGGCACCAGCACACGGGAGACGACATGCTTATCGTCCGCCATCACAGCCTCCGACCTGCACCATTTGCCCGATTCGACCTGATGTGTTGGGTAGGGTCGTGATCGTATGTGGACACCGGAAACCGTGGAGCTATGAGCATTCAATTACCTGCCGACTGGTGGATCCTGCTGGTTGCGGTGCTGTTGGTGGGTGGTGTTCTCGCGGCCGGGTTCGCCAACCGGCTGCGGTTGCCCGGTCTGTTGCTGTTCCTCGTGCTGGGCATGGTCATCGGTGACGACGGGCTCGCGTTGGTCAGTCTGTCCGACCCGCGTGTCGCCCAGATCGGGGGGACCATAGCGCTGTTGTTGATCCTGTATGAGGGTGGGCTGACCACCAAACCCGGTGATCTGCGGCAGGCAGCGCTGCCTGGCTCACTGCTGGCCACCGTCGGCGTGCTCATCACCGCGGGCGTGGTGGGTGGCGGTGCGTATCTCCTGCTCGATGTGGAGCTGTTGACCGCGTTCCTGATCGGCGCTGTGGTGGCCTCGACCGACGCCGCTGCGGTCTTCGCCATGTTGCGCCGGGCCCCGCTGCCGCGGAAACTGGCCTCGCTACTGGAGGTCGAATCCGGTGCGAACGACCCGATCGCGATCATGCTCACGATCGGGTTGATCGAGACCTGGCGTGCCGATCCCGGAATTGGCGACTGGGTCACGTTCGCGCTGCTGCAACTGGGCGGTGGCCTCGGTGTCGGCGCACTGGCCGGCCTCGCCGGCACTTGGATGCTCATGCGCCCCAACCTCGGCCCCGAAGGCGCCTATCCGGTCCTCGCGCTCGGCGTCGCCGGACTGTCCTACGGTGCCGCCGCGGCGGTGGGCGCCTCCGGCTTCCTCGCCGTCTACGTCACGGGGCTGGTGGTGGGCGCCCGGGTCCCGCTGCACCGCCGCGGGATCCGCACCTTCCACCAAGGACTGTCCAGCACCGCCGAAGTCGGGCTGTTCCTCATGCTCGGCGTGCTGGTCTTCCCCTCACAACTGCCGTCGGTCGTGGTTCCCGGGCTGGCCGTGGTGTTCGTGCTCGTGTTCGTGGCCCGCCCCATCGCGGTCCTGCTGACCCTGGGCTGGCTGCGGTACCGATGGCAGGAACTGCTGTTCACCAGTTGGGTCGGACTCCGCGGCGCGGTGCCGATCGTGCTCGCCACGTTCCCCTTCGTCGCCGGCCACCCCGATGGCCCGTTCATCTTCAACATGGTCTTCTTCGTGGTCCTGGTCTCCGCGGCCGTACAGGGCGTCAGCATCAGCACCGTCGCGGGCTGGCTTGGACTACGCGGCGAGTCCCCTACAACAACCTCGGTGGCCGAGGATGTTCCCATCGGCGACATCAACACCGAACTCATCGAAGTCCGCGTCACCCCCGACCTACACATCGCCGGCAAACAACTCAAAGACATCACCCCACCCCACGGACTCATCACCGCCATCATGCGCGGCAAACGAACACTGATCCCCACCCCACGCACCCGGCTTCGAGACGGCGACCTCGTCATCGTCGCGATCCCCCGCCAACCCGACGCCTCCAAACTCGTCACTACCTGGGCCCGCGGAGAATGAGCGGTGATCAGGCAACGCCCACACAGGCGGCGATGGCCAGGATGATCGCAACATAGCGGGAACACGTGCAGCTCCAGTTCAGTCCTTCCTGGCCGGCACGACGAGCACATCCGATGACGCGTCCCGCAACACGTGCTGGGCAACGCTGCCGAGCAGGGTGTAGCCCAGCGACGAGCGGGCGCCGGTACCGACGGCGACCAGATCGGCGGCGTGGTGGCGGCTCAGCTCTGGCAAACGCGTCTGCGGACGCCCGGACGCGATCACCACCCGCGACGCAGCGGGCGTCAGCTCGGCGGCCACGCGCTCGATATCGACGCGAACCTGCTCGGTGCTCACCTCGCGCAACTCGGCCAAGTGTTGCTCGCTGGCGCCGTGCATGCGCATCAACGTCTCGCCGACAACTACGGCAAAGTGCACGACGATGTGGTCCGCGTACGGCGTGAGCGCGCCCGCCGTGTGCGCCGCCGTTGCCGAGACAGTTGTGCTATCGACGGCGAGCACGACCGTGCGGTACTCCCCATCGGGTGGACTCTTGACCACCAGAACCGGAACCGGGCTCGCCCGCACCAGGTTGCCGGGAGTGCTGCCCAGGACCGGGCTGGTCAGCCGGTGGCCGCCATGCGCGCCGACGACCAGCAGGTCCGCGTCGCGATCAGTGACCTCAGCGAGGATCTCGTAAGCCACGTGACCGTGGCGGACGACGGCCTCCGTGACCGTGGAGGTGATGAACCGGTCGAGGTGTGAGCGCAGGCGGGCGTGGGCGAACTCGCTCAGCTCCTCGTTCAACCCGGCCGGCTGCACATTGACGGCGCTCAGCCGGGCGTCGCGTTCGGCGGCCAGCTGCGCGGCCCTCCGCACAGCCAAGCCCGCCTGCTCAGACAAATCGGTGGCGACCAGCACCCGGCGGACTGGTGCGGCGGCCATCGACATCACACTCCCTCCCTGCGAACAATGCCCCCTCCGACCGTCCGGCGCCCACGACCGAAGTCGAACCGGGCCAATGCATCGGCAAGCCGATGGCGGCTGGCGACGGATGTTTCCTCGGGCATCCATAGTAAGGCGACGTCTGGATGGGCCGCCTGCGCGAGCGGCGCCCGCTCATGACCAACGGCGCCAGCGAAATTCACGCGCTGAACGAAGCAGCGTCAGCCCGCACATCGAATTGCCCAAGACCAAACGCGTCCTGCACGGACCGAAGAGATGATGTCGACGCCGCAGCTAGGGCGTGTCTGACAATGGTGTTGGCGGGTGGTTGAGATGCTGTTCGGGTGTCGCGGTTCCAGTTGCTTTCAGATGATCAGTGGGCGTTGATCGAGGACCTGCTTCCGGTGCGTACCGGCAAGCAGGGCCGACCGTTCTCGGATGCGAGGTCGATGGTCGAAGGGATCATTTACCGGTATCGGTGCGGGATCGCGTGGCGGGATGTGCCTGCGGTATTCGGCCCGTGGCAGACGATCTGGACCTGGCACCGCCGGATGGCCGGTGACGGCACCTGGGACACCGTGTTGCAACGTCTGCTGACTGCTGCGGACTCGGCCGGCCTGGTGGAGTGGTCGGTGTCGGTGGATTCCACGATCGCGCGTGCGCATCAGCACGCCACCAACATCACCCGCCCCACAGGGGGCTGGGTCGAACTACACGGATCTGCACAACGAGCCGCCTGATCACGCGATCGGCCGCTCTCGTGGCGGCTGGAGCACCAAAGTGCACCATCTCGTCGACGGGAACGGCCGCCCGCTGGTGACGTTAGTCGGGCCCGGCCAGGCCGGGGACGCGCCGATGTTTCCGCATCTGATGCGGCAACTGCGTGTCGCTCGCCTCGGACGTGGTCGAGCTCGGACCCGGCCCGACCGTGTCCGCGGCGACAAGGCTTATTCCTCGAGAGCGATCCGGGGGCATTTGCGCGATCGCGGCATCACGGCGGTGATCCCCGAGCCGGCCGACCAGGCCGGGCACCGCACCCGCCGCGGTTCCCGCGGCGGCCGTCCGCCCACCCTCGACGCGGTCGATTATCGCGGCCGCAACGTTGTCGAACGGCGCATCGCCCTGCTCAAACAATGGCGTGGCCTGGCAACTCGCTACGACAAACTCGCCATCGTCTATCGCTGCGCGGTCGTTCTCCACGCCGTCATCACTTGGACCAAGACATTGTCAGACACGCCCTAGCCCTCGACGTGCGCGCCAGTTGAGACAGCAGAAGAGTGAGACCGCCAACTGTTCCTAACACCCGGCGGAACCGTCGAGCCAGGCGAGACGCCTCGAGCCGCAGCAGCCCGTGAACTCTTGGAGGAGACCGGCCTGCTGGGCGAGCTGCTGTCAGTGCCGGCGGCCGTCGCTGTCCGCTCTTTCCGCGCCGACTGGACGCCAACGCTGAGCCTGTCCTACGGAGCCGTCATCAACCGCGACGCGCCACTCGGCGGGGAGAAGGGACAGCCGCCGAAGTGGGTCGACCTGGACGAATCGTGGGAGAGCGTGTTCCCCGAGGATCGCGACCGAATCCGCGCGTATGTGCGCAGGCTCGCGGCAGAGCACGCGGTCGAGGCGCGCTGATCCTGTCGGGCGGGGCTTTAGTTGGTGGCGGCCCCTGCGGACAAGCACAGATCGTCCCAAGCACCATCCCGCTCTGGCGTTTTCATGGGCGGTCTGGGTCGCACGTCCGGACGTGAACGTCCGCCGTTTCGTCGTTGACATGGCCGCTGATCAGGTCCGATCAACGCCGGGTAGCGTGGGTGCGCTAGCGAATCTGGGAGTGATTATGGCGATACGACGAGATGCTCTCGCAGCACGGCGCGAGGCTCTCGGCTTCACCCAGGAAACCCTCGCCCAGGAGCTTGGGGTGGAGCTCTCGACAACCTGACCTCGCCTGCGAGTGGGCCGCTCACCTGGAAGGGAGGGACGACCGACGAACGTTCAGCGGGGTCGCCGACGGTGCTCATCACGGGCTGCTTCCTGTCGTGCCCGTGACCCTACTTGGTCAGGGCGCGCAGGCGGTGGTGAGCGCGGCGGCCTGATCGGCCCTGGTCTGCAGCCAGGCGGCTGGAGCACTGGTGAGGGTGTCCAGGGTGGCCGTCTGCAGGGTGGCGGCCAGGTCGGTGATGGCGCGGCCGATGTCGGTGTCGCTGGTGGTCGCGGCCAGGTCGGTGAGCTCGGTGGCGGTGGTGTGCGCCTGGTCCAGTGCGGCCTGCGGTGCGCTGAGGTCGGGCGGGTTGGCGACCAGTGCCAGCGCGTCGCTACACACCTCGGCGGCGGCGACCGCGCCGGTCACGGTGTCCGCGGCCGAACCGGCGGTGTCGCCGGCCTGCTGGACAGCGCCGCAGCCGCTGATCGCCGCCACGACGCCCACGCCGAGCAGCACAGAGGTCCATCGAGTCGAGATGCGCATGAGCGGGTTCCTTTCCGGATGGGCTGGGTCTGTGGGGTGGTGCCGCCCACCGCTGGTGGGGGGAGTGAGCGGTGGGCGGCACCGGGGCGGTCGACGCGCGTCAGTCGCGCGTCGACAGGCCAGTGGGCGAGGACGGGGCCGTCTCGGCTGCGGCCGCCCCGGTTTGGGCTGGCTCGGTCGTGACCGTGTCGGGCTCCGCACCGGCCAGCGAATCGGCAGAGGCAGCCGCTGGGGTGGCCGGGGTGGTGCGGGTGCGGATCCAGCTGGCCGTGACGGCGACGGCGAGCAGGAGGGCGACCACGGCCAGCGAGAACCAGGTGGGGATCTTGTAGAGGTCGAGCAGCAGCATCTTGATGCCGACCCACACCAGCACCAGGGCGAGGCCTAGCTTGAGGTAGATGAAGCGGTGCATCAGGTCGGCGAGCAGGAAGTACATGGCGCGCAGGCCCAGGATGGCGAAGGCGTTGGAGGTGAACACCAGGAACGGCTGCTGGGTGATGGCGAAGATCGCCGGGATGGAGTCGACGGCGAAGACGATGTCGGTGACCTCGACCAGCACCAGCACCGCCAACAGAGGGGTGGCCACCCAGCGCCCGGCCTGGCGCACCAGGAACTTCTGCCCGTGGTACTCCTCGGTGGTGGGGATGACCTTGCGGAACAGGCGCAGCACGACGCTGCGGTCGGGGTCGATGGTCTCGTTGCGGTGCACGGCCATCCGGACACCGGTGGCGACCAGGAAGGCGCCGAACACGTACAGGATCCAGGCGAAGGACGCGATGAGCACCGAGCCCGCGGCGATGAACACCGCCCGGAACACCAGTGCGCCGAGCACGCCGTAGAACAGCACGCGGTGCTGGTACTCGCGGGGAACGGCGAAGTAGCCGAAGATGATCGCGAAGACGAACACGTTGTCCACCGCGAGGGACTTCTCGATCACGTAGCCCGCGAAGTACTGGGCGGCGAACTCGCTGCCCCACGCCCACCACACGATCGCGCCGAACCCGAGGCCGAGCGCGACCCACACCGCCGACCAGGCGGCGGCCTCGCGGACCCCGACCACGTGTGCGCGGCGGTGGGCGAACAGGTCGATCGCGAGCATCACCAGGATCACGCCGAGCACCGCGGCCCACGCCCACAACGGAACAACCACAGTCAAGCACCTCCGGTCACGTCGAGTGAAACCGGAGGTCTCCCCAACCGCCAGAGCACGTGCGCTGGGTCCGGTGGCGCCGGGACCGGGCAGCCATCGAACTGCCGTAATGACGATCCCGGACGTGGTGGGTACTCCCCTCCGCACCACCAGAATGACGAAATACGGTTCGCCTGTCAAGGCTTGACTGGCGAACCGTACTTCGTCAATCTGGAAATGAGGCCAGCGCGCGGCCTCCTCGATCCGTGCCGTGGAAAGCAGGTCCGCTGATGCCCGCCCAGTGCACAACCCTCGTCTGCGTCGTCGACGCCACCGATCCCGCGCCGGCCGCCGAGCTGCCCGCGGCGGTCGAACTGATCGCCGACCACGGCCACCTCGTGCTCGCCGTGCTGCACCCGCCGCCGGGGCTCACGCTCAACGCGCGGCTGATCGCCTGGCAGCAGGTCCGCCGGGAGCAGGTCACCGCCGCGGCGCTCGCTCCCGCGCTGTCACGGCTCCCGTCATCCGGGCTGGCCGAGCGGGGCGTGCGGATCCACACCACCGCGTGGCATCACCGTCGCGGGCCGGGCGGCCGGCATCGGCGCGTGGCCGCCGCCCTGCTGCGACTGTGCCGAGTGCACGACGCCGACGTGCTCGTGTTGCCCGCCCATCCTCGCGCCGAGCTCCTCACGCCTGCGACCTGCCAGTACCTGCTCGGCCTCACTCAACCTCGGCTGCGGATCCGCCGCGCAGACGAGCACACCCTGCCCGACGCGATGCTGGTCTGATCACACCCGGTCGAGCAGCTCCCCGCCGATCCGGACCCCGCGCCGACAGCGGCATCGAGAGTGGAAGGAATGCCTTATGGTCGGCCCCATGCGGCCTGCCGAACCCCCACCCGACCACGCCCTCCCCACCCCAGCGGGCTCGGATCCCACCGACTCCGGCACGGTGGATTCTGGCGTGGTGGATGCTGGTGCGGAACCGGCCGACGCCGCCGCGTCGCAGACGCCAGGGTCGTGGATGTTCCTGAGCAACCACGCCCACGTGCTGCTCTGCCTGGCCGCCGACCCGCACCAGACCCTGCCCGTCATCGCCCAGAAGGTCGGCATCACCACCCGCGCCGTCCAGCTCATCCTCACCGACCTCATCCAGGGCGGCTACATCGAGCGCACCAAAGTCGGCCGCCGCAACCACTACCGCATCAACCCCGACGGCCATCTGCGCCACCCGCTGGAAGCCCACCACCGCATCGCCGACCTCATCACCGCCGTCGGTCCCGCCACCCCTGACGATGCTCGTGATGCTTCGGCTGACGGCGCCTCGACTCCTCCGCGTCGTCGCCGCACCGGATAACTCGCCACCCTTGGTAAACGAACCACAGTTCGTCATTCTCGACGTTGAGGGGGAGTACCTCAACGACCAAGCCCCGCGTCGTCAACACGATCTGGCCGACCCGGATCCGGCGCAGGCACCCGCCGCCCCACCGCGCGGGTCCAGGAAACCTCACGCCACCGACGCCAGCACCACCAAGCACGCCCTGGCAAGGGCTACGTGGCGTGGCCGGGCGGTGTGCGGACAGGACCTCGCGACGACCAGCGCCCCTCTCGCTTCGCACCCCACACTGACACGCCACCCGGGACGGCGTGTGTTCATCGTGGCGGGCGGGGCGGCACCAACGCTGCGCAGGTGATGACCAACGCCAGCAGAATGAGTGCCGTGACAGCGATGTCGATGAGCAATCCGGTGAGCATGGTGAACATGGTCAGTCCTTCTCAATCACGTGCTGCTCGGCCTCAATCACGTGCTGCTCGGCTCGGCGGCGGGTGCGCAGGCTCGCCGCGATGACGACGGCGAGGATGGCCACGATGACAGCGAGGGAGACCGGCGTGGGGATCTGCGGGGTGGCCGGCCAGATTCCGTGGGCCCAGTGCAACACCAGTTTCAGACCGATGAACGCGAGAATGACCGCCAGGCCGTGGTTGAGATAGACGAGCTTGGCCAGCGTGGCGTGGAGCACGAAGTAGAGCGCGCGCAGGCCGAGCAGCGCGAAGGCGTTGGTGGCGAATACCAGGTAGGGGTCCGCGGTGATGCCGTAGACCGCGGGGACCGAGTCCACGGCGAACACCACGTCGGTCACGAACACCGCGGCGACCACCACCGCAAGCGGCGTGAGCGCGCGTCGTCCGTGCTCCCGTACGGTCAGCCGGGTGCCTCGGTAGTCGTCGGTGACGGGCATGAACCTGCGGAGCAGTCGCACGATACGCATCTGGGATACGTCGCGGCCCGCGAAGGCCGAACCGGTGTGCACCTCGTGCAGGATCTTGCCCGCGGACACGAGCAGGATCAGGCCGAAGAGGAGGAACGCCCAGGTGCCCTGCCTGCAGCAGCGCCGCGCCCGCCGCGATGAAGATGCCCCGCAGGACCAGGGCACCGGCGATGCCGTACAGCAGCACCCGTTGCTGAATGGGGGACGGGACCGCGAACCCGGCCAGGATCAGCATGAACACGAACAGGTTGTCCACCGACAGTGACTTCTCCACCACGAAGCCGGTGATGAACTCCAGTGCCGGCCCGCTGTCGAACACCGCCCACAGCCAGATCCCGAACAGGACGGGCAGCGTGAGATAGAACACCGACCAGCCAATCGCTTCCCGTATCGACACCTCGTGGGGACGGCGGGTGACGGCGAAATCGGTGACGAGGAGGCCGAGTATTACGGCGATGCTGGCGACCCACAACCAGGGCGACCCGATCGACGAGGACCCCACCGAGTCGGCGGGCGCGGCCACGGACAGAGACGACACCACGGGATGAAAGGGCACGAAGACCTCCGCGCACGGACGACGTTCGAGGTCTCCTTCACCCTGGTGAGGGCGGTCGCCCGGGGACACCATGGGGTGTCCGTATTGACCAGGCAGACACTTAGGGAAGTACTCCCCTCTGCACGCAGTGTCACTGGCCGGAATGTGGCTGTCAAGGTTGATCGGGGGTGGATCTAGGATCGGTGGCGTGAGGCGCGCCGGGGTATGGCAGTGGCTGGACGGTCACGTCGACCATGAGCGGGGGGTGGGGGTCGCTGCTGGTGGGGTGGTGTCGCAGGCCCCGACGACCGTGGTCATCGAGCGGCTGCTGCGCACGCTCGGCCGGCCCGAGCAGCGGGTGCCGGTGATCCTGGTGGCCGGCACCAACGGCAAGAGCACGACCGCCCGGATCCTGGCCGCGGTGCTGGCGGGCAGTGGACTGCGGGTCGGGTTGTACACCAGTCCTCATCTGCACCGGCCGCAGGAGCGGATCACCATCGATGGTGTCACGATCACCGACGACGAGTTGGCGGCGGTGCTCGACCCGCTGGTGGCGGACGAGCGCACCGCGTCAGAGCTGGGGCGGCCCAGTTGGTTCGAATTGATGACCGCGGCCGCGGTGGGCTGGTTCGCCGACCAACGTGTTGATGTCGCGGTGGTCGAGACCGGTCTGGGTGGCAGCGGCGACGCGACCGCCGCGCTCGGCGCCGGCCTGGTGGTGGTCACGTCGGTGGGCGTCGACCACGTCGAGTACTTCGGTGACACGCGGTGGGACAACGCCGTGGCTGAGGCTGGCGCGGTTCCTGAGGGCGCGACCGTGGTGCTAGCCGAAGCGGACCCGGCCATGCACCCGCCGTTCCTGGGCCGCCGCCCCTCGCGCGTGGTGACCGTGGATCGTGACTTCGGCGTGGCCGCCGACGCGCCGGTCGCGGATGGCCGGACGGTGTCGCTGTTCACGCCCGGGGCGACTTATGACGACGTTTTCCTGCGTCTGCTGGCACCGTGGCAGGCGGCGAACGCGGCGACGGCGTTGGCCGCCGCCGAGGTGTGGCTGGCCCGGCCGGTGGCCGACCAGGTGGTGCGGGCGGTCTGCGGGGCGCTGCGGGCTTCGGGCCGCTTTGAGCTTGTCCACACCCCCGGCCCTGTGCTGATGGACGGCGCCCACAACGAGGAAGCGGCCACCGCGCTGGCACGGGCGCTGCGGGAGCGGTTCGACGGCGTCTCCCGCACCGTGGTGGTCGGTATGACCGGGACCCGCGCGCCGGAGGCGTTTCTGAGTGCCCTGGGGGTCGGGGCTGGTGACTGGGTGATCTGCACCTCGCCCCGGACACCGCGAGCGGTGCCGCTCGCCAGGCTCGCCGCCGCCGCGCGGGCGGTGGGCGCAGGATCGGTCGCGGTCGAGGCGGATGTGGGTGATGCGGTGCGCCGCGCGGCGGCGGCGAATGATAGCACGCTCACGGTAGTTACCGGGTCGCTCTATGTGATCGGCGAGGCGCTGCCCGTCGTGCGAGCGCTGGTGACGTGACCACCCGTGCTGCCCGGGCTGAGCGCCGCGCGTGCTGATCGGGAAGAGAGGGTACGAGATCCGGTCTCGAAATGGGTCCGGCGGCGCGGGGGCAACGGTGATCGCGCGAGCCGGTGGTGTGTCAGACTGCAGTGGTGAGGGGTGAACGGGTGATGTCGGATCAACCAGGCATCGCGCCTGAGCGCGTGGGACTCGATGTGGAACGCGCTGCTGGCACCCTGCGCGCGGGTGGGCTGGTCGCGTTCCCGACCGAGACCGTGTACGGGCTCGGCGCGGACGCGGAGAACGTCGACGCGGTGGAGCGTGTCTTCGCCGTGAAGGGGCGGCCCTCGACGCACCCGCTGATCGTGCACCTCAGCGGGGCGCGTCAGCTCCCCGACTGGGTCGCGGAGGTGCCCGACGCGGCGCGCCGCGTCGCTGACCGTTTCTGGCCTGGCCCGGTGACCCTGGTTCTTCGTCGGGGCCGCCGTGTTCCCCGCGCGGTCACCGGCGGTCTGGAGACGGTCGCGCTGCGGGTGCCCGACCATCCGGTCGCCCGCGCGCTGCTCACGGCGTTCGGTGGCGGTGTGGCGGCGCCATCGGCCAACCGTTTCGGCTCGGTCAGTCCCACGGCGGCTGCTCATGTTGGCGACGGGTTGGGCGCCGACGTCGACTACGTGCTGGACGGCGGCCCCTGTGCGGTGGGTGTCGAGTCCACGATCGTCGACCTCACCGGCGCACCTGCGATACTGCGCCCAGGCGGCGTGACACGAGAGGATCTTGAGCGCGCACTGGGTTGCTCCGTGCCGGTGCGGGCGAGGAGTGCCGTACGCGTTCCGGGCCAGCATCCGTCGCACTACGCGCCGAGGGCACGGGTTGTCCTGGTCGAGCCGGGCCAGGTGATCGGCCACGCCGAGTACCTGGCAGCGCAGGGCCGGCGCGTCGGCGTCCTGCTGCCGCCCGAGTTCGCGGGCGGTGCCGGTGCGTGTGCCGGGCAGCGCGTTATCGCGGTGCCGGACTCGGGTGCGCGGTACGCGCGGCGGCTTTTCGAGTTCCTCCGTGACTTCGACCGGCATGAGTGCGAGGTCGTGGTGGCCTCGGTTCCTACCCCGGACGGGCTCGGATTGGCGATCGCGGATCGGCTCCGCCGAGCGGCCGGGTCGCGCAGCCAGACGGCCGCGACTCCGGGCTGCTCAGCGGTTGCTGAGCGCGGCGACGAGGTGTTCGAGGTGGGCGGCGCGGGATGCTTTGATCAGGACGAGATCGTCGGGACGAAGGATTCGACTTAGCACGTCGTGGGCGGCCTGGCTGTCGGGAACGGCGATGATGTCGAGGGTGCTGTGCTCGGTGTCGGCCGCGTCGGCGATCAGAGGCGCGGTCCGGGTGCCGATGGTGATCAGGACGTCGAGGCCGGCGCGTGCGGCGAGCACGCCGAGGTGGTGGTGGGCGCCAGCGGCGTGGTCGCCGAGGTCGGCCATCTCGCCGAGGACGGCGATCCGGCGGCGGGCGGACATGGTGCTCAGGGTGGTCAGCGCGGCGGCCATGGAGTCGGGGTTGGCGTTGTAGGCGTCGTGGAGGAGCGTGACCCCGTCGCCCCGCACGATGGTTTGCATGCGCCCGCCGCTGGCGGGTTCAGCGGCGCTCAGGGCATCGGCGATGGTGTGGTGGTCAAGGCCGAGGCCGAGGGCGAGGGCGGCGACGGCGAGGGCGTTGCCGACGTGGTGCCGGCCGGTCAGGCGGAGCGTGACGGGTGCCGTGCCCTCGGGAGTGTGCAGGGTGAAGCACGCCCGGCCGCGCGGCGTGACGTGCACATCTCGGGCGTATACGCCGTTGGGGTGGGGGCGCTGGCTCCACCAGCGGGTGCGGGCGGGGGTGAGCGGGGCCATCGCGGCGACGAGCGGATCGTCGGCGTTGAGGATGGCCAGCCCACCGTGGTCTGCAGAGGGGAGCCCGGTCAGTAGTTCGCTTTTGGCCGCGGCGATCCCGGTTTGCCCGTCGGGGTATTGACCGAGGTGGGCGGTGCCGACGTTGAGCACGACCCCGACGTGGGGGGTGACCAGGCCGCACAGGTAGCTGAGGTGTCCACGGCCCCGGGCGCCCATTTCCAGGATGAGGTAGCGGGTGTCGGGGGTGGCGCGCAGGACAGTGAGGGGAAAACCGAGCTCGTTGTTGAAGGAGCGGTCTGTGGCGGCGACCGGGCCGTGGTGTGCCAGGACCTGGGTGGCGAGATCTTTGGTCGTGGTCTTGCCGTTCGACCCGGTGATGCCGATCACGGTGGCCGGCAGTCGGTCTGCCACGTGGCGAGCCAGGTCGCCGAGCGCGCGGGTCACGTCGGTGACCTGGACGGCAGGGGCGGGCACCGGGCGTGCGGCCAGCACCAGGGCGGCTCCCGCGGCGAGGGCCGCTGATGCATGGTAGTGCCCGTCGGTGCGCCGGCCGGGGAGGGCGGCGAACACGCCGCCGGGGTGGACCTGGCGGGAGTCGATGCTGGCGGGTGCGGTCACCAGCAGCGACGGGTCGGTCCCCGGGACGAGGTGACCGTCGGTGGCCGCGGCGATCGCGGCGGCGGTCAGGGGGATCATCGTGGTGACGCTCCTTCGGACGTGCAGTGGCTGGGGCCGGCCGGGTGGGTCTGCGGGGGTGGTGTCCGGGGGTTACGGGTTGCAGCATTCGCAGAACGTGGGATCGGCACGTCGTTGGCCGTCATCGCGAGGGTGGCGGCCGCGGTGCGGGCAGCGGGCACACCCGTGGATCGTTGCCAGGGTCAGGCGGGTGGGCTCGCCACACGTGCCGCAGGGCAGACCAGGTTCGCGGTCCACCGGGCCGAATCCGGGGGTGCCGCAGGCCGGGCACAGGGTGGCCAGACGCGAGGCGAGTTGGTGGGCGAGCACGCTGATCTCCCGCATGCGGGTGGGGTTGACGTGCGCGCGCATGTCGGTCTCCAGTCGCGCCAGGCCATCGGTGGAGTGCGCGGTGCACCGGCTGATCGCCGCATCGAGGTCGGCACGGGTCTGGATGCCCTTGCAGATGGGGCCTGGAGCCCGCACGTCGGCGGGGCTGTGGGGACGGACGATGACCGCGTGGGCACCGAAACCGACGCGCGCCAGGTAGGCGTCGGTTTCCTCGTCGAGGCGGCGGGTCGTGGTGTGGCTGAAGTTCGTCGGTGTGGTTCGGCGCTCCAGGATGCAGACGTCCCGCACCGTGTCGAGGAAGGCGAGGATCTCCTGGCCGGCGCTCAGCATTGGCGCGACCGGGTGCGGGCCGAAGGAGCCTTCGCTGGCCACGGCGAGTCCGAGGCCGGTCGACTCGATCGCGAGGCGCGCCTTGCGGACCGCGGTCTCGGCCGCCGACCCGGCGCGGGGGATCTCACCGGTGAAGGTGCCGAGCTGATCGGTGTCCACATCGTGGGCGAGCACAAGCCGCATGCCGGGGATCCGCGCCAGGGCGGCAGCGAGGGCTCGCTGCTTGCCGTGTCGGGTGGCCATCGCGACCGGTGCGCCCGCGTAGGGGTGCACGGCGAGCATTACACGAGGTTGCCGGATCGGGCGTCGATGCCGGTGAGCAGGGCCACGAGCTGCCCGATGGCGGTGTCACGGTCCATCGGGTGCCGCAGCGGCAAATCCGGATGCAACCGGTACCGGTTGCGCCGCCCCTCCCTGGTGCGTTCCAGGTAGCCCGCCTCGACGAGGTCGGCCACGATGCGCTGCGCCGCCCGCTCGGTGATGCCCACCACCTCGGCCACATCCCGCAACCGAACTTGTGGATCCCGCACCACGCACAGCAGTACGTGGGCGTGATTGGTCAAGAACGTCCACTCCTGCATGGCCGCAACTGTACCTCGTCGGGGGTAACGCATGTCACGCTTGCCAAAGCACGTCATCAATGTCGTATGATTCATATCGCGTATTAGAACACAGGTCATTGGTAGCGTGCTTGGGAGGTGGGTGTCATGGGCGACGAGGAGATGGCGCTCCCGTGGGAGAACCTGCTGCGGGAGGTGGGCGCGGTGGTCGACGCCGAGATGGCGGGCGTACTGACCGGCGAGCGCGCGGCCGATGAGGTGGCGCGGCGCTGGGCGCACCGGTGGGCCTCGCCGCCGCCGGACGTGGTGATCGACACCAGCCCGCCGGGCGTGCGGCGGGGGGCCGCGCAGAGCGTGGGTGCCTACATCGCCCGGGAGCTGGAACGGGGGCGGTCGCTGTACTGCGTGGTCCACGACGAGTTCGTCCGGGTGCGGATCGGGGGTTTCGACGGGCGTGCGTTGCCTCCGCATTGCCTGGAACACCTCGGTTCGCCGCCCGAGCCCGCTGCGGGCACCGGTGCTGAGCCGCGCGCCACCGACCTCGCCGGAGCCCCGGCGACGCGCGGCGCGGCGGCGCGCGCGGGTCAGGAAGGTACGACGGCGTGACAGGGGTGACGCTGCTCGTTTTGGTGGCCCTTCCCGCTGTTGCGGCCATGGCCGGGTCGATCCGGCGGCTACGGAGCTTGGCGCCCGCGTTGGGTGCGGGTGCGGCGCTGGTGGCCACCGCGCTGGCGGGGACGCTGGCCGTGACGGTGGTAGTCGGCGGGCCGGTGGCGATGGTGCTGGCCAACCCGGACGGGCGAGCCTGGACCGGGCTGGTGGTCGACCACGTCGGGGCGATCGTTCTGCTGCTGGTGTGCACGGTCAGCGCCGTGGTCCAGGCGTTCGCCCGCCGCTACCTGCACGGCGATCCGGCCGCGGCCCGCTTCGCTGTCGCGGCGGGGGCGCTGACCGCCGCGACCACGGTGATGGTGACCGCGGCGACTCTCGTCACCCTGGCGGTGGCGTGGACGCTGACCGGGGTGATCTTGTGCCGTCTGGTGGGGATGTATCGGCCGGCGCCCTCGGCCGTCGATGCCGCACGGCGCACCACCCGTGCCGTCGTCGCCGGGGACGCCGCGTTGTGGACTGGGGTTGTCCTCGCGGTCACGGTCTGGGGGGATCTCGACCTGCGCCACCAGGGCGACGCGGCCCTCGGCGGTGCGGTGGGCACGGTGGTGGCCTGTTCGCTGGTGGTCGCCGCGGCCGTGCGGTGCGCGCAGCTGCCCTGGCACCGATGGCTGCCGGCGACCCTGGCGGCACCGACCCCGGTTTCGGCTCTGCTGCACGCCGGCGTGGTCAACGCCGGCGGGGTGCTGCTGGTGAAGCTGTCGCCGATCGTCGGTGCCGCGCCGGTGGCGACACACCTGGCGTTCGCCATCGGAGCCGCCAGCGTCGTGGCCGCCACCGCGATCATGCTGACCCGCCCCGACATCAAAGGGGCGCTGGTGCACTCCACGATCGGGCAGATGGGGTTCATGCTCATGACCTGCGGGCTCGGCCTCTACGCCGCGACGGTGGTGCACCTGGTGGCGCACGGGCTGTTCAAAGCCACCCTGTTCCTCGGCTCGGGGTCGGCCGTGCAGCGGCACGCTGGCCACACTGCGGCTCCTCCCGCGCCTCGGTTGGCTCCTGCCCGCGCAGCGCAGGTCGCTGTCCTCGCCGGGGTCGCCGCCGTCGCGGCGGTCGGGGTGGCGGCCTGGTTGCTACCCCTTCATGCCGGCGGCGTCGCGTTGTCGCTCTTCGCCGTGGCCACCGCCGCGCGGCTGGCGTGGGGCTGGCTGCGTCGTCACCCGACCGGCGGCGCGCTGGTCACGGTGGTGATCGTGCTGCCGGGCGTGGCGATCGGGTACCTGGCCCTGGTGGGCGCGGTCACCGAGCTCCTGGCCCCGAGCCTGCCCGCAAGCGGGCCCGCCGCTGTCTCGGCCTGGGTTCTCGCGACCGTGGTGGCGGTGCTGGCGGCCGGTGCGCTGCTGCTCCACCTGGCACCCGCGGTCGGTCTGGGCCGGTGGCGCGACCGGCTGTACGTGGCGGCGTTGTCCGCCGGGCAGCAGCGCACGTACACCGCCGCCTGGGGTCACCCGCCACGGCTGGTACCGACACCGCGTCCGCGGCCGGTTCCCCAACTGGAAGGAGCTCGGGCGTGACTCGCCCCCACGCGCTCGACGGCATCCCGCGCAAGCGGGTCGCCGCCATGACAGGTGAGTCACCGGCTGTCCCGCACGCGTGGCTTCCCCTGTTCTCCACGGTCGCACGTTCCGCCACTTGTCGCGTCGTGCTCGCGCAGGAGGGTTCACACTCATGACCACCGGCCCCGCCACCAACCTCGCCCCCGATGCCGTCTCTGACGTCGCCACACAGCAGGCGGCAGTGCGCGCCGAGATCGCCGACGCGGCCGGATTCCTGGCTCCGACCTGGCCATTGGCGGACTTCATCGCGGTCAACCCGTTGTCCGGCCTGCTGGACCGCCCGTTCGCCGACGCGGCCACCACCGCCGCGGATCTGCTCGGAGCACGAGTCACCCCAGACGAGACCTGGCTACGTGCCGCCTGGCAGCGCGGCCGGATCACCGACGACGACCTGCGCGCCGCGCTGGCCCGCCGCCACCCCACGGCGCTACAGCGGGGCCCGCTCACTCTCGGCAACCGCGCCTACGACCCGGTCGACCTGCTGGTGGCCGATCTGCACCAGGGCATCGCGTGTCCACCGCCGCGCCGTCAGGCACGCACCGCGGCCGAAGCACTGGCCCCGGAGGTGGCCGCCCTGCTCAACACCCACACGATCCAGTGGTGCGCGGCCTACCTGGACGAAGGCCAGTCCACCTGGCGGATGCCGGGTCGTGACCGCGGCTTCTACTCGGCGTGGCGGGCGCTGGCCGCCCATGACGGAACCTTGCCGCGGCCGGTGCGGGCGCGGCTGCGGCACCTGCCCGAACGCGCCGAGCACACCATCCTGGACGCGCTGGCCGCGCTCGGTGTCCCGGACGACCAGCGGACCCGCTACCTGCAGGCCCACCTGGCCTGCTTGCCCGGCTTCGCCGCCCACGTCCGGTGGCGCGGCGAGCGGCCCGACAGCGGCATCGACCTCGTCGACTACCTCGCGTTGCGGTTGGCCGTCGAAGCCGCCGCGCTCGCCGGCTCCCACGCTCCCGGCACAGCGTGGTCCTGGGCCTCCGCGAGCCGGTTCGACACCCGGCAGGCCACCGTCGACCCGCACGACCGGGCCTACCACCTGTTGGGAGCGCTGGAAGTCACCGACACCGATGCCGCCCAACGGAGCGAGCTGGTGGAGCTGCTCGACCAGCTGCCGATCCAGCAGCGGGCGCTGGTCTGGCTGGACGCCTACGAGGACCACTACCGGAGCCGGCTGCTGCTGCGCATCCTCGGCCGGCCCCAGCCCGAACTGCCCGAAGCCCCACCGCGGGCGCAGGTGGTGTGCTGCATCGATCCCCGCTCCGAAGGACTGCGCCGCCACCTGGAGGTCCTCGGCAGCTACCAGACCCTGGGCTTCGCCGGTTTCTTCGCCGTCGCCATGCGCTACCGCGACCTCGCCGGGGGTGCCGCTCGCACCCAGTGTCCCGGCCCGATCACGCCTCGCCACACCCTCACCGAGCACCCCGCCCCTGGTCGGCGGCGCGCGGCCGAGCGGTCACTGGCCGGTCGCAGGGTGCTCGCCGCCGCCGAGCACTCCCTGCACGCCGCCAAGGACGACCTGCTGGCGCCGTTCGCCCTCGCCGAAGCCGCCGGCTGGCTGGCCGGGCCGCTGGCCGCGGCCAAGACCTTCACTCCCCGTGCCGCCGGCGCCACAGGCGCGTGGTGGGCCCGCCGCATCACGCCCGAGCCGCAGACCGAGATCTCCATCGCCGAGGCGCTCACCCGCGAGGAGCGTGCCGCGACCGCCGAAACCATCCTGACGTTGATGGGCCTGACCCGCGGGTTCGCGCGGCTGGTCGTGTTCTGCGGGCACCGCGCCCACACCGACAACAACCCCTACCAGGCCGCGCTGGACTGCGGCGCCTGCGGGGGACATCCCGGAGGTCCCAACGCCCGCACGGCCGCCGCCCTGCTCAACGATCCGCAGGTCCGCCGTCACCTGGCCGACCGCGGCATCACCGTTCCCGACGACACCTGGTTCGTCCCGGCCGAACACGACACCACCACCGACACCGTACGCCTGCTGGACACCCACCTCCTGCCCGCCACCCACCGCCGCGACGCTGACAGGCTCACCGCCGACCTCCGCACGGCCGGCACCCGGCTGGCCGCCGAACGCTGCGCCATCCTGCCGGGCGCACCCACCCGGCCCCGCCCGCGGCACGCGGCGCGCCACACCCGCGCCCGGGCCCGTGACTGGGCCCAGGTCTTCCCGGAATGGGGTCTCGCCGACAACGCCGCCTTCCTCATCGCGCCCCGCGCCCTCACCCGCGGCATCGACCTGCACAGCCGCGTGTTCCTCCACGACTACGATCCCGACCTCGACCCGACCGGCACCGTCCTGGAAACAATCCTCACCGCGCCGCTCGTCGTCGCACACTGGATCAACAGCCAGTACTACTTCGCCACCGTCGACCCGCAGTCCTTCGGCGCCGGCAGCAAAACCCTGCACAACGTCACCGGTGGGGGCCTGGGCGTCATGACCGGCCACACCAGTGACCTCCAGCCCGGCCTGCCCTGGCAGTCCCTCACCGACGGCCACCACGCCCGACATGAACCGCAACGCCTGCTCGCCATCGTGCAGGCACCCCTGCCCAGGCTGGACACCCTCATCGCCCGCCACACAATGCTGCACCACATGTTCAGCCACGACTGGATTGGACTCGCCGCACGGGAACAGCCCGACGACCCGTGGCACCGCTACACCCCCACCGGGTGGCAGCCCTGGCACCCCAGCACCGACACGCCAGCACCGACATCCCGGCAGGCGCTCCCGTGACCGCTCCACACCACCCGATGGCGGCGTCCCACCCGGAACGACCTGTCCTAACTCCCCACGTAACAGAGCCGCTTGGAAAGAGAGGTACCCGATGAGCGCGCTTCTACTGATCTCAAGTGTGGACCACGCCGAGGTCGCCGTCGAGCAGGCGAGCGACTACCTGGTCCACCACCGGCGCTACGGCGGCGATCCAGCTCAGCGGGACGCCCTGCTCGGGATTTGGATCCGCCGCGAGCTTGACGCGGACCTGCCCACGTTGTTCCCGTGCGGCGAGCATGTGCAGACCTGCGGATGCGCCGTCGGGGACCCCACGGAAGGGCGCCCGCCAGCAGTGCCGGTGGGGATCCGGACCTCCTCCTCGGTGTCCGGGCTGTGGTCGCTGTGCTGGCTGGACGGTTCCGCCCTGCGCGAGGCACACAACCCCCACCAGCGACGGCGCCTGATCCTCGATGTCCTGGTGCAAGGCGCGGCGCCCGCAGCGAGCCTGCCGGGAGCGTTCTTTCCGGTCTTCGCGCACACCGACTCCCGCGACACCGTCCACGCCACCCTGACCGAACTCGGCAGCCGCTACCCGCGCCTGGTCGCGACCCACTGGTACATCGATGACCCAGAGCAGGGCATCAGTGGACCGTGCGGCACGACCAGCGCCGGATGCCGGCTCGCACGCGGCACCGCCACGACTCGCCCCTAGCCCATCCAGCGTCCCGTCACGTCCTCGGTCTCAGGAGCAGCATGACCACGCATTCCACATCCGCACCGATCACCGTCGCCCACGGAGACGGAATCGGTCCGGAAATCATGGAAGCCACCCTTTCGGTGCTCAACGCCGCAGGCGCGGCCCTTGACATCGACACGATCACCATCGGAGAGTCGGTCTATCAGGCTGGCAACCCCGCCGGCGTCACTCCCGAGGCGCTCGAGTCGATCCGCCGCACGGGTGTGTTCCTCAAGGCGCCCATCACCACCCCGCAAGGCGGAGGGTTCAAGAGCCTCAACGTCACCGTGCGCAAGACGTTCGGTCTCTATGCCAACGTCCGGCCATGCGTCGCCTACGCACCGTTCGTCGCCACCAAGCACCCTGGCATGGACGTCGTCATCGTTCGGGAGAACGAAGAGGACCTCTACGCCGGCATCGAGCACCGCCAGACCGACGAGGTCGTGCAGTGCCTCAAGCTCATCTCCCGGCAGGGATGCGAGCGGGTAATTCGCTACGCCTTCGAGTACGCCACAGCCTATCGGCGAACCAAGGTGACAGCGTTCACCAAGGACAACATCATGAAGATGACCGACGGCCTGTTCCACCGGGTGTTCGACGAGGTCGCCGCCGACTACCCCGATATCCAGGCAGAGCATTGGATCGTCGACATCGGTGCGGCCAAGCTCGCCGACACCCCCGAGGCGTTCGACGTCGTCGTCCTGCCGAACCTCTACGGCGACATCCTCTCCGACGTCGCCGCCCAGATCGCCGGATCTGTCGGCCTCGCCGGAAGCGCGAACATCGGCGAGCGAGTCGCCATGTTCGAAGCCATCCACGGATCCGCCCCCCGGCGAGCCGGCCAAGACGTTGCGAATCCTTCAGGGCTGCTGCTGGCCGCGGTACAGATGCTGGTCCACATCGGACAAGCCGACGTCGCGAGCCGAGTCCACAACGCCTGGCTGCGGACCATCGAAGACGGCATCCACACCTACGACATCTACGAGCCCGATACCAGCACCTCCAAGGTCGGCACCACGGCGTTCGCGGCATCGGTCATCGACCGTCTCGGCCAAGAACCCACCCGGCTGCCGGCAACGCACTACGCCCAGCACAGGCCGATCACCGTCAAGCTCGCGGGCCGATCCGCTGCCGCCAAGACCCAGCTCGGCGTCGACGTGTTCGTCCACAGCCCAGACACCACCCCAGACGAACTCGCCGCCAAGCTTCGTCCGTTCGCCGCACCCCTGCACCTTGACATGATCTCCAACCGGGGACAGAAGGTCTGGCCAGGCGGCGCGCCCGAGACCCTGCTCACCGACCACTGGCGATGCCGCTTCCTCGACCCGCGCGGGACCACCACCGCCGCCGAGGTCGTCGCCCTCCAGGCCCGCATGGTCGAGCACGGCATCGAACCGATCAAGACCGAAGGACTCTACGCCTTCGACGGCGAACCCGCATTCACCCGAGGCCAGGGCCAATGAAGGGCCGAGCTGACCAAGCGAAGCCGGGAGAAGACATGGACCCGCGTCACCGTAGCCGAATCGTCACCGACGGCGTCACCCGAGCACCGGCCCGGGCGATGCTGCGGGCAGTCGGGTTCGCCGACGAGGACTTCACCCGGCCGCAGATCGGTGTGGCCGCGGCCGCCAACGACCTCACACCCTGCAACATCGCCCTGGACCGCCTGGCAGGCGCGACGGCCGACGGGGTCAGGAAGGCGGGCGGGGTGGCGATGCGGTTCTCGACCATCGCCATGTCCGATGGGATCGCCATGGGGCACCGCGGCATGCGCGCGTCCCTTCCCAGCCGGGACCTCATCGCAGACTCGGTCGAGTGTGTCATGGAGGCCGAACAACTCGACGCGATGGTCACCATCGCCGGCTGCGACAAGAGCCTTCCCGGGATGCTCATGGCCGCCGCACGCCTCAACGTACCCACGGCGTTCTTGTACGGCGGCTCCTCCCTCCCCGGGAGCTGGCAGGGTCGGCCGGTGACGATCCAGGACGTGTTCGAGGCCGTCGGCGCGCAGGCAAGCGGCCTGCTCAGCACCGACGACCTCGACGAGCTGGAGCGCGCCGCGTGCCCAGGAGCCGGATCGTGCGCCGGCATGTACACCGCCAACACGATCGCCGCCGAAGCCGAAGCCCTCGGTATCGCACTGCCCGGCTCGGCATCCGCCCCCGCCATCGACCCCACACGCCCCGGCATCGCCCACGACACCGGAGCGGCCGCCGTCGCCGCCCTGCGCGCCGGGATCCGCCCACGCGACATCCTCACCCGCGAAGCCTTCGAGAACGCCATCACCGTGGTCATGGCCCTGGGCGGGTCGACCAACGCCGCGCTGCACCTACCCGCCATCGCCCACGAAGCCGGCGTCCGCCTGACCCTCGACGACTTCGACCGGATCAGCCGACACACCCCCCACATCGCCGATCTCCGTCCCGGTGGGCGCCACGTCATGGCCGACCTGCACCAGGTCGGTGGCGTGCCCGCAGTGCTCGCCGCGCTGCTGGACGCCGGACTGCTCCACGGCGACTGCCTGACCGTGACCGGAGCCACCCTGGCCGAGAACCTCGCCGAACTCGCAGCCCCGAAACCCGACGGTACGGTCCTCCGAACGCCAGATGACCCGCTCCGCCCCGACGGCGGCCTGGCCATCCTCCGCGGGGCACTCGCCCCCAGCGGCGCGGTGGTCAAGATGGCCGGCCTGACCGTCGACCGCTTCCACGGCACAGCCCGGGTCTTCGACAACGAAGACGCCGCCATGGGCTACGTCTCAGGCGGTCGCCTCACCGCAGGCGAGGTGATCGTGATCCGGTACGAAGGCCCACGCGGCGGACCGGGAATGCCGGAGATGCTCGCCGTCACCGCCGCTGTCCGCGGCACCGGCCTGGGTGACCAGGTGGCGCTGGTCACTGACGGCCGCTTCTCCGGCGCCACCACCGGCCTCTGCGTCGGCCACGTCGCCCCCGAGGCCGCTGCCGGCGGGCCGCTGGCGCTGGTCGCCGACGGCGACCCGATCATGATCGACATCCCGGCACGCACCATCGATCTCGACGTCAACCCTGCCGAACTCGAACGACGCCGTCACCGCTGGCACCCACCCCCTGCCCCGACCGGCAACGGCTTCCTAGCCAAGTACAGCCGCCTCGTCGGCTGCGCCTCGCAGGGGGCGCTCGTCGGCGCCACCCCACGATGAGCAGCCCCACCCGACGCAAACACCATCATGTCACGCGAGCGATCCGGCTTTTCTCCCATCGCCGTGCCGGCGGCACGGCCTGCGGGGCGCATCGGCGGTGCCGCCAGCGCCGACCGCCCTGTCGAAGGAATCACCGCCACGACCGGACCCTGCATCCGCCGGGCCATCGACGTCCACCAAGCGGTCACGACCCACGCCTGCCGGGCCGCACACACCAACCCCCGCGAAGGAGCCGCACTGTGTTGGACGGCAAGCACATCCTGGTGACCGGGGTCGTCACCACCGACAGCATCGCCTTCGCCGTCGCCCGCCGCGCCCAACAACTCGGCGCCGAGGTGCTGCTCACCGGGCTCCCCCGCGATCTCGATCGGGCCCGTGCGGCGGCAGCGCAGCTCACCGGCGACATCGACGTCATCCCCTTCGACGCCACTGCCTCCCACGACACCGCCCGGCTCACCGCAACGATCGCTGAGCGGTGGGAGAGACTCGACGGCGCCCTGCACGCCATCGCCTTCGCACCCGCCGACGCCCTGGAAGGCCCCCTACTCAACGCCCGCCCCGAAGGGATCGGACTGGCGTTCCAGACCAGCACCGTATCCCTCGCCGCGCTCGCCGCGGCGGTGAACCGGCTCGCCCCACCCTCCGGCGCCAGCCTGGTCGGGCTCGACTTCGACGCCAGCGCCGCGTGGCCGGTCTACAACTGGATGGGCGTCTGCAAAGCCGGACTGGAGTCGCTCAACCGGTACCTCGCACGCGACCTCGGGCCTGCCGGAATCCGGGTCAACCTCGTCGCGGCCGGGCCGATCCATACCCGGGCGGCCACCGGCATCCCCGGCTTCGAAGCCCTGCTCGACGCCTGGGCAACCCGTTCGCCCTTGCGGTGGGACCCAGCCGACTCGACCCCGGTGGCCGACGCCGTCTGCTTCCTGTTCTCCGACCTCGCCCGCGCTATCACCGGCGAGATCCTCCACGTCGACGGCGGCTACCACGCCATGGCCGCGCCCCTGCGCCAACAGGGATCATGATGGGCCACGAGGACATCCAACACCTCCACACTGATCAGGGCAGGTGCCCTGGCGCAGACTGGGCAAGATCTCGGCTGGTTGACCCGGTGGGCGCTCCATGACCCGACCTAGCCGACTCATCCTGGTCACCGGCACCGGCACCGAGGTCGGCAAGACCTGGGTGACCGCCGCCTTGTCGCGACGATTGCGAGCATTTGGCATCGAGGTCGCGGCCCGCAAACCGGCGCAGTCGTTCACACCCGGTGATACCGCGACCGACGCCGCCGTGCTCGGCGAGGCAACTGACACGCCCGCCGACACGGTGTGCCCGCCACACCGGTGGTACCCGGTACCCCTCGCGCCACCGATGGCCGCCGACACCCTACAACTGGCTCCGATCCTGCTCGACGACCTCGTCGCCGAACTCGACTGGCCCTCAGACGTCGCCATCGGCTTCGTCGAGGGCGCAGGCGGGCTGTGCTCACCAATCGCCCATGACGGCGACACCCTCTCACTGGCGCAGCGGGTGAGACCGGACCTCGTGCTACTGGTCACCGAGCCTGTCCTAGGAGTTGTGTCCCAGGTGCGCCTCGCCGCGCGAGCCCTCACCGGACACGAGGTGCTAGTCGTCCTGAACCGATACGACCCCAGCGACGAGGTGCACCGGCGTAGCCGCGACTGGCTGACAGCCATCGACGCGCTCGCCGTACTCACCAACCACGACCTCGCCGACACCGTTGATTCCGACGCGGCCTGGCGCGCCATCAGCGGCGAGCCCCCCTCGGCACGCAATCCCTGACCACGCCCCTCGGTCACTGACCCGCTTACCCACGTCCTGGACCCGAGCGGTTGGTCAGACCGGGTCAGTTTCACCCGGCAGCGACAGTCACCATGAGTGATCGCGAGATGAGCTTCCCCCGCTTCGCCGGAGTCTTCGAAGACTGGTCCCATGGTTAGGGACTGGGAAGGAAGGCTCTGTTGGCAGCACCGAGGAAGTACCCC
>NZ_JBZFLK010000041.1:0-28380 GCF_058448985.1 Pseudonocardia sp. DxW | reverse complement strand
CCGAACCTCGTGAACAGCCACGTCAGCGACACTGTTCACGAGGCAAACCAGCAGCTCACAGGCTCGATCAGTCCCCCGACTGAAGATAACGATCGAGTCGATGATCTCCATCTGCCGGGATCACTCGGCCAACGTCAAGCGCTGGCGCGACGGGCAGATGGCGCTGCGCTGGTGCGCCGCGGGCATGGTCGAGGCCGGCAAGCAGTTCCGCCGAGTCAACGGCCACCTGCACCTGCGGACGCTGCGGACCGCGCTCGAACAGCATGTCGGGACCGACGATGTCGGACCCAACGGCTACGGTCATACCGTCAGCGCCGCCTGATCAACAACGGGCCGCCACCGAAGTTCCACGGAACTCGGGACAACCTCGCCCGGCGGCCGACCCGAGAATGTCGACACCGATCACTACGCCGCGACATTCGCGCGGCCGGGCACGGGCGAGGCTCTGCGCATGGACACGTCCGACCGCCCGCCGGTCCGGACTCGACCAGCGCGATCGGCTCGTAGTGTCTCCTGCGCGGACAGGACGCCCGCCGGCTGGTGGGGACGAGGCAGTTGCGATACCCACGGCGTTCTGCAAGTGCGTTGCCGACACGGTGTCAATCTGCGAGAACCACATCGTGATCGACGATCCGTCTGCCGGCCGGTTCTGCTTGTTCGACCTGACGACCCCTGACGTTGACCGGACCGCATCCTTTCCCGCATCCGTATCGGCTGGACGACTGCACCATCTGCTTCATTGCGTGCGACCTACCTGCTGAGGGTCGGCGATGTACCGGTCGTCAGCCTCAGCGGTCTGTCCGGGCCGGCGTACCCACCGGCCCGTCCGACCACGCCGCGCTGTATCTAGTTGGCGGACCTGTCCAGCGCTCGGGCGAGAGCGTCGAGGCAGCGTGTCCATCCGGTCTCGAACCCCGTCGCCCAGGTCTTGTCGGCGAAGGTGTGGGTGAACACCAGCCGGCATCCCTCGCCATCGGGCTCCAGTTCGAAGTGCAGCCCGTGCGTGCCGGTCTGTTCGTCGTACTCCTGGAAGGCGAAGATCTTCGGTGGCTGGAACTCGGTGATCTCGGCGTGCAGCTCGGCACCTTCCTCATCGCGGAATCGGATGACCCCGCCGACACGCGGGTCGAGCTCGGTGGCGGTGAAGGGGTACCACTGGCTGAGGTGTTTCGGGCCGGTGATGGCGTGCCAGACCTTCTCCGGGGGATGCGCGAGGCGCCGCTCGAAGTGCAGCGCCCACTGGTTTCCTACGGTGCGCAGGGTGTCGCTCATGAGTTCTCCTTCATGTCGGGGTCGTTCGGCATGGTGTCCAGGTACTGTTCGAGCGCGTTGAGGCGGTCGGTCCAGAACTGCCGATAAGGGGCGAGCCAGGCGTCGATCTCCGAGAGCGGCGCCGGTTGCAGGCGGTACCAGCGGCGCTGGGCGTCGTGTCGAACCTCGACGAGACCGGCTTCGCGTAACACCTTCAGATGCTTGGACACGGCCGGCTGGGTCAGTGCGAGTTGGCCGCCGAGGTCACCGGCGAGGCGTTCGCCGTCGCGGAGCAGCAGCTCGACGATGGCGCGACGATGCGGCTCGGCCAGGGCCGCGAACGCCTCCTGGACCACAGACGTCATGCGAGTGCGTGCTCGTAGTCGGCCTGGAGTTGTTTCCATGCGGCGGGGTCGACCTCAAGGGCCGCCTTGTCCGGGTCACGGTCGTCGAGGTAGTCGTGCAGGCGCTCCAGACCTGCGTGCCAGCCCGCGCCCATCGCGGGGGCGAACCCTCGGTCGTCGAAGATGTTGGTGAAGACCAGTCGACTGCCGGTCCCGTCCGCGGTCAGCTCCCAGCGCAGGGTCTCGGTTCCCCAGGTGTACTCCAGCAGCGTAGGCGCCTGGACCTGAGTGACAATTCCTCGGCTGGCGCCGATGTGGGCGTGCTCGGCGGTGGGGACGAAGGCGAGTTCGGCGCCGAGTACTGCCTCGAACTGGCTTCGGTCGTAGTCGAGGACCTCCGCGAACCAGCAGCGGAGATGTTCGATCTGGGTGAGCGCACGCCACACCTTCTCCGGCGGGTGTGCCAGTCGGCGTTCGAACCGCAGTGCGCATCGACCGTCCGTGGTGATGCGCAGAGTTCCCAGCGGTGCCATCGATCAACCTCCACTTGTAGTTGCTGAATTGGCAATATAGCTAATGAGGCAACTAGGGTCCAGGCTCGCAGACGTGAGGCCGAGGAGGTTGCCGAGCGCGACTTGACGGCCGACCAGAGGTGACTGGGATGCCGCGCCGGCGGCGGAATAGCGCTGCGTTCGAATACTGCAGGTGCGCCAGTGAGGAAGTCGCGGCCCACCAGCAGCTGCTCGGGCTCGGGTTCAAGCCGGCCGAGATCGCCAAAGTCGTCCGCACCAAGGCCGACCGGGTCCGCCAAACCACCCAGGCCGCCCAGAGCCCGCGGGCGGCCGCGATCGGGGCCCGCTACGAGCTGGACCTGGTGCAGATGTCGGTGATCGCCGAGTTCGAGGACGACGACGAGGCGGTCAAGCTGCTCACCACCGTCGCGGTGCGGGAACCGGAGCGATTCGCCCACTTCGCGCAACGGCTGCGCGACGAGCGCGACGAGAAGCAGGTGCACGCCGCCGCGGTCGCCGAGCTCACCGAGGCCGGGGTGACCGTCCTCGACCGCGACGACGACGGCTACACCGCCGCGGCCGAGCTGTACCGGCTGCGGCCCAGCGACGAGGACCCGGAAGGGACCGTCCTCGAGGAGGAGGCCCACCGCAGCTGCCCCGGCCACGCCGGGGAAGTGGTGACCTTCCGCCGCTACGGCGAGGCCCACCAGGCCCGGGTCCGTTGGCTGTGTCTGGACCCTGTCACCTACGGGCACGCCCCGCTGCGCGAGAGCATGCGCGCCCAGACCGGCACCGCCGCAGCTGGTGCGGGTGAGAGCGACGAGGAGCGCGCGGCCCGGGAGGCCCGGGAGAAGGAGACGGCGCGCCTGGAGCGCCGGCGGGTGATCGACAACAACAAGGCGTGGACGTCTGCGGAGACCGTACGCCGCGAGTGGCTGACCGAGCTGCTGGCCAAGAAGGCCGCGCCCAAGGGCGCCGCGATCTACGTCGCCGCGGAGCTCGGCCAGGGCGCCCACGCCCTGCGCAAGGCGATGGAGTCGGGCCACACACTGGCCTGCGAGCTGCTCGGGCTCGCCGCCCCGGAGGGGGGCGGCTACTACAGCGGGCGGGTCAACCCGCTCGCCGAGGCCGCCCGCACCACCAGCGCGGCCCGGGCGACGATGCTGTCGCTGGCGATCGTGCTGGCCGGCTACGAGGCCGGCACCCACCGGGGCAACTGGCGCAACGCCGACCCGGCCACGCAGCGCTACCTCGCCCAGCTGCGCGACTGGGGCTACCAGCTGTCCGAGGTCGAACAGCTGGCCCTTGACCCCGATGCCGTTCCCGCCGATGGGACCGACCCGGACGACGGCGAGGGCGGGGACGCCGGGACCGATATCGCCGAGGCCGGCGACGAGCCGGACGTGGGAGACCCCGATACCGACAGCGAGGAGCCGGACGACGAGTCCGACTGACTTCGCACCCACCAGACACCCCCGGGTAGGGCGGCCCCGCCGCCCTGCCCGGGGTGTGTGCGCACCCTTCACCAAGGAGATCGAGATGACCCAGACCGAGCAGGGGCACGACCAGCTCAACCGAGGGGCCCAGTTCCTGCCCCAGACCAGCGACGACGAACGCCCCGCGCTGCGCGTCGGCGGAGTCCTGGTCAGCGTCTACTGGACGCCCGGACCACTGCTGCGGGTCGCGATCGACACCAGCGACCTGGCCGAGCAGTTCCCGGACAACCCGCCGATGCAGGTCGCGCTCAATGACGGCCTCGTCTACCGGCGGCCCGCCCCCGACAGTGGTGGCGCAGTGCGCGGGCTCGGTGACCGGTCGTTGTTCCAGCAGCTGGCGCTGGCCGAGTACGCCGAGCTCTACGGCGGAACCGGGTTCGACTACCCGATCGACGACCTGGTCGACGAGATTCACCGGCGGATCCCCGGCGGGCTCGAACGCCTCGCCGGCCACTTCGCCAAGCACGACGCCGTCGACGTCATACGCGCCTGGTTCACCGGTCCGGACGTGCTGCTGGCCATCGCCCGCGGCTCCGAGACGGCCCACCCGGAGACCAACTGACTACCACCGTGGGCCGCTGCGCTCGCCCAGGTGGATCGAAAGGACGGTGTGAGGACCGTGGGTGTCACGTTCATGCCCGCTCCCCCGGCCGATGGCCCGGTGGAGCGGGGCGCGCGCATCGTGTGTGCCGCGCATCCGCCGCAGGACCGGCGCTATTTCGCCGACTACGAGACCGCCCTCGCTGGTCTGGCGGACCATTACCGGTTCTGCACCGACCCCGACTGCGGCGAGCACGCCTACCGCGCGTTCGTGGTGGTGCACTCCAGCACCGACACCGAACCGAGCCTGGACGTCGGCGTTCGCCACGCGATGTTGCTGCTGCGTGCGCTCGGGCTGGTCGCCGAGCTCGGCGCCGACGACGTGCACGAGCCCCCGCCCGGCGGCCCCCCGGCGCCGGGCGGGGACACGCCCCTGGTCGGGGAACTACCGGCCGAGCAGATGCTGGGCCGCGTCGAACTGGCCTTGGCTCTGGCTCCCGCCGATCCCGGCGTCCCGGTCCGGGACCTCAACGCGGCCGGCACGGTCGTGGACTGCGGCCGGCCAGCGGGATATCTGCAGGACCGGCTCCGCGACCTGCGCGAGGTCGCCCTGTTCGCCCGCGACCAGGCCCGCGACGTCATCTGGCACTGACCACTGGTCCCGATGGGGGCGCCCACCGCACGCGGTGTCGCCCCATCGCCGTTCGTGCAGGGACATCAGCCATGCGGGAGGTCGAGATCGCTGAGGTGCCCTGGCGGGCGGGGGGTACGGGTCCTGCCCGGCGATGCTCCGCAGCCGCCGCGCGAGTGGGCACCGTCGGGCACTTGGTGCTCGACGTGGTCCGGCGCATGCTGCCGCGGGAAGACCACAACGGTCTACGGCATCGACGACGCGATCACGCGGGGCAGGACCGCGCTGGCCAGGCTGGGTATCCCAAGTAGCGCCCCCAGGGAGCGCCACCGCACGAACAACCAACGGGTCCGGTCGGCGGTTGTGGGCGGTGCGGAGCTCGCCGCCGGGTGCCTCCCGAGAAGGGTGTCGGTGCTCGGTGTGGAGACGCCCGAAGGTCAGCACCCCGCGGTGGGGTGCGCGGCGATGAACCGGCGCCGACACCGAGCGGGTGGGACAAGCCTCGCCGGGGGCTCGGACCGCCGGAGGCGGTTCCCACCCGCTCGGGCCAGCTCGAACCCCCGCCGCCCCTGACGGGCCCCACCACGGCGCGCTGAGGCAGGGCCGCGTCACCAACCAGCCCGACACGCTTCAGGAGGCACCCCATGAACGAGATCACCCTGGCCGGGAACATCGGCAAGGAGCCCGAGCTGGTCTACAGCGAGCGCACCGGGGACGCGGTGCTGCGGTTCTCCATCGCGTGCAACGACCGCTACTACGACCGCCAGAGCGGCGAGTGGCGCGACGCCAAGCCGGTCTGGACCGACGTGGTCGCCTTCCGTGAGCTGGCCGAGAACGCCGCAGAGTCCCTGCACGCCGGGGATGCGGTGGTCGTGATCGGCAAGCTCGCCGACAACTCCTTCACCCCCGCCGGGGCCGACTACCCGGTCCGGCGCACCGAGCTGCGGGCCCAGGTCATCGGGGCCGACCTGCGCCGCGCGCGGGCCACGGTCACCCGCCAGCCCCGGGCCGAGCGCCCCGACTCGACCACCGCTCCCCAGCCGGCCGCCTGACCCCCGGGCGGCTACCGGGCGGGGCGCCCAGCCCACAGCGGCGGCGCCCCGCCCGGTCTCCACTCCTCCCCCGGCCCCTGCCTCAGGGGGCTGGGCCCTGTCCGAGCCCGAGATGCGAGGTGAGCAGAGATGGATTTCCTGGACCACGACCTGCCCTGTAGGGCGGTGAATCCGGAGCTGTTTTTCCCGGTCAGCACTGGCGGGCCCGCCGCGCGCCAGGTCGAGAAGGCAAAGGCGGGTGTGCCGGCGCTGCCCGGTGACCGCGGCGTGCCTGGCCCGGGCCCTTGAGCTCGGTGCGGTCGGGGTGTGGGGCGCCACGACCGACGCCGAGCGCCGGCGCATGCGGCTGCGTGGCCCGCGCCGGGCGGCTGCCGGGCACGGCCCGAGGCAGGCCCGGCGGGCTGCCGCGGTGGCCCTGGTCGAGAAGGGCAGCCGGCGCGTGGCGGTGGCCGCGCAGTACGGCATCAGCCCACGCACGCTCGACCGCTGGCTCGCCGCCAGCGCCTGAGGACCCGGTGCCCAGCACCGCGGACCCCGCGGCCCGCCCCGGCGGGCACGCCCCGACCGACACCGCCGCCGAAACGCCGCCTCCGCGGCGTCCGCCGAGGACTGATCGTCCCGGCGCTGACGAGGCAGATCGCACTCCCGGGAGGTATCCGATGTCCATCACCGTGTGCGGGCCCGCCTGCACCACAGAGATCAAGAACAGTGGTCGGTCCTGTGGTGACCCGCAGCGCTCCTACGTGGGCGCGGTGCTGGCCACCTACGAGGCCAACGGCTACGACGACAGCGACTTCCTCGCCGTGGTCTGGGACGGCGACCAGGTCACCACCTGGGAGTACGCCAGCACGCGCGGCTGGACCTACCACAACAGCGCCACGATCGACGCCACGTCGCAGGTCCAGGACGCAGCCCTGGACTGGTACCGGCGCCGGCTGCTGCCGCAGCTGATCGCCGTCGCGCAGGCACGCGCCACCGCACCCCGCGTGGGCCGCCAGGTGCGGTCACTGACCCGGTCCGGGAAGAACGTCCACGTCACCGGTGAAGTCCGCTGGATCGGCCCGGACCGCTACGCCCGCGACGGCGGCGAGCGCATCGGCATCCAGGTCGCCGGCGAGGACGCGCTGCGGTTCCTGCCCGCCCCCAGCGTCGCCGTGCTCGACCCGGACCCGGTCGACGAGCAGGCGCTGCGCACCTACGCCGCGACCATCCGGCCTGACTGGCGCCACGCCCTCGACGACCTGACCGCACCCGGTCTGGTCACCCACTGATCGAAGGGACCAGCTGATGACCTCCCACCAGGACGAGCGCTGCCCCGGCGACGACGTGCACGGCGGGTCCGACCCGACCCAGGCCGCGGCCATCGCGGCGGCGGCCGCGATGGACACCCTCGAGACCACCCGCCGCACGCTGCCACCCGACCCGACCGTGGGCGCCTGGCCGCAGCTGCGCTGGGAACCGGCCGGGACCGTCGACATTGGCCAGATGTGGTGCTTCTGGTGCGACCAACCGATGCTCTGGCAGCCCGGCGACCACGTCTGGCACGTGGTCAACCCCGGCGACGTCTTCGGCGACCCCGACGCCCCGCTGACCTACCTACACCCCGAGTGCGTGCCCGCGCTCTACAACCGCGAGCGCCTCGCCCGCGCCCGCCACACCCTGCGCCAGCACCACACCCGCTACCAGCAGGCCACGACCGCCGCCTACGGCGACGCCGGCCAGCACGAACCCGACCCCGACCAGCACGCCGGGATCGACGACCTCGCCCGCAGCGTCGCCGACGACGTCGGCGAGCTGCTCGACCTCGACGCCGAACCCCGCCTGTAGATCCACCGCGTCGCGGGCAGAGAACCCGAGGGTGCGGCTGCGCCGCGCTGTCGTCTCTGCTGTCGGGCCGAGGGTGCGGGTGTGCTCCTCACGCGTCGAAGGGCGCATCCGCGTCGCTGTCGCGACAGCCCTGCGGGCTGCCCTGGACCCGCGAGCCTCGGCACACCCTCCGGCACGCCCCAAGGGGCAGGCGCACAACGGCCTGCCCCCACGGCGGCCCGACACCACCCCGCTCGCCTACCGCGCGCAGCGGCCCACGAAGGGAGACCAGCTCTCATGACGATCCCGACCAGCACTGATGTGTCCCGCACCCGCACCGATCGGTGCGATGCTGACCCCCGGAGCCGGGAGGGAGACCACCGCATGCCACGCACGCGGCGCCGCGGCCGGGGCCAGGATCCGGAGGTGGCGCGGCTGCGCCGGGTCGCGCTCGACGCCGCCGCGGCCGGGCTGTATGTGTTCCCGGTCCAACCCGGCGGGAAGCTCCCTGCGGTGCCCCGGCACAGCGCCGAGCGCTGCCGCCGGCACGGGATCTGCACCGACGGGCACCAGGGCTGGGAACAGCGCGCCACCCTCGACCGCGCCCAGATCTACCGCTGGTGGTCCGGCGACGCATCGGCCCGGTTCAACGTCGGGGTCGCCTGCGGCCCGTCCGGCCTCGTGGTCATCGACCTCGACACCAGCACCGAACCCCTCGCTGACTGGGACGGGGCGACCACCGGCCGCGAGGTCCTCGACCAGCTCACCGCCCGCCACGGCCAGACGCTGCCCGACACCTACTCCACGGTCACCCCGACCGAGGGCGAGCACATCTACTACCGGATGCCCGCCGGCCTGGAGCTGCGCAACACCCACGGCGGGCACGGGCACAGCCTGGGCCCGCTGATCGACACCCGCGCCGGGGGCGGGTTCGTCGTGGGCGCGGGCAGCATCCGCCCCGAAGGGGCCTACCTCGTCGCCGAGCACGGCCAGATCGCCGAACTCCCGGACTGGCTGGCCACCCTGCTCACCCCTCCCCCGCCGCCGGAGCCGCGCCACGGCGAGCCGCTGGCGCTGCCGACCCGGCGGGCGAATGCCTACGTCGCGGCGATCCTGGCCGGGGAGAGCGCCGCGGTCGAACAGGCGCCGAAGGGCCAGCGGCAGATCACCCTGCTCACCGCGGCCCGCTCGCTGGGCCGGCTGGTCGGCGGCGGGGAACTCGATGCCGACAACGCCCACGCGCTGCTGCTCGACGCAGCGGCGGTCCACATCGGCGTCGACGGGTTCACCCAGGCCGAAGCCGAACGCACCATCACCCGCGGTATGGCCTACGGCGCCCAGGCACCCCGGCGCATCGACCGCCGCCACACCACCCCCGACACCGAGGCCCCCGCGGAGGGTGGGGAGGCGTCATGACCGGGCGCTGGCACCGGGTGCGGGTGCACTGGCCCGACGGACGCACCCACGACGACCAGGTCCGCGGCCGCAGCGCCGGCGAGGCACTCGCCAACGCGACCGCCAACTGGATCACCGAGAACCCGCACGGGCGAGCCGCCCGGATCGAGCACCTCCCCAGCCCCCACGACCCGCGCGACGACCTCGACCCGGAACCCGGCGCCTAGCCGACGGGCTGCCTGGGGTCGTCGGCCGGGGGTGAGCGCCGCACGCTGCCCGCCCGTGCGGGGCCCGGTGCGATGAACCGCTCGCTGACGCCATCCGGGCGGGATCACCGCGCCGATCGGCATCGCGGGTCGCTGCCGCGCAGTGGTGATCCCACACCGGATGGGCCAGCGGCGAACCCCCGACCGGGCCCCGCCCGATCGGGCCCAGACAGGTGCTGTCACCCCGCCGGCACGACACGACCTGGAGGCCACCATGACCGTTTACGACCCCACCACCGAGCACACCGACGATCCGGCAAAGCTGGGCCAGTTCACCCCGGACCGGGTCACCCTGCACCGCTGCCCCTGCGCGACCGAGTCCGCGGCGCTGCGCCCGGCCGATCGCCGCGGGCGGATCGTGGCCGATCCCGACTGGGGCGACCACCAGACCGTGACCTGCCCGCAGTGCGGCCGCTACGGCCGCCTCGACCCCACTGACCCCGACACCGGGGTCGTAGCGGTCATCGGGGTCGCACCCCTGCCCGCCGGCTGCGACGACTGCGGCGCGCGCCGCGGCGAGCCCTGCCTGCACCCGTTCTGCCCCGGCCAGGACGTCCTCGACCTCGACACGATCGTCGACCCACACGCCTGCGGCGGCGACGGGGACGGCGGGGATCACGTCGCGCGGACCTACACCGTCGACGGGCTGCTCGCCGACCTTCCCTCGACGATCCGGATCTGGCGGTACTGGGCCAGTCGAGCACTCCTTCCCCGCACCGGTGCTTCGCGCAGCGGTGCGCTGCGCTCGACCGCGCAGGCCACCGCCGAGGTGTGGCGGCTGCGCCGCGGGCTGCGCCGCGGACCGGTGCAGTTCGTGAGCGCCGCCGACGTCGACCACGTCGACGTCGCCGAGCTGCTCGCCTACCTCGGTGGCCACGGCAGCACCGCCGACCAGCAGCATGCGCTGTTCGCGCTGCGGATCGCCCAAGGATGGGGCGACTCGGTGGCCATCGACCTCGTCGACGCCGCCGCGGTCTGGCAGGGCCCGGCACCGTTCTGACCCAGCCCAGCTGGGCGATTCACTGAGCACAGGAGGTGGTGGGCGATGTCGCTGACCTCGCAGCTACGCGCAGGCGCGCTGGCCCGGTGGTGCGCCACGCACCTGCCCGGCACTGCCGAGATCACCCACCAGGTCCGGGCCGCGGCCGCGGCACGTGCCCCGGTCCGGGCCACCGGGCCGGGCGGGGCCGGACACGCGGCCGCGGTCGGCTCGATCGTCGACGCGCGTCTGGCGGCACTGGTGCACGACGCCCCGCCCTATGCCGCCCTGAACGGGTACCTCGCGGCAGGGCTGTGCTCCCCCGCCGCCGCGCACCGGATCGCCGCCGCCTACCCGAGCGTGCAGAGCGTGCTCGAACAGCAGCCCGAGCTGGCCGACACCGCGGTCGGGGTCCGGCCCACCCCGAGCGACGTCCTTGCCATCACCAGCCCGGCCCCGGCGGCACCGGACCCGCGCTGGGGGGACGCAGCCTTGGCCGAGCTCGCCGAGCGCGGCCACCGCTTCCACCACACCCACGCCCCGACCGGCACGATCGGCGCCTACGGCGCCGAGACCGCGCTGGCCCGCGCCTACCACGCCTGGGCGCTGGGCGAGGACCGCTACCGCGGCGGCGCCACACCACCAGCGCTCGCCGACCTGGCCGCCACCATCACAGCCCCGACGGTGGAGCAGCTGCGTGGACTCTGCCCACCCGCAGTCGCCGCCGATGCCGCAGCCATCGCCGGTCTGCTCGGCGAGTCCGGGACCCTGGCCCAGTGGCGGCACTGGGCCGGCGACCCCGCCCCCGGGGCGGGACTCGGCTACGCCAGCCCACTGCTGGTCCCCCACTGGGCCGAGGCCGACCTGCTGATCGACGACACCCTCGTCGAGGTCAAGACCGTGGCCCGCGTGGATCAGCCCGCCCAGATCGCGCGCTGGTGCTGGCAGCTGCTCGGCTACGCCTGGCTCGATGTCGGTGACCGGTGGCGGATCCGGCGGGTCGCGCTCTACCTCGCCCGCCACGGCATCACCCTCGAATGGCCCGTCCCCGAGCTCGAAACCGTGCTGGTCGGCGACCCGGGCCAGATTGAACAGACGCGGGCGGCGTTCCGTCGCCTCGCCGGCCAGAGCGCGATCGCCGAAGGCGCCACGCTGCTGCCCCCACCGTGATCATCGGTCACCGGGCTGCGGCGGGGCCGGGAGCGGCACGGGGTGTCTCCGGGTGCTCGGTCGGCACGACTGGATCGCCCGAAGGTCAGCACAGCCCGGGCGGGCTCCGCGCCGATAACCCGCCGCCGACCCGACCGGGTGATACCGCCGCCGTCGTGCCCGGCTGTGTCGGGGTGCCGGTGCCCCCGTCCCCGATCCGACCGGTGTGCTCCCGGCCCCGTAGTCCCTCGCCTGCGTCCGGCGCCGGTCGAGATCGAGCAGGAGGCCGACACCCCGGGCTGGGTGGTCGTGCTCGGCGCGGCGGTCTCACACCGGTCAGGCCAGCACCGGGTTCCCGCCGGCCCTGACGGGCCCCGCCCCGGGCCGCGCTGAGGCGGCGCCGCGTTCCAGCCGCACCGACCGAGTATCCGGAGGACCCGAGATGGCCGAGAAGTTCCGCATCGAGAACGGGCTGCTGCTCAGCGACGACAACACCCTGGTCGAGTTCGCCGACGGCTGCGCCGACGGCGGGGGCATCGTCCCCGGCGCGCACGAGGCCGGGGAGGTCGTGCCGTGCCCGGACTGCGACGGCGAGCACCGCATCACCAGCGCCCTGGTGATCGCCACCGCGCACAACATCACCATCGACCGGGCCGAGCCCGAGCCGGAGGACGAGCCCGAGGCCTGACCACACCCACCCCTTTCATGGCCCGGCCCTCATACGGGCCGGGCCATTGCCGTGGACCGGCCGGCGCCGCCACGACGAACAGGAGGCACGTGATGATCGACAGCGCTGAGTGGAACGACCACCACGAGAAGACGATCGACGCCCGGCTGCATGAGCTCGGGATCGCCGGAGCCGAGGAGAGCTCTCCCGGGTCGGGCTACTACTACGGCGACGTCATGCCGCCGGAGCACTACGAGGCCAACGCCGTGCGCGACCTGGGCCTGATGCCCGACGGCTCGTTCCGCGCCCCGGCGGTCGCCCGCGCAGCGGCCGCACTCGACGACGCCCACCACGACCTGATGGCCGCCCGCGACGACCGCGACCACCATGGCGACCGGTCGCTGCCCGCGTTGAACGCGATCTGCCACGCAGGCGTGGCCGTACACCGCGCCGAGCAGGCCCTCGCCGAGGCCGAACAGCGCGAGGCCGCCGGTGACACCGGCTACTACGGCGGCGATCCCCGCCACCAGATCACCGACGACGAGCAGCTCCTGCACGCCGGCCTGACCGCCCGCCAGCTGGCTGAGCGTGAGGCCGAGAACGACCTCGACCACGAGCCCGAGCACTGACGCGATCAGCGAACACCCGCCATGTGCCCCCGGGGATGCGCCAGCACCCCGGGGGCACACCCATACCCCCTCACATCCTGGAGAGGTGCCCCTGATGCACACCCACACCAGCCCGTCGATCCCCGCCCCGACACCCGGGCCGGACCCGTTGGCCGACGTGCGCGCTGCGCGCGCGTTCCTGCTGCGGCTGGCCGACTCGCACTGCCCTGCCCTCGAGCAGCTTGTCCTCTCGGTCGGGCCCCTCGCCGCCGCCGAGCAGCTCACCGGCGGTGAGATCCGGGGTGTCGGTAAGGAACGTGTCACCGGCCGCCACTCGGTGAGGGTCGTGCGCGGAGGGCGTCACTCGTTCGGGTAGCTTGCCGCGGTGCCACGACGGCTGGATCACGACGAGCTGATCTTGCGGTGGACGCTGGTCGGTGACGAGTTGGAGCGGTGCCGGGCCAAGCGTGGCCCGTCGGGGCTGGCGTTCGCGTTGGTGTGGAAGTTCTGCGCCCAGCACGGCCGGTTCCCCCGGGACACCGGAGAGCTGCCCGACGAGGCGGTGGGGTTCGTGGCCCGTCAGCTGGGTGTGGATGCTGCCGAGCTGGTCTCGTTCGACTGGTCAGGGCGGACCGCGGAGCGCCACCGCGCCGAGGTGCGTGAGCTGCTCGGTGTCCGCGAGTGCACGCTGGCCGATCAAGAGGCCGCGGTGGATTGGCTGGTTGGCGAGGTCACGACCGCGGAGCAGCGTCCAGACCAGATCCGCGCCGAGCTGCTGGCCTGGTTGCGACGGTCTGGGGTGGAGCCGCCGACGAGCGGCCGGTTGGATCGGATGGTGCGTTCGGCGCGCGATCGCGGAGAACGGATCCTGTTCGAGCGAGTCGCCGTCCGGCTGTCGATGGAGGTCCGCGACCGCCTCAACGCGCTGGTCATCGGCATCCCGGACGAGCCCGAGGACGATGATGCCGGCGGGCACGCACCGTCCGCGGCGCCCGGGCAGGTGTTGGCGTGGGTGAAGACCGACCCGGGCCGGTTGAGCCTGAACACCATGCTCGATGAGATCGCCAAGCTGGAGACCATCCGCGCAGTCGGCCTCCCGGACGGCCTACTCGACGACGTCGCTACCCGGATCGTGTCCGCCTGGCGGGTACGAGCCGCGGTGCAGGCCCCGAGCCACCTGCGCGAGCTGAGCGCGCGGACCCGCTGGGTCCTGCTCTCGGCGTTGCTGATCCAACGCCAACGCGAGATCACCGACACCCTCGTCGAGCTGCTGATCTCCACCGTGCACGCCATCGGCGCACGAGCGGACCGGAAGGTCACCGAGGAGATGGTGGCCTCGTTCGCCCGGGTCCGGAACAAGCAGGGACTGCTGGCCCGCCTCGCCGAGGCCAGCCTCAATGAGCCCGACGCCGCGGTGCGCGATGTGGTGTTTCCGGTCGCCGGCGGCGAGAACGTGCTGCGCCAGGTGGTCGCCGAGGCCCGCGCCGCCAGCCCGGAGTTCCGCCGCAACGTCCAGGTCAGGCTGCGCGCCTCCTACTCGCATCACTACCGGGCCGGGATGGTCAAGCTGCTGCGCACCTTGCGGTGCCGGTCGTCGAACACCGCGCACGCGCCGATCATGGACGGGATCGCACTGGTGCTCCGCCACGCCGAGACCAAGCTGCAGGCCTACCCGGCCGCGGAGGCAGTGCCGCTGGCCGGCATCGTGACCGGCGACTGGGTCGAGCTGGCCTACCGGGGCGATCCCGGCTCGTCGCGGGTGCTGCGCACGGTCTACGAGCTGTGCCTGTTCCGTACGCTGCGCGAACGGCTGCGCTGCAAAGAGATCTGGGTCGAGGGCGCCGACCGCTGGCGCAACAGCGGGAGCAGGTCTTCACCGAGGAGATCTTGGAGGACATGAGCAGGACGTAGGCGTCTTCGAGCTCCGCGGTCATCCGGTCCTGGTCGGTGACGAAGTGGAGCGAGATGTAGCCCTTGTCGAAGCGCATGCCCTCGGTGAGCTCGAGCTCGAGCCCGAAGGTCTGCGACTCCTCGACCGTGATGACGCCTTCCTTGCCGACCTTGTCCATCGCCTCGGCGATGAACTCGCCGATCTGCGCGTCCGCCGCCGAGATCCCCGCCGATGCTGCGATCTGGCCCCGACTGACTACCGGCTGCGCGGTGGCCAGCAGCTGCGCACACACCGCCTCGGTGGCTTTCTCGATGCTCTTCTTCAGCGCCATCGGGTTCGCGCCTCACCCCACCCGGGCCGGGACGCCCGCCGCACGAGCCGCCGGCTCTCCGCTGCCGCCCGCGACCTGGCCTGACTGTGAGGCTGGCGGTACCGGCCCGCTCAGCGGGTCCGGGGGCCGAGCGCGAGGGCGTGCTGGACCCGGCCGCGGCCGCCGGGTCCGCGCAGGACGGCCTCGACCCAGCAGCCGACCGGGCGGGCCGCGACCCCCTGCGCGGTGGCGGCCAGCCAGGCGTCGTGCACGGCCGCGCCGGCGCGGACGTGCTGGGCGACGGTGTCCGGTCCGGGGTCGACGTCGCCGGTGACCACCAGCAGCCCGGCGATGGCGGTGAGGTCGGGCCGTCCGCAGGCGCGGTCGGTGAGGGCGGTCAGCAGCGGGTGCCCGGCGTCGAGGACGGCGGCGTGCTGACTCGCCGCGAGGCGGGAGGACGCGGCCTCCGCGAGTTCGGGGTGCCCCGGCGGGCCGGCCGGGGCGAGCGCGTCGAACGGGGTGGAGCGGCGGGCGCGCAGCACCGCGGCGGGGTGGGCGGGGCCGCTGGCGCCGAGCGGGACCGCCCCGTCGGGGCCGGGCCCGGTCGTGAGCACGACCCGGGGACGTGTGAGGTCGCCGGGGCACAGGTGCGCCGTGCGCGGCCGGCCGAGGGTGGCCGCGGCGGCGAGCACCGCGGCGGTGGCGTGGCCGAGGTCGAGCAGCAGGACCGGGAGCGAGCGCGGGCCGTAGCGCCAAACGGTGCGGGCGGGGTCCGGGGTGAGCTCGACCGGGTCGTTTTCGCCGGGCGCACCGGGGTCCGGTGGCGGCGGGGTTCCGTCGAGGGCGTGCGCCAGCGGGTCGTAGACACGGCCGCCGACCCGGGCGTCGACCGGGTAGCGGCCCCCGGCGGAGGGGACTCGGCGCAGCCGCACCCCGCCCACGACGCGGCCGGGGTCCGCGGCGAGCGCGAGGGCCAGGAGCTCGCCGAGCCCGCCGCCCTCGCGGGGCAGCGGGACGGGGCGCGCGGCGACGGTCGCCTCGGGGGGCCGGGTGCGGTGGTCGGTCGGGCCCGGGTCGGCGCCGGACCAGGCGAGCCGGAACCCCTCGGCGCCGGTCGGGCCGGGGGTGTTCACAGGAACGGCGGGGGGCAGTGCACCAGCCCGTCGGGGCCGGTGGCCGGGTCGAGGTCGAGGCCGTGTGCGCGGGCGGTGTCGCGCCAGCGCGGCAGCCCCCAGTAGCGGAACGCGGCGGGCGCGTTCGGGACGAGCCCGGTGGCGCAGGTGCGCACGACCCGCCACGGCGTCTCGGCGACGTCGGGGGTGGTGAGGTCGACGCGGGCGATGCGGTGGCCGTCGGCGAGCAGCGCCGCGGTGAGCCGGTCGAGGTCCCCGGCCGGGCCGGGGCGCAGCGGGCCGCGGGTGGCGGGGTCGGTGAAGCGGGGCAGGTGCTCCTCGCGGACCCGGGGGTCGAGCCAGACCTGGACCTGCGCGCCGAGGTCGCGGACGGCGGCGTAGCGGGGGCCGGCGTCGTCGCGGTAGCGGCGGTCGGCGCGGTGGTCGAGGTAGAGGCCGCGGGCGAGGACGCCGGCCTCGATCGAGGCGTACACCCAGCCGTCGGGGTCGAGCAGGCCGCGGGTGAACACCCAGGTGTGCACGGCCTCCAGGACGGCCTTCGTGGCGGCCTGCGCGGGGTCGAACCGGGCGGCGCCGCCGCCGGCGACGATGCCGGTCTCGGGGTCGACGACGACCGCCCCGACGACGGCGGCCGGGTACTCGGTGGGCAGCTCGACGAGGTGCACGTCGAAGGCCGCCCCGGACAGGGCCGCGTCGAGGCCGGGCACCGAGGCGGGGTCGATGCCGTGGCCGGGCAGCCCGAGGTGCCACCAGCGTTCCAGCGCGTCGCGTTCGACGAGCTCCAGCAGGCCGCGGCGGTGGGCGTCCAGGGCGCCGTCGCCGGTGGCGATGCCGGCGTAGTTGAGGTGGTGGAAGCGGGGCTCGTCGCGGCGGGCGCCGCTGTGGTGGTTGAGCAGCACCCAGGAGGCGGGCAGCCAGGTCGGTCCGCCGTCGGCCTCGACGCCGGCGATCCAGCGGATCGGCAGGTCGTCGGTGAAGCGCCGGTAGGGACGGCCGTCCTGCCAGTCGGCGAGCAGCGGCAGCTCGGCGGGGCCCCAGCAGCGTTCGCCCTGCGCGCGCAACGCGGCCGCGGTGGTGAGCGGCAGGTCCCGGGGGACGCGGTTGCCGCAGTAGCGTTCGACGGCCTCGCCGAGGGCGGCGGTGCGGGCGCCGTCGCGGTCGCCGAAGGTGGTGCCGAGGCTGACCCGGTCGGCGGGCCAGGCGCCGAGGCGGCGGGCGTCGGACACCTCGGCGGTGACGGCGGTGTAGGCGGCAGGCAGGCCGGGGACGGGGGCGACGTCGACGAGCCGGCGGACGACGCCGCCCAGCGGGTCGACCAGTGCCTCGACCGGGAGCCGGGCGGGTGCGGTCACGGGAGGACCTCCTCGGGGATGGCGGCCGCGGCGACCTCGTCGCGGCCGGGTGCGGCGTGCGGCAGGGCCAGGTGCAGCGCGGTGACGGTGCGGTGGTCGGCATGCAGGACGGTGGCGTGTGCCGGGTCGTGTCCGGTGTGCGGGTTGCGGGCGTGCGCGGGCCAGTGGTGTCCGGCGATCTCGACGCGCAGCCGCTCGCCGCCGTCGAGGGTGGCGCCGACCGGCGGCGTGGTGACGCGGACCCGCTGCGGTGCGGGGCCGCGGTGGTGGTGGCGGCGGTGCACGGCGGTGACGAGGTCGTGGCCGCGCAGCCCGACGCGCACGACCCAGTCGGCGTCGGGGGCGTCGGTGTGCCCGGTGAGGGTGATGACGAGCGGCCCGGCGAGCGTCCCGGCCGGCAGCGGCGGGGTGTGGGCGACGACCCGGCCGGGTTCCGGATCGGTCTGCGGGGCGGAGGCCCCGGGCGGGCGGGACCGCACGGGCCGGTCGGGGTCGGCGACGAAGCGGGCGGGGAAGCCGTCGTCCGGGACGGCGTCGACCGGCAGTGACGGGCGGTCGGCGGCCCGGACCCAGCGCCCGGTCCCGCCGACCGCGACGAGTGCCCCGCGCCCGCGCGGGCGCCGCTGCACCGCGGCGCGGGCCCAGGCGGCGTAGACGGCACCGATCCGGCGCCCGGCGAGCGCCGCGCCGGGCGCGGGGGCGTCGAGTTCGTGTCCCCAGGGGCCGAGGACCAGCCGGGACGGTCCGCCCCAGCGCCGGGCCAGTGCCCAGGTGCGGGCGGCGAACGGGTCGGCGGTGCCGCCGACGGCGAGCAGCGGCACCGTGGTGCGGGTGATGCCGTCCCACAGCCACGAGGTCTCCTCCGGGGCGTCCCAGAGCGCGTCCCAGCCGGGCGGCGCGGGGTGCAGCGCCGCGGTCACCGGCAGCGTCGCGGGGCTCGGCGGCGCGGGGCTCGGCGGGGCGGGGCTCGGCGGGGCGGGGCTGGGGCGCGCACCGTGCTCGGCCCACCAGCCGATCCGGCAGGCGAGCCGGGCGGCGCCGCCGGGTTCGCGGGCGGTCTCGCCGAGCCCGAGCGCGGGGACGGCGGCGAGCACGCCGGACACGTCGGGGTCGGTCAGGGCGCCGGCGACCGCGCAGTGGGCGCCGTAGCTGGCGCCGGCGAGGACGACCCGGCCGTCGCAGCCGGGGACGGCGCGCAGCGCGGCCAGCGCCGCCCGGCCGTCGGCGCGTTCGTGGGCGTAGGGGCGGAACTCCCCCGTCGACCCGCCGCGCCCCCGGACGTCGACGACGAGGCAGCCGAAGCCGTGCGCGGCCCAGCCGTGGGCCTCGGGCAGCAGCTGCGTGCGGCCGTAGGGGGTGCGGATCAGGACCGCGGGCCAGGTCGCGGTGCCGGGCCGGACGAGGGTCGCGGCGAGCCGGACACCCTCCGGGCCGGGCAGGTCGAGCACCTCCGGGCCGGGCGGGACGGTCACGGCGCGCTGTCGGGCACGGGCAGCAGCGGGTGGTCGGCGATCGCGGCGGTGTCGAGGTCGACGACCCGCAGGCGCCGCCGGGCGGGCAGGGCGGCGGGGACGAGGTCGCCGTCGGCGGGGACGTCGTGACCGGCGGCCCAGGCGCGGACGTCGGCGGCGAGCAGGGCGGCGAGCAGCGCCCGGTCGCCGGGGCCGGTCGTGGTGGCGGGCGCGGTGTCCCAGTAGGCGGACAGGTGCGGGTGCCCGGACCCGGCGGCGGCGAGGCGGCGGGCGCGGACGTCGGCGTGCCCGGCGTCGCCGGGGTGCACGGCGGGGGGTTCGAGGATCCCGTGGCGGCCCTCGACGGCGAGCCGGAAGAACGCACAGCCGCACCCGGGCAGGGTGTCGAGCGCGGTCCAGGCGGCGGGGCCGGGCCCGTCGGTGACCGCGCAGACGGCGTCGCCGGGGGTCGCGAGGACTGTGTCGCCGGGGGTCGCGAGGACCGTGTCGGGGCCGGCGCGGCGGACGTCGGTCCCGGGCCCGGTGAGCGCGGCGGCGACGGCGTCGGCCAGCGCGCCGTCCCCGACGACGGTGACGGTCACCCTGCGCGGGGCGGGCGCGTCGGCGAGGTAGCCGGCCGCGGCGAAGGCGTGGCGCTCCGGGTCGAGCCCGGCGGGGGGCTCGGGGTCGGTGCCGTCGAGCCACCGGGTGAGCGCCTCGACCGTGGGGCGCGGCAGGTCGACACCACGCAGCCGGCCGGACGCCTCGCGCAGCGCCGTCCCCTGCCCGGGGACCTCGAAGACGCTCACGCCCGGTCGCAGTCGTTCCACTGGTACTCCCCTGGTCCGTCGATGGGTCACGGCAGACCGCGGGCCCGGCACCGTCGCCGGTGCCGGGCCCGCGGCGGGTGTCACTCCTGCTCGGCGGCCTGCTCGGTCGCGAACGGGTTCTCGACCAGCGCGTTGGAGTGGCTCGCGGAGTTGTGCGGCAGGGCGCGCTCGGCCTCGAGCTCGGTGAAGATGTCCTTCATCGTTTTCTCCTCCAGTGGGTGACATCGTCCGGTTCCGGACCCCTCCATCGGGCCACAAACGACACTGATTTTCAACAGTGGGGGACGTCTCGTTCATCGGTATTGGTGATGACTGTCGTTTCACACTATGGTTCGCGCAACCCCCGACGGAAGGACCTCGTGAGCGAGACGGCCCCGACCGCGCCGGAGCACGAGCGCATCGACCTGCGCCGCTACCTGACCGCCCGGGTCGTCTCGGTCGCCGGGTCGCTGGTGGCCGCGGTCGCGCTGCCGGTGCTCGTCTATCGACTGACCGGCTCGCCCGCCTGGACCGCGGCGATCGCGACCGCGGAGGCGTTGCCGTACCTGCTGTTCGGCCTGGTCGCGGGTGCGCTGGCCGACCGGGTCGACCGCAGACGGCTGATGGTGGGCGTCGACCTGGCGTCCGGGCTGGTGCTCGCCGGGATCCCGCTCGCGTGGTGGGCCGGGGTGCTCACGCCGTGGCAGGTGCTCGGCACGGCGGTCGCGGTGCAGACCGGGTTCGTGTTCTTCGACGCCGCGAACTTCGGCGCGCTGCCCACCCTGGTCGGCCCGGACCGGATCACCGCGGCGTTCTCCACGCTCTACGGCGCGACGACCGTCGTCGAGCTGGTCGTGCCGCCGCTGGCCGGGCTGGCCGTCGCGACCCTGGCCCCGGCCGGGCTGCTCTCGGTCACCGCGCTCACCGCGGTCGCTTCCGCGCTGCTGATCCGCTCGGTCGCCGGGCGCCTGTCCCCCGGGCCGGGCACCCGCGCACCGACCCGGATCCTCGCCGACGTCGGCGAGGGGCTGTCGTTGCTGTGGGGCAACCCGGTCGTCCGGACGCTGACGCTGGTCGGGACCACCCAGGCCGTCGCGGGCGGCGCCTGGCTCGCGATGACGGTGCCGTGGGCGGACCGGGTGCTGGGCATCCGCGCCGACGGTGACGCCCGGCTGGGCCTGCTGTTCGCCTGCTGGGGCGTCGGCGGCCTGGTCGCGGCCCGGCTGGTCCCGCGGCTGTCCGGGCGGTGGGGCGGGGCGCGCCTGGCCCTGGCCGCGCTGCCGGTGTCGCTGGCCTGCGCGGTCGCGGTGGTGGCGGCGACGCACTGGGTGCCGGCGCTGCTCGCCGCGACCGCGTTCGGCGCGGCGTACTCGACGGTGGTGCTCAACGCCGTGACCTACCGGCTGCAGGTGACCCCCGAGCACGCCCGCGCCCGGGTCTCCACGACCGCCCGGATGCTGTCGTGGGGCCTCGGCACCCCCGCCGGGGCGGCACTGGCCGGGGTCGTCGCGACGACGTCCGCGGGCCCGCGCGGCGGGCTGGCCGCCGGTGCGGTGGTGCTGGCCGCCGGGGTCGCGCTGGCCTGGCTCACCCCGCCGCTGCGGCGGGCGGCCCGCGGGTAGACCCGCCCGGCGCCGCTGGGGCGGACCGGCTCGACGGGCGCCGTCACGACGCCCGTCGTCTACTCCTCGGTGCCCGAGCGCCGAGCGCTGCCGGCGACGGCCCGACCCGGGTCCGCGTCCAGGTAGCTGCAGGTCAGCCGTCCCTCGTGGGACGAGACGACCCCGCGCACCCCGAACACCTCGGCCAGCAGCCGTTCGTCGACCACCTCGGCGGGCGCCCCGTCGGCGTGCACCCGTCCGTCGCGCAGCGCGACGATCCGGTCCGCGCACCGGGCGGCCTGGGCGAGGTCGTGCAGCACCGCGACCACGGTCAGCCCCCGCTGAGCCTGCAGCTCGCGGACCAGGTCGAGCACCTCCAGCTGGTGGCGCACGTCCAGATAGGTGGTCGGCTCGTCGAGCAGCAGCACCGGGGCGTCCTGGGCCAGGGCGAGCGCCAGGCGCACCCGCTGGCGCTCCCCGCCCGACAGCAGCTCGACCGGGGTGTCGGCCCAGTCCTGCGTCCCAGTGGCCCGCAGCGCCTCGGTGACCCGGGCGTCGGCGCCGCCGCCGAGCATCCCCAGCGGCCCGCGGACCGCGTAGCGGCCCTGTGCGACGAGCGCCCGCACGGTCACCCCGCCCAGCGGCGGGAGCGCCTGCGGGAGCACCGCGACCCGCCGGGCGACCTCCCGGCGCGGGGTCCCGGCCAGCGGCCGGTCGGCCAGGTGCACGGACCCGGCGTCGGGGCGGTGCAGCCCGGCGAGCACCCGCAGCAGGGTCGTCTTGCCGCAGCCGTTGCGCCCGACCAGCGACAGCCACTCCCCCTGCCGCACCGCCAGGTCGACACCGTCGAGCACGGTGCGCCCGTCGAAGCCGACCCGGACCCCCTCGGCCCTGAGCACCGTCACAGCGCACCTCCCACCGTCGAGCGGGACCGTCGGCGGACGATCCCGATGAGCACCACCGCGCCGGCGACCGCCGTGACCGCCCCGGCGGGCACCCCGATCGGCCGGTCACCGGCCGGGGCCAGCGCCGTCACCGCCTGCGCAACGACGTCGGCCGCCACGACCGTGCCCGCCCCAGCCAGCGCGGCCGCGGGCACCAGCAGCCGCGGGTCGGCCGCGCCCCACGGGCCCAGCACCGCACGGGCGAGGTGCGGGGCGAGCAGCCCGACGAACGCGAGCGCCCCTACCGCGGCCACCGCACCCCCGGTGGCGAGCACCGCCAGCAGCACCGCCGCCGAGCGCCACCCGGCGACGGCGAGGCCGACGCCGCGGGCGTGGTCGTCGTCGACACCCAGCACCGCGAGCACCGGCCCGAGCAGCACCGCCGCGACGACGGCGGTGAGCGCCACCGGCCACAGCGCCGCCCAGTGCTCCCAGCCGCGCCCGTTGAGCGAGCCGACCAGCCAGCGCACCATCGACCCGGCCAGCTGCGGGCGGGCGGTGAGCAGCAGCAGCGTCGTGCCGCCCAGCACCGCCGACACCAGCACCCCGACGACCGCCAGCCGCAGCGGGTCCGCGGTGCCCGGCCCGGCGGCGCGCCCGGCGAGCAGCCACAGCACGCCGCCGCCGAGGGTGCCGCCGAGCAACGCCACGACGAGCACCCCCAGCGGGGTGCCGACCGGACCGCCGAGCACCGTCCCCAGCACCGCGCCGAGCACCGCGCCGGAGCCGACCCCGGTCACCTCGGGCGAGGCGAGCGGGTTGCGCAGCACCGCCTGCAGCACCGTCCCGGCGACGCCGAGGCAGGCCCCGGCGGCGAGCCCGACCAGCACCCGCGGCATCCGCAGGCCCACGACCAGGTCGGTGGCCAGCGGGTCCGCGGTGCCGGTGAGCGCCGCGACGGCGGTCGCCGGGTCCACCGCGGTGCCGACGAGCATCCCGCCCAGCGCCGCGAGGACGACCCCGGCGGCGAGCAGCCCGGCCCGGGCGACGAGCGGGGCGCCCCGGCCGGCCGCGGCCCGGCTCACCAGGGCACCGCGACGGCGGCCGGGCGGGCGGCGCGCGGGCGGCGCCACACCAGCAGCAGTGCGCCCGCGACGATCGCGACCCCGGCGGTGAACCCGCCCACCGGCAGCTCGACCGGGTACAGCACGGTGCGGGCCAGCAGGTCCGCGACGACGACCACCACCGCCCCTGCGCCGGCGCAGCCCGCCGCGCGCGGCAGCGGCTGGGCGGCCGGGCGCAGCGCCCCGACCAGCTGCGGGGCGAGGAACCCGACCCAGGCGACCGGCCCGGCCGGGCCGACGACGGCGGCGACGAGCAGGCAGGCCACCCCCAGCACCGCGGCCCGGGCGGCGCCGGTGCGCAGCCCGAGTGTCGCGGCGGCGTCGTCGCCGAGCCGCAGCGGCCCGAGCAGCGGCAGCACCGCGACGGCCGCGACGAACGCGACCGCCAGCGCGGGCAGCACCGGGGTGACGGTGGCCCAGGTGGTGCCGGTGAGCGAGCCGAGCAGGTAGCGCACGAGCACGCCCTGCTCGGTGGACCCGGTCATCGCGACCGCGGCGAGCAGCAGCGCCTGCAGCGCCGCGCCCACCCCGGCGCCGATGAGCAGCACCGCGGCCGGGCCGACGGCGCCGCGGATCGCGAGCAGCGTGAGCCCGCCCCCGACGACGGCCCCGATGACGGCGGGCAGCAGCGGCGCGAACGGCACCGCGGCCCCGGTGACGATCGTGATCGCCACCGCCGCGGCCGCCCCGGAGGACACCCCGAGCAGCTCGGGGACGGCGAGCGGGTTGCGCAGGCTGTCCTGCAGGAGCAGCCCGGCCAGTCCCAGCGCGGCGCCGGTGAGCACGCCGAGCACGAGCCGCGGGACCCGCAGCTCGGTGACCACGACGTGCTCGACCCCGCCTGCCGCGCCCAGCACCGCGGGCAGCCGGAACGGGCCGACGGCGGGGGTGCCGGTGCCGAGGACGAGTGCCACAAGCAGCACCGCACCCAGTACCGCCGCGACGGTCTCGGCGAGCGGGGGACGTGCCCGTCTCACCGGCCGGGGACCACGGCCAGCGACTGGTCGACCATCGCACCGAGGCTGCGGGTGCCGCGTCCGCTGCCCCACAGCCGCGGGTCCATCTCGTGCACCTGCCGCGCCTGCACCGCCGGGACCTGTTGCCAGACGGGGTTGTCGGCGAGCTGGTCGGTCAGGGTGCGGTCGGCGGAGGAGAACAGCAGCGAGAACGCGAACACGACGTCCGGGGCCTGGGCGAGGATCTCCTCGACGCTGTAGGTGCTGGCCGTCTCGACGTCGGCGCCGCGCGGGACGAACGGGTAGTCGTAGAGCGTCGCGAGCAGGTTCCCGTTGACGGTGTCGGTGGTGTCGACGCCGATCGTGTCGGCGCTGCCGTACATCAGCAGGACCCTGCGGTCGGCCTTTCCGGTGGCGCGGGCCTGCTCGACGCCGTCGGCCAGGGTGTTGCGGAAGCGCTGCTCCCCGGCGGTGGCCTCGGCGGTGCGCCCGGTCAGCGACCCCAGGTTCCGCAGGTAGCCGACCGACTGCTCCCAGGTGGTGGGCTGCACGAGCCAGAGCGGGGCGAACCGCTCGATCGCGGCGCGCAGCGGCTCGTGCACCCCGCCGAGCCCGATCACGAGGTCGGGGCGCAGCGCGGCGATGGACTCGACGTCCTCGCTGCCGAAGCTGCCCTTCACCGTCGGGACCTGCGCGGCCCGGTCGCCGAGCAGCACCGGGTTCTCCAGCAGGGCCGGGGTGGAGGTCCCGGCCGGGGGCAGGCCCAGCTCGACGACCATGTCGTCGCACAGCCCGGTGAGGCAGACGATCCGCCGGGGCGGGGCGGGCACGGTGACCGTGGTGCCACGCGGGTCGGTGACCGACAGCGCGGGCTCCAGGGGTGCGACGTCGCGGGAGACGGCGGGGCGCTCGGCCTGCCCGGCCGGGGCCGGTGCGGCGCCGCTGCAGCCGGCGAGCAGCAGTGCGACCAGCGCGACGGGGAGCAGGGCGGCGGCCCGGACGGCCCGGCGGCTCATCGGGCGCCTGCCAGGTCGCGGCCGGCGCGCAGGTCGCGCAGCGCGGCGGCGTCGCGGCGGAGCGAGGCGACGGCGTCGCCGGGGACGAACTCCAGCAGCACCTCCACGTCGGTGCCGTCGGCGGTGGACTGCGCCGTGAGCTCGGCCAGGACCGGCGCCCACAGGTCGGCGCGGTCGGCCAGCGGGAGCCGCTCGGTGAAGCCGTCGGCGTCCCAGGAGAAGGCGTGCACGGTCCGCGGGCGCAGCGCGCGGACCTCGGTCAGGCAGGCGTCGGTGTCGGGCAGCTCGCGGGGCTGCCAGTGGGTGACCAGCGCCGGGTGGCCGATCTCCGCGCGCAGCCGCAGCGCGGTGTCGAGGCCGTCGGTGAGGGACTCGACGTGGTGCTCGACGAGCAGCCCCATCCCCCGCTCGGCGACGGCGTCGGCGCAGCGGCGCAGCGCGTCCACGGTGCGGGCGCGCTCGGCCGGGGTGACGTCGACCGAGGCCGCGGTCCCGGCCCAGACGCGCACCCGCGGGGCGCCGAGCTCGGCCGCCGTCGCGACGACGGCGTCGAACGCGGCCGGGTCATCCGCGCCGGCCTTGTGGTAGCTGCCGTAGGTCCCGATCCGCAGCCCGGCACCCGCGCAGGCGCCCCGGGCGGCCGAGGCGGCGGCGTGGTCGCCGGGACGCACGTGCCGGTCCGCGGCCCATTCCAGCACCTCGGAGCCGGACTCGGCCGCCAGCCGTACGACGTCCGGTACGGATCTCTCGCGGAAGGTGACCGACGCCAAGCCCAGAAGCAGCATGGTCGGTAACCGTAGTCATTGTCGTTATTGGTATCCAGCGACGTTCGTCACGCGATGTCCACTTCGGCTCCGGCAGGTCGGCTACAGCAGGTCGAGCCCCGGCCGCCACGACGGTGTCGGCGTCGAGGCCGTGGTGGGCGTAGACCGAGGCGAGGTCGCCGGACTGCCCCAACCGGTGCAGCCCCGAACGGCCGGAGGGCAAGCGCGAAGCGCGGGTCGATTGCGAAGGGATGGCGCAGAGGGTCCACCGGGTCGTCGCCGAAATCGTTTATGGCTGAAGCTACCCGATCTTGCGGGGAGCTACGGGGTTCGCGCCGGACCCGAACTGCAGCTACGAGGACACCAGCGAGCGTCGGACCCTCACCCAGGAGTACATGAATGCGGTCGACTGGACCGAACCGATCGCGACACCCGCGCGACTAGGGAATTTCATGATCGCCGACAGCGCTCAGGGGTCGGCCGGTCGGGCGTGTGGAGAGCAAGAGGGCGTCGACGGCGTCGCGGCGGTGCTGATAGTCGACCAGGGCGCCATCAAGGCCGGCGGCGGATGTGTCGTCATCACCGGTGAGCACGCATTGCAGGACCGCGCCGGTGCTGGCTTCGTCGTCGAGGGCGTCGGCGAGCGCGGGGTGTGCGGCTTGGCGGATCGCGGTGGTGAGGGCCTGGAGCCGGGTCTGGGCGTCGTCGACCGGGCCGGGGTGTTCGGCGGCGAGCGCGGTCCGGTGGGTGGCTTGGGTGGCGCGGTGGGCGTGGGCGAGTTGGAGCGCTCGGGCCCGCTGCTGGGCGGTCGGCGTGTCCTCGCCGCTGGGTGTCCGGATCGGGGTCGTGCCCGTTGGTGTGGCCATGGTGCTACTCCTGCGGCTGCTCGGGTGGCTCCTGGGGCGCGTCGGTGTCCACCGGCGAACGGCGGCTGGCGCGTCGCCGTCGTGTCGCGGACGGGGAGGCTTCGCCTCGGGCCGACTCGGGCGGCCCCGCGGCAAGTTGGGTGCGGAGTTCGGTGATCTGCTGGTCGTAGCGAGCGGCCTGGTCGTCGAGGCGCTGCTGGGCGTGGGCGCGTTCGGTGGCGATGTCGTGCTCGAGCTGGCGGGTCAGGGCGCGGCCGCGTCTACGACGAGCCTGTCAGATGGTCTGTGTAACAAGATCCTCGTGAGTTGAGGAGTACACACATGACCGTGACGGATGATCAGCAAGCCCACCCGCTGGGGGCCGACGACGCGGCCGCCGAGCCGGCGTCAGCGCGGGACGCGGTGAACCGGATGGTCGAGGCCGGGCTGCTGGATCAGCTGATGTCCCAGGTCGACGCCGGCGGACTCGCGCTGACCGGGGACGGCGGCTTCCTCCCCGAGATGATCAAAGCCGTGCTGGAGCGTGGCCTGGCCGCCGAACAGACCACGCACCTGGGGTATGAGAAGGGCGACCCCGCCGGGCGAGGCACCCAGAACTCCCGCAACGGCACCACCCCGAAGACCCTGGCCACCGAGGTCGGCGACGTCGCCCTGGACGTGCCCCGGGACCGGGCGGGCACGTTCGAGCCCCGGCTGGTCCCGAAGGGCTCACGCCGTTCGGGCGGCCTCGACGAGATGATCATCTCGCTGTACGCGGGCGGGATGACCGTGCGCGACATCGGCCACCACCTGGCCCGCACGCTGGGCACCGAGCTGTCCCACGACACCATCTCGAAGATCACCGACAGCGTGCTCGAGGAGGTCAAGACCTGGCAGTCCCGGCCGCTGGAAGAGATCTACCCGATCGTCTACCTCGACGCGCTGATGATCAAGGTGCGGGACGGGCACCAGGTCCGCAACCGGGCCGCGCACATCGCCGTCGGGGTCGACCTCGACGGCGTCAAGCACGTCCTCGGGATCTGGGTCCAAGCCAGCGAGGGGGCGAAGTTCTGGGCCGGAGTCTGCTCCGAGCTGCGCAACCGCGGCGTGCGCGACGTGCTGATCGTGTGCTGCGACGGACTGACCGGCTTCCCGGAGGCGATCGAGGCGACCTGGCCGCAGAGCATCGTGCAGACCTGCACCGTGCACCTGCTGCGCGCGGCGATGCGGTTCGTCTCCCACGCCGACCGCAAGAAGGTGGCCGCCGCGCTCAAGCCGATCTACACCGCCCCGACCGACGAGGCCGCCCGCCTGGAACTGGACGCCTTCGCCGACTCCGAGCTGGGCCGGCGCTACCCGGCCGCGGTGATGACCTGGACGAATGCCTGGGAGCGGTTCATCCCGTTCCTGGCCTTCCCACCCGAGCTCCGGAAGATCATCTACACCACGAACGCGATCGTTATCTTCAGTCGGGGGACTGATCGAGCCTGTGAGCTGCTGGTTTGCCTCGTGAACAGTGTCGCTGACGTGGCTGTTCACGAGGTTCGG
>NZ_JBZFLK010000040.1:0-28884 GCF_058448985.1 Pseudonocardia sp. DxW | reverse complement strand
CGGGAGATAACCACGTCCACCAGGCAAGATCCGGGACCTCACGTGCCCGTCGACGACGTCGCGGACGGCCGCCGAGCGACTCCAGATAACGATCGGGTTGGTGGTGCGCAGGTGCTGCCAGTGCTCGGCCGGGTAGTCGTAGAACTCCAGCAGCTCGTCGAGGTCATCGGTGATCTTGGAGACCGCCTTGGCGAACTTCGCCCCGTAGGTGGCCTCGAAGGACTTCACGGCGTCGAGGGCGTAACGGCGGTCCTCGGCGTTCCAGATCTCGGCCAGCGCCTTCTTCGCCCCAGGGTGGGCGGAGCGCGGCATGGCGCCGAGCACGTTGGCGATCTTGTGAAACCAACACCTCTGCTCCCGCGTGGCCGGGAAGACCTCGCGCAGCGCGCCCCAGAACCCGAGCGCCCCGTCGCCGATCGCGAGTACCGGGGCCCGCATGCCGCGCCGTGCGCAGTCGCGCAGCAGGTCTGCCCACGACTCGGTCGACTCGCGGTAGCCGTCAGCGAGAGCGACGAGTTCCTTGCGACCGTCGGCGCGGACCCCGATCAGCACGAGCAGACACAGCTTGTGTTCTTCGAGGCGGATGTTGACGTGGATCCCGTCGGCCCACAGGTAGACGTAGTCCACTCCGGATAGGTCGCGGGCGGCGAAGGCGCGTTGCTCGGCCTTCCAGGTCTCGGTCAGCTTGGTGACTGTGGCCGCGGAGAGCCCGGCCGTGGAGCCGAGGAACTGCCCCAGCGCGGGCACGAAGTCCCCCGAAGACAGGCCGTGCAGGTAGAGCAGCGGAAGCACCTCGGTGATCTTCGGGGTGCGCCGGCACCACGGCGGCAGGATCGCCGAGGAGAACCGGCGTCGCTCGCCGGTGTCGGGATCGGTGCGCCGGTCGTTCACCCGGGGTGCGGTCACCTCGACCGCTCCGGCCGAGGTGAGCACGTCGCGGGGCTGGTGGGAACCGTTGCGTACCACCAGCCGGCGGCCGTGCTCGTCGCGCTCGCCGGCGTGGCGGGCGATGTAGTCGTCGACCTCGGCCTGCAACGCCTCGGCCAGCATCCGGCGGGCGCCCTCGCGGACCAGTTCGTCGATCACGGCCGGGCGGTGCTCACGGCGGGACTCGTCGCCGCCGTCGGGTTCGGGAACTACTGTGAGCACGGGTCGTACCCTTCCGGCCGGCGTTGGCGCGCCGGCCTTGCTTGAGGACCGTCAAGATCACCGGGAGGGTACGACCCCTCCCCGGTCATCCACAGGTCTCAAGCATTGCTCGGCGCGAACACACCTAAGTGATCGGTTATCTACGGCTGGTGGCGGGGCCTTCGCTGCAGGACCATGCTGGGTCGTAGTCGTGAGAGTGCAAGGGCGCAGGAGGGAGCGGGCATGGCACCGAACACCGCTCGCACCGACCGGGACGAGCGGGCACTCGACGTGCTGCGCGACATCTGGTCGGCCAACGCACAGTCCGCCGACGAGCTCGAGGAGGAGCTGCGCGCGAACCGGCCGAAGGTCTGCCGGAACATGCGCTCGATCGGCTTCGGTGGGATGGACCCCGAGACCGTCAGCCCCGGGGAGGCCACGAACACCCCGGTCGACACCGACATCAGGGCCGCGTGGCGGGAGAAGCTGGCGGAGGAGGGCAAGCTCCACCCGCAGGGTGTGAGCGTGGCCGAGCTGCTCGACGACGCGGGTGAATCCGCCGATGGCTGATCCTGGTCCGCCGGACGCCCCGGCCCCGAACCCCGGGTCGGTCGCCGACCTGACCGGGATGCTCCGGGACGGCGGCTACCTCGCCGACCGCGGGCTGGCCACCGCGGTGCACGTGGCGCTGTCGTTGAACCGGCCGATGCTGCTCGAGGGTGAGGTCGGCGTCGGGAAGACCGAGCTGGCCAAGACGCTGGCCACCGTGCTCGGGCGCCGGTTGATCCGGCTGCAGTGCTACGAGGGCATCGACACCGGCCAGGCGATCTACGAGTGGGACTATGCCCGCCAGATGCTCTACATCCGGGCGATGAGCGAGGGCGAGACCGGCCGGGCCGCAGATTCACCCGATACAGTGGTATCCGCGCTGTTCGGGCCGGAGTTCCTGGTGGAGCGCCCGCTGCTGTCCGCGGTGCGGGCCGGCGCGGGCGCGGTCCTGCTGATCGACGAGATCGACCGGGCCGACGACGAGTTCGAGGCGTTCCTGCTGGAGCTGCTCGCCGAGTTCCAGGTGAGCATCCCGGAGGTCGGCACGATCCGCAGCGCCGATCCCCCGCTGGTGCTGCTCACCTCGAACCGGACCCGGGAGCTGCACGACGCGCTCAAGCGCCGCTGCCTCTACCACTGGCTCGACTACCCGAGCGCGGAGCGCGAGGTGGAGATCGTCACCGTGCGCGAACCCGGGATCCCCGCGGAGCTGGCCCGCAAGGTGGTGAGTGCGGTCAACCGGCTACGCGAGCTGGACCTGGCGAAGCCCCCCGGCGTCGCCGAGACTATCGACTGGGCCCGGACGCTGGACTTCCTCGGCGAGGACCTCGGCCCGGACAGCGCCGGGCTCACGCTCGGCTCCGTGGTGAAGGACCACGACGACGAGGAGCTGGTCCGGACCCGACTCGACGACCTCACCGCACCCACGTGAGCGGGCCGGGGACCGATCTCGTCCGGGTCCTCGTCGAGTTCACCCGGCGGCTGCGCGCGGAGGGGCTGACGGTCGGCTCCGGCGACGTGCTGACCTTCTCCGCGGCCGCGGGCACGCTGGACCCGACCGACCTGGTGGATCTCTACTGGGCTGGCCGGGTCTCGCTGGTCACCAGGCGCGACGACCTCGCCACCTACGACCGGATCTTCGCCGAGTTCTTCCTGGACCGGGACAACCCGGTGGACGAGCTGGTCCGGGTGAACGCGACCACCGAGTCGGCCACCGAGAGCGCGGTGGAGATCCCCGCCGCCGAGCCCGGAGACGAGGACGACGAGGAGGAGGACGAGGCGGGCAAGCTCGGCCTGGTCGCCTCGAACGTCGATCTGCTGCGCACCCGGTCGTTCGCCACCTGCACGGACGAGGAGCTGGCCGCGCTGCGCCGGATCATGGCGACGATCCGGCTGTCGCCGCCGCGCAGGCGCACCCGACGGAGCCGCCCGGCGCGCTCCGGGCCGGTCCCGCACATGCGGTCCACCCTGCGCCGCAGCATGCGCTCGCACGGCGTGCCGATCGAGCTGGCCTGGCGGCGGCGCCGGGTGCGGATGCGCCCCCTCGTGCTCCTACTGGACATCTCCGGATCGATGGCCGACTACTCCCGGGCCCTGCTGCAGTTCGCCTACAGCACCCAGCGGGCATCCCGGTCGCTGTTCCGGGTCGAGGTGTTCTGCTTCGGTACCCGGCTCACCCACCTGAGCGACCCGCTGCGCGCACGACGCCCGGACGACGCGCTGCGCCGCGCGGCCGACCGGGTCGTCGACTGGGAAGGAGGCACCCGGATCGGGAGCTCGGTGGACGAGTTCGTCCGCCGCTACGGCCGGCGTGGCATCGCCCGGGGAGCTGTCGTGGTGATCTGCTCGGACGGGCACGACCGCGGTTCGCCCGACGTGCTCTCCACGGCGATGCAGCGACTGAGCAGGCTCTGCCACCGGATCGTCTGGGTCAGCCCGCACACCGGCGCCGCGGAGCGGCGCGGACCGCTCCCGGTGGGCATGATGGTGGCGGAACCCTACGTGGACGCCGTGCTACCGGGACACGACCTGGACAGCCTGGAGAAGCTGGCCGAGCTGCTGCCGACACTTCGGTGATCGGACACGGCGGCGACCGGCGGCGCGAGTAGCGAGGAGACGATCGTGCGCTGGAGTGTGAGCGTGCTGGCCGAGGGCGATCGGACGATCACCCACGACGAGGTGCTGAACCTGGCCGACGCCGTCGCCGTCCACCAGGGGGTGGCCAGCGGGATCGGCACGCCGAGCTACGGGGCGCAGATCGTGGTCGAGGCGGACAGCGAGCCGGAGGCCGTCGAACGCGGCAGGGCGGTGTTCGCCGAGGTGGTCGAGCAGGCCGGGCTGCCTGCCTTCCCGATCGCCAGGGTGGACGCGCTCAGCGAGGAGGCCGACGCGGCCCCGGACGACGCGCCGTGATCCGCCTGGGGTCGCTCGCCGGCTACGCCTTCTCCGGGCCGCGGCTGCTCGGCGGCTGGACCCCGACCGTGGTGCCCGCCGTGTACGCGATCCTCTACAAGCCCGACGAGGCCAGGGAGCGGTTCGCGGTGATCTACGTCGGGTACTGCGACGATCTGAGCACCGAGGGGCTGCCGTTCCGGCACCGGCGCAGCCCCTGCTGGGTGCAGCGGGCCGGGTCGAAGTGGAACCTGCACATCGCCACGCTCGACGTCCCCGGCGGCGGTCCCTCGCACCGCAGGCAGATCGCCGAGGAACTGATCGGGATGTACGAGCCGAGGTGCAACGACGAGCGGTTCGACGCGTCCTGGCGCGACGAGTGGATCGGCGAGTACTCGGACGCGCCGAGCACGTCCCCGCTGCCGCCCCCGCGCCGCTGAACCGTCCGGCCCCGGACGCACCACTGCGGCGCCCGCCCGGTGAGCAGGGCGGGCGCCGCCGTGGCGGTCGGAGAGTGGCGTCTCAGCCGGCCGGCCGGTACCCCACTGCCTCCATGAGCCGGGACCGGCGCCTACCGGCCGCGGGCACGGCCACGGCGGGCCGCTCCTCGATCGGCGATGCGCCCTTCACGATGTTCTCCGCGAACCCGTAGAGCAGCGGCAACGCGCCGGCCACCGTCCCGCCGGAGCGGTTGATGTGCTGCAGACCGGGTTCGATCTTCTCGGCATCGGAGTCGATCCTGCTCACCGACTCCGAGCACTCCTCCAGGTTGGTGGCCACCCGGGTCAGCAGCGAGCCGACCCAGAACAGGTAGAACGCCAGCCCGGCGATCAGCGCGACCACCGCGGCCACGGACAGGACGATCATCAGGGTCATCACCGACCACCTCCGTCCACTGTCTGCACCGCGGGAGCCGACCGGTCCAGCGGCACCCGTCCCAGGAACAGGTGGTGCGCCAAGCCCTCGGCGAGCACGCGGTCCACCGCGTCACCGGTCTGCGGGATCAACGCCGTCGACCCGGTGTTGCCGGTGATCGCCGACAGGGTGTCCCGGATCTCGGCCACCCGCCGATCGATGATCGTCACGAACCAGATCAGCAGGCTGAGCAGCGCCGCGACCGCGATCACGACCACGAAGCCTGCGATGATCGCGACCCACCACGCCGTGATCTCTTCCGGAGCCATCGTCACCCTCCCAGTCGTTGCCGGCCGCGACGCAGGCCGGCCGTGATCACGTCGGCGTGATCGATCGTCGTGGTCAGGTCGGCGAGCGGGCGGGTGTTCCGCTCGGACGCCCGGAGTGCGTCGTCGATGGCCGGTGCCTGCTTCCCGATCCGGTGCGCGAGCACCAGGATCGGGACGACCAGGGCGACCACGACCAGTACCACGACGATCCCGATCGCGAAGCCCACGTACCAACCCGTCAGATCGGCCCCGGGGTTCATACCGCCTCGCAGAAGTCGCGGACCGGCTTCAGGTTGGCGTTCACCGACGGGACCACCTCGGGCACGGTCGACGTGGACGCCGCGATCGCCTCCACGCCCCCGGTCAGGGCGGCGAGGGTCGCGCTGACGTGGCGCAGGTGCAGGATGACCCGGAGCAGTCCGAGTCCGGTGACGGCGATGATGAGCGCCGCGATGATCAGCGTCGCCCAGGCGGCAGCGGGCATGGCGCGTTCCTTCCTCGTTCGGGAGTGCTCACAGCAGCTTGGCGACGCTGCCGGCGTAGCGGGTGGCGCCGACCGCCACCTGCTTCACCGTCGCGTCGGTGGTGGCCAGCAGCTGCGGGACGGGTTCCAGCCGTCCCGCCAGCCGCCCGCCGTCGGCGAGGATGTCGTCGGCGGCCCAGCGGATCCGCTCCACCGCGGCGAGCACGCGGTTCAGCAGAGCCACGACCACCGGGAACACCACCAGCAGCAGGATCGCGTTCCCGATCCACCAGAGAGTCATGGGTGTCGTCCTCCTCTTCCTCGAAGTCGATCCGGTCAGGGCCGGGTGCTCGGGCCGAAGAACCGGCGCAGTACCCGCTTGACGGCCATCACGGCGGCCGAGATGCCGATACTCAGCCCGCTCGCGGGCCTGGCCCGGACGATCGTGCCCGTCCCGCCACCGTTGTTGATCTTCTCTTCGACGCAGTCGGCGAAGCTGCGCATCAGCACGCCGGAGACGTCGGCGATCATGCCGCGGCCGAACTGCGCGGCGGCCCCGGAGACCTGCAGGTCCTGGGTGACGCCGACGTCGGTCTTCCCGCCGGAGCCGGTGGTCAGCTGCATGGTCATCGTCATGTCGGCGGTGCCCTTGCCCTTGTCCTCGGACCCGGACGCGTGCAGCACCAGCCTGCGCGCCGCCTCATCGGACTCCACCAGCTCGGCGATGCCGGTGAACCGCAGCGACACCGGTCCCAGGCGGGTCACGACCTTGCCCTCGTACCGGTCGCCCCCGAAGTCCTGGGTGAGCTCGGCGCCGGGCAGGCAGGGCACCAGCCCGGGCAGGTCCTGCAGCTCGGACCAGACCTTCTCCATCGGGGCGCCGACGGAGAACTTGTTCTCGATCAACATCGGGGTCAGTCCCCCTTCACCGGCGGCGCGCCGGAGTAGTCGTGTCCGGTGCGCAGCGCCTCCCAGACCCGGTCCGGCAGCACCGGCATGTCGATGTTGCGGACCCCGGTGTGCCCGATCGCGTCGACCACGGCGTTCACGAACGCCGCGGGGCCGCCCACGGTCGCGCACTCCCCGACGCCCTTGGCACCGATCGGGTGGTGCGGACACGGGGTGACGACCTCGTGCAGCTCGAAGCCCGGCGTCTCCCAGGTGCTGGGCAGCAGGTAGTCCATGAAGTTCGAGCCGACCATGTTGCCCTCGGCGTCGTAGGTCTGGAACTGCATGCTGGCCATCGCGTACGCCTCGGTCAGGCCGCCCATGATCTGGCCCTCGACGATCATCGGGTTGATCCGCACGCCGCAGTCGTCCACGGCCACGAACCGCAGCACGTCCCATACGCCCGTCTCCGGGTCGACCTCGACCATGGCGATGTAGCAGGCGAACGGCCAGGTCAGGTTCGGCGGGTCGTAGTAGGCGTTGCCCTCCAGGCCCGGCTCCATGCCGTCCGGCATGTTGCTGTAGGCGGCGGCCGCGCACTCCTGGATGCTCACGCCGCGGTCCTGCGCGCCGCGCACGTAGAACCGGCCGAGCTCCCACTCGACGTCCTCCTCGGACACCTCCAGCAGGTGCGCGGCGAGCTTGCGTGCCTTGGCCCTGATCTTGCGGGAGACCATCGACACCGCGGCACCGGCCACCGGGGTGGACCTCGACGCGTAGGTGCCCATCCCGTACGGGGCGGTGTCGGTGTCACCCTCCTCGACGACCACGTCGTCGGCGGGCAGGCCGAGCTCGTGCGCGACGATCTGTGCCCAGGTGGTCTCGTGCCCCTGGCCCTGGCTGCGCGCCCCGGTCCGCAGGATCGCCTTGCCACTCGGGTGCACCCGAAGCTCGGCGGAGTCGAACATCTTGATGCCGAGGATGTCGTACTCGCGGCTGTTCCCCGCGCCGAGCGGCTCGGTCATCGTCGAGATGCCGATGCCCAGCAACCGCCCGCGCGTGCGGGCCTCGGCCTGCTCGACGAGGAAGTCCCGGTAGCCGATGGCGTCCAGGCCGACCTGGAGACACTTGCCGTACTGGCCCGAGTCGACCAGGAACCCGAACGGCGTCCGGGCCGGGAACGCGTCGTCGGGCAGCAGGTTGACCCGCCGGAACTCCGCCTGGTCCATCCCCAGGTCGTCGGCGGCGGCCTGGACCATCCGTTCCTGGAAGTACATCGCCTCGGTGACCCGGAACGAACACCGGTAGGCGACGCCGCCGGGTGCCTTGTTGGTGTACGCGCCCTCCGCGGTGATGTGCCCGACCGGGACGTCGTAGCAGGCGAACGCCGAGTGCAACAGGCCCACCTTGAACTTGGTGGGCTGGGCGTCGGCGAAGAACGCACCCTGGTCGGTGGTCACGTGCATCCGGACCCCGAGCATCTTGCCGTCGCGGCGCATCGCGATCTCGCCGTCCAGGTACATGTCCCGGCCGAACCCGGTCGAGATCAGGTTGGACGACCGGTCCTCCACCCACTTGACCGGTTTCCCGGTCAGGATCGAGCCCAGGATCGAGCACACGTAGCCGGGGTAGACCGGCACCTTGTTCCCGAAGCCACCGCCGAGGTCGGGCGAGATCACCCGGATCAGGTGCTCGGGCAGCTCGGCGATCAGCGCCACCGCGGAGCGGACGATGTGCGGCGCCTGCGATGTGCAGTAGAGCGTCAGCTTCCCGGTGCCGAGGTCGTAGTCGGCGACCGCGCCGCAGGTCTCCAGCGGTGACGGGTGACTGCGCGGGTAGTGCATCGACACCGTCGACACCATGTCCGCCTCGGCGAACACCGTGTCGGTCCCGGCCTTGTCCCCGACGTCCCACCGGTAGGACCGGTTGTCGGTCTGGCCCGCCTTGTCGTCCCGGATGATCGGGGCGTCGGGAGCCATGGCCTGCTTCGGGTTGACGATCGGGGTCAGCGGCTCGTAGTCGACGACGATCGCCTCGACGCCGTCGCGGGCGATGTAGGGGTCGTCGGCGATGACGCAGGCCACCTCCTGCCCCTGGAACCGCACCTTGTCGGTGGCCAGCACCGCCTGGGTGTCGTAGGACAGCGTCGGCATCCAGGCCAGGTTGCGCTGGGCGGCCATCTCACCGGTCAGCACCAGCCGCACACCCGGGATCGCCCAGGCCGCCGACGTGTCGATGGAGGTGATCCGCGCGTGCGCCAGCGGGCTGCGCAGGATCTCCATGTGCAGCATGCCGGGCATCACCACGTCGTCGACGTAGGTGCCGCGGCCGCGGATGAACCGGTTGTCCTCGGCCCGCTTCCGGCTCGCGCCGAGTCCGCCGATCTTGACCTCGTCCAGTGTCTGTGACACGCCGAACTCCTCTCAGACCGTCAGGTCGGTGTGCTCGGCGGTCGCCGGGTCCTCCGCGGACCCGCCCCCGTTGGCCCGATCCTTGTCGGCCGCCCAGAGCACGGCCTTGACGATGTTCTGGTAGCCGGTGCACCGGCAGAGGTTCCCGGACAGCGCCCAGCGCACGTCCTCCTCCGACGGCTCGTTGTTCCGGGTGATCAGCGCCTTGGCGGCGAGCATCATCCCGGGGGTGCAGAACCCGCACTGCAGGCCGTGCTCCTCCTTGAAACCCTCCTGCACCGGGTCCAGCTCGCTGGGCGTGCCCAGCCCTTCCACGGTCGTCACCTCGTGGCCGTCCGCCTGGACGGCGAGCATCGTGCAGGACTTGATCGGCTCACCGTCGTAGAGCACCGTGCAGGCTCCGCAGTTGGTGGTGTCGCATCCGATGTGGGTACCGGTCAATCCGAGACCCTGGCGCAGCAGGTGCGCCAGCAGGAGTCGCGGCTCGATCTCGACCGAGCGCGACTCACCGTTCACGGACACCGTGATCCGGCGCTGTTCCACGCCGACCTCCTTCTGCGTCGGGGTACTCATCAGGCGGCCATCGCCGGGGCGAACTGGGACAGCGCACGTCTGGTGAACGTGGCGACGACCTGCCGCTTGAACTGGGCGCTGCCGCGGTGGTCGCTCTTCGGCTGGGCGATCCCGGCCGCGAGCTCGGCTGCGTGCTCGACGACGGCGGGCTCCAGCCGGGTGCCGACGAGTGCCTCGACCGCGTCGGTCGCGGCCAGCGTCGTGGCGCCGACCCCGGTCAGGGCGATGCCCGCCCGGGTGACCCGGCCGTCGGTGGCGATCTCCAGTGCGACCGCGATACCGGCCGTCGCGAAGTCGCCGACCCGGCGTTCCAGCTTCAGGAACGTGCCGTGCCGGGTGTCGCGGGGCGCCGGCACCAGGGCCGCGACCGCGATCTCGTCGTGCTCGAGCGCGTTCTGGAACGGGCCGGTCGAGAACCCGTTCACCGGGATCCGGCGCTCGCCGCGCGCGCTGCGGGCGACCACCTCGCCGCCCAGCGCGATCATCGCCGCAGCCCAGTCACCCTGCGGGTCGGAGTGGCACAGCGAGCCGACCAGCGTGCCCCTGCTGCGGACGATCGGGTCGGCGACCAGCGGTGCGCAGGCGGCGAGGGTGGGGTGGCGGACCGGCAGCAACGCGGAGCGCTCCAGATCGGCGTGCCGACACAGCGCGCCGACCTCCAGACCACCGTCTGCGGTCTCCCGGTGGTAGTCCAGCCCCGGGATGTTGTTGATGTCGACCAGGATCTCCGGCTGGGCGAACCGCAGCTTCAGCAGCGGGACCAGGCTCTGCCCGCCGGCCAGGACCTTGGACTCGTCGTACTCGCCGAGCAGCGCGATCGCCTCGTCGAGCGTCCGGGGAGCCTCGTAACGGAAGCGTGGTGGGTACACGGTCTCTACTCCTCGTGCGCGGCGTGCCGCGGGCGGCCGGTGTCGGGCTTCGGTGGTTCGGGGATGGCCACCGGACCGGTCTCGTCCTCCGGGTCGGGGCGCGGGTTCTGGTGCGGCGGCCACGGTCCGGCGACCGGCTGACCTGCGACCTTCAGGAAGCCGACCATCCCCGGATAGTCGAAGATCGTCGGACTCGCACCGGGTCGGGGTGGTTCGTCGGCCGGCTCGCCGAACAACTCGGCCATCCGGGGGTTGCGGCCGCTACGGCCATCGGGTTCCGTCGTCATCGTCGGGCCGTCCTTCCGGCGTCCGCGCCTGAGGGACCGGGCGACGGAGCATTCGCGTTCGACATGATCCGCGGCACTGTGCCCGGTCGTGGCCCACAGCACACCCGCGCCCTAAGCAAAGACTTAAGGTCACTTGCTCCCGGGTGTGGCCGGGGACACGATGGCCGGGTACCCACCACCCGCCGCACCGAGCCGGAGCCGTCCCGATGCAGGTCCCCGCCCACTTCGAGTACCAACGGGCCACCGACGTCGACCACGCCGTCGCGTTGCTGACCCGGTTCGGTCCGGAGGCCCGGGTGGTGGCGGGCGGGCACAGCCTGATCCCGATGATGAAGCTGCGGCTCGCCCAGCCCGAGGTGCTGGTCGACATCAACGAGCTGTCCGAGCTGTCCGGGATCCGGTTGCACACCGGACCCGGCGGACCCGAGCTCCGGATCGGTGCCCTCACCCGGCACGCCGACCTGCTGGACTCGGCGGTCGTCGGCGAGCACGCGCCGATGCTGCACGACGCCGAGCGGGTGATCGCGGACCCGGTCGTCCGCAACCGCGGAACGGTCGGCGGCTCGGTCTGCCAGGCCGACCCGTCCGAGGACCTGTCCGGTGCCTTCACCGCGCTGCGGGCGACGGCGGTGATCCGCGGCGAGGACGACGAGCGCACCGTCGGGATGCGCGAGTTCTTCCACGGCCCGTACGAGACCGCGGTGCGGCCGGCCGAGGTGCTGGTGGAGCTGCGGGTCCCGGTGCCCCCGGGCAGCGGCAGCTGCTACGTCAAGGTCGACCGGCGGGCAGGAGACTGGGCGGTCGCCGCGGCCGCGGCCGTGCTCCGGCTGGACGCGGGCCGGGTGACCGAGGTCGGGCTGGGCCTCACCGCGGTGGGTGCCCCGGGCTTCGGCGCCCCCGAGGCCGAGGAGTACCTGATCGGCCGGACGCCCGACCGCGCGTCGTTCGCCGAGGCCGGCCGGATCGCCGCGCAGCACTGCCGGCCGGTCGCCGACCAGCGCGGACCCGTCGACTACAAGCAGCACCTGGCCACCGAGCTGACCGCGCGGGCGCTGGCCGGGGCGACCGCCCGGGCCGTGGACCGGTGAGGCGACCGTGCAGATCCGGGTGAGTGTGAACGGCACCGAGCACGTCCGCGACGTCGAGCCGCGGATGCTGCTGGTGCACCTGCTGCGGGACGAGCTGGGTCTGACCGGCACCCACTGGGGGTGCGACACCTCCAACTGCGGTGCGTGCGTCCTGTGGCTGGACGAGATCCCGGTCAAGTCGTGCACCGTGCTCGCCGTCATGGCCGACGGGCACCGGGTGCGCACGGTCGAGGGGCTGGAGTCCCCGGCGGGCCTGGATCAGGTGCAGCGCTCGTTCATCGAGTGCCACGGCCTGCAGTGCGGGTTCTGCACGCCCGGGATCCTGATGACCGCCCGCTGGCTGCTGGACCGCACACCGGACCCGACCGAGCGGGAGGTCCGGGAGGCGATCAGCGGCCAGGTCTGCCGGTGCACCGGCTACGAGAACATCGTCCGCGCGGTCCGGCACGCCGCCGTCGCCGAGCAGGCGGCGTCGTGACCGCGGTGGCACCGGACCCGACCGGGTTCGGTCCGGTGCGGCGCAAGGAGGACGCCCGGTTCGTCCGCGGCCGCGGCCGGTTCGTCGACGACATCGTCCTGCCCGGGATGCTGCACGCCGCCGTGCTGCGCAGCCCGCACGCGCACGCCCGGATCCTCTCGGTGGACACCAGCGCCGCCGAGTCGCACCCCAAGGTCCGCGCGGTGCTCACCGGAGAGGACATGGCCCGCCGGGACATGGCCTGGATCGCCACCCCGTCGCACGACGTCAACGCGGTGCTGGCCACCGACAAGGTGCGCTACCAGGGCCAGGAGGTCGCGTTCGTGGTCGCCGAGGACCGCTACGCGGCCCGCGACGCGCTGGCCCTGATCGAGGTGGACTACGAGCCGCTGCCGGCGGTGATCGACGCTCGGACGGCGCTGGACCCGGACACACCGGTGGTCCGGGACGAGCTGCCCGGCCGCACCGACAACCACGTGTTCGATTGGGAGAGCGGGGACGCCGCCGCGACCGAGGCGGTGTTCGCCGCCGCCGAGCACGTCTCGAGCTGCGACCTGGTCTACCCGCGGGTGCACCCGGCCCCGCTGGAGACCTGCGGGATCGTGGCCGACGCCGACCCGGTCGACGGGCGGCTGACCGTGCACTCCACCACCCAGGCCCCGCACACCCACCGGGTGCTCTACGCGCAGATCACCGGCGTCCCGGAGCACCGGATCCGGGTGGTGGCCCCGGACATCGGCGGCGGCTTCGGCAACAAGGTCGCGATGTACCCGGCCTACGTGTGCGCCGTCGTCGGCTCGATGGTGACCGGGCGCCCGGTGAAGTGGACCGAGGACCGCTCGGAGAACCTGATGGCGTCCTCGTTCGCCCGCGACTACCACATGCACGGCGAGATCGCGGCCACCCGGGACGGCCGGATCCTCGGCGTGCGGGTGCGGGTCCTCGCCGACCACGGCGCGTTCAACGCCACCTCGCAGCCGACCCGGTTCCCGGCCGGGTTCTTCGGTGTCTTCACCGGCTCCTACGACCTGCAGGCGGCGCACTGCCGGGTCACCGGCGTCTACACGAACAAGGCGCCCGGCGGCGTGGCCTACGCCTGCTCGTTCCGCATCACCGAGGCCTCCTACCTGGTGGAACGCATGGTCGACGTGCTCGCCCGCGACCTCGGTCAGGACCCGGCCCGGCTGCGGATGGCGAACCTGCTGCGCCCGGACCAGTTCCCGCACCCGACCCCGACCGGCTGGGAGTACGACTCCGGGGACTACCCGGCGACGCTGGGACTGGCCCTGGAGATGGCCGGCTACGAGACGCTGCGCGCCGAGCAGGCCGCCGCCCGCGCGGAGTACGAGCGCACCGGCCGCGGCCCGCTGCTCGGGATCGGGCTGAGCTTCTTCACCGAGGCGGTGGGCGCCGGGCCGCGCCGGATGATGGACATCATGGGCCTCGGCATGGCCGACGGTGCCGACCTGCGGATCTTCCCGTCCGGCGGTGCGGTGCTCGCGGTGTCCTGCATGAGCCAGGGGCAGGGCCACGAGACCACGTTCGCCCAGATCATCGGGCACGAGCTCGGCCTCCCGACCGACGAGGTGCAGGTCGTGCAGGGCGACACCGACCGCACCCCGTTCGGGCTCGGCACCTACGGGTCGCGCTCCACCCCGGTCTCCGGTGCCGCGGCCGTCGTGGTCGCCCGCCGGGTGCGGGACCGGGCCAGGCTGATCGCCGGCGCGATGCTGGAGGTGGATCCGGACGACCTGGAGTGGGCGCCCGGGCGCTGGCAGGTCCGGGGCGACCCGGCGGCGGGCGCGACCCTGCGCGAGATCGCCGCGGCTGCGCACTCGGACCTGGAGCTGCCGGACGGCGTGGAGGGTCACCTGGACGCGTCCTGCGTCTACAACCCGCCGAACCTGACCTTCCCCTGCGGCGCCTACGTGTGCGTCGTGGAGGTGGACCCGGTGACCGGGCAGGTCCGGGTCCGCCGGTTCGTCGCCGTGGACGACTGCGGCGTGCGGATCAACCCGATGATCGTCGAAGGCCAGGTGCACGGGGGCCTGGCCGACGGGATCGGCATGGCCCTGATGGAGCTGGTCGCGTTCGACCCGGACGGCAACCACCTCGCCGCCTCGTTCATGGACTACCTGCTGCCCACCTCGATGGAGTGCCCGTCCTGGGAACTGGGAGAGACCGTGACGCCGTCACCGCACCATCCGATCGGAGCCAAGGGCGTCGGCGAGTCGGCGACCGTCGGCTCGCCCGCCGCCGTCGTCAACGCCGTGCTCGACGCGATCGGCGTCCGGCACGCCGACATGCCGCTGACCCCGGCCCAGGTGTGGCGGGCCGTGCAGGGTCGCCCGCTGCGTCCCGACCTGGCGCTCCGGTGAGCGTGGTGAGCACCGTGAGCACGTCCAGCACATCCGAGATGCTGGCCCGGGTTAGCGACCTGCAGGCGCACCGGACGCCGTTCGTGCTGGCGACCGTGGTCCGCGCGGAACGCCCGACCAGCGCCAAACCGGGCGACCGTGCCGTCGTACTCGCCGACGGGACCATCGACGGGTTCGTCGGCGGGTCGTGCGCCGAGTCGACCGTCCGGCTGGAGGGGTTGCGGCTGCTGCGCGCGGGCGGGTCGGGGCTGCTGCGGATCACCCCGGACGGTGGTGGGGACGGCGACCCGGTCGAGGGCCTGCGCACGGTGGGCAACCCGTGCCTGTCCGGCGGCACCCTGGAGATCTTCCTCGAGTCGATCGTGCCACCGACGATGGTCACCGTGTTCGGGGACTCACCGGTGGCCAGGGCGCTGGTCCGGGTCGGCCGCAGCCTGGAGTACGACGTGTCGGCACACACCGACCCCGAGGCGCCGATCGGACCGGACACCGCGGGCGTGGTCGTGGCGTCGCACGGCCGGGACGAGACGGCCGTGCTGCGTGCCGCGCTGGAGGCCGGGGTCCCGTACGTGTCGGTCGTGGCGAGCCGGCGCCGGGCCGCCGCGATCCGCGACGAGCTGGCCGGGCTGGGCGTCTCGGCCGAGGAGGCCGCGCGGGTGGCCGGCCCGGCGGGCCTGGACATCGGGGCACGCACCGCCCCGGAGATCGCCCTCTCGGTGTACGCCGAGCTGCTGTCCGGCCGCACCGGTCGCCCGGAGGCGGCGGACGGACCGGCCTCCGGCGCGCGTCCGCCGCCGGCGCCGAGGGCGGCGCCGCAGCGCCACCCCGAGGCGGAACCGGGGCCCCCGGACGGCGCGGGTGCGGACGGCACCGCGGTCGACCCGGTGTGCGGGATGTCGGTGGCCGCCGTGCCAGCGAGCACGTCGGCCGTGCACGACGGTCGCACCTACTGGTTCTGCGCCGACGGCTGCCGGCGGGCGTTCCTGGCGGACCCGGGCGGGTTCGGCACGTGAGCGGGTCCGATCGCCCGGACTCCGGGCCCGCGCCACCGGATGTCACCGACGTCGACGGGCTCCGCGCCGCGCTGGACCGGGCCGGCTATCTGGCCGGCGGGGCGCTCGGCACCGCGATGTACCTGGCGCTCCGGATGCGCCAGCCGCTGTTGCTGGAGGGCGAGCCCGGGGTCGGCAAGACGCACGCCGCGACCGCGCTGGCGCAGGTGCTGGACACGCCGCTGCTGCGGGTGCAGTGCTACGAGGGGATCACCGCGGCCGAGGCGCTCTACGAGTGGAACCACGCCCGGCAACTGCTGGCGATCCGGCTGGCCGAGTCCCGTGCCGAGCACCTCCGCGACGATGACCTGTTCACCGACGACTTCCTGCTGTCCCGCCCGCTGCTGGCCGCGGTGCGCCACCCCGGTCCCCGGCCCGCGGTCCTGCTGATCGACGAGATCGACCGGGCCGACGACGAGTTCGAGGCGTTCCTGTTCGAGCTGCTGGCCGAGGGTGCGGTGACGATCCCGGAGCTGGGCACCCGCCGCGCGGTGGTGCCGCCGGTCGCCGTCCTCACCTCGAACCGGACCCGTGACCTGCACGACGCCCTGAAGCGTCGCTGCCTCTACCACTGGATCGCCCATCCGGAACCGGACCGGGTGGCCGAGATCGTCCGGCGGCGGGTGCCGGAGTCGGCCGCGCCGCTGGCCGGACCGGTCGCCGGGGTCGTGGCCCGGATGCGCCGGCTTGACCTGCTCAAGCCTCCGGGGGTGGCCGAGGCGATCTCCTGGACAACCGCACTGCACGTGCTGGGCGCGCCCGCCCTGGACGCCGAGGTCGCGGCGCTGACTCTCGGGGCCGTCCTCAAGTACGACGATGACGGCGAGACGGTCCGGGCGGCGGGGCTGGCCGGTCTGCTGGCCGATGGCTGAGCCGGACCGGGCCACCGGCGACCGTCCCGATCTCGCCGTACTCGCCGCACGGCTCGGTGCCGCCTGCCGGGCGGTCGGTCTCCCCGTGGGCCCGGACCGGTCCGCGCGGTTCGCCGCCGCGCTCGTCCTTCTCTCCCCCGCGACGACGGCCGGGCTGCGTGACTGCGCGCACGCCACCCTGGTCGCCGACCCGGCGCACGCGACCGTGCTGGACCGGGTGCTCGACGTGCTCCTCGACGACCTCGTCGTCGATCCGGTGCCGGATCGCGGGGACCCGGCGAACCCGGCGATCGAGCAGGGGGTGCGCGGACCGCCCGCGGGCGCGGGGACGCCACGACCGGGCCGGGCCACCGGGGTCCCGCACCCGTCCGGTCGGCCGGCGCGGGCGGACGCGCCGCCCGTGCCCGCCGCGACGGCGGCGAGCCCGGCCGAGCGGCTGGCCGAGCGCCCGTTCGACGGGCTCACCCCGGACGAGCTGCGCGACCTGACCGCGGCGATGGCCGCGTTCCACCTGGTCACGCCGCTCCGCCGGAGCCGGCGAACCCGACCGGACCGGCGGCGTGGGCGGGAGGTCGACCTGCGGGCCACGCTGCACGCCGCCCGGCGCACCGGCGGCGACCCGGTCCGAACGGTGCGGCGGTCCCGACGGGTCCACCGGCGGCGACTGGTGGTGCTGTGCGACGTGTCCGGGTCGATGGAACCGTGGGCCCGGGCAATGCTGCAGCTGCTGTGGTGCGCGCGGGCCGGTTGCGACGCCGAGGTCTTCGCCTTCGCGACCCGGCTCACCAGGGTGACCGCGGAGCTGGGCCGGGGTTCCCCGGAGGCCGCCCTGGACGCGGCCGCCCGCGCGGTGCGGGACCGGTCCGGCGGGACCCGTATCGGGGACGCCCTGGAGTCCTTCCTGGACGGCCCGGGAGCGCGCGGGACGGTACGTGGCGCCGTCGTCCTCGTCGTCTCGGACGGGTGGGAGACCGGCGATCCGGCACGGCTGGGCCGGCAGATGGGCAGGCTCTCCCGCCTGGCGTACCGGGTCGTCTGGTGCAATCCCCGCACCCGGCTGGCCGACTACCGGCCGCTGGTCGGCGGGATGGCGGCGGCGTGGCCACACTGCGACGACGTCGTCAGCGCGCACAGCCTGGCCGCGCTCGACGAGCTGCTCGCCGCGCTGGCCAGGCCGCGACGCGCCGGCCCGCGGCGCTCGGCGCGAACAGCCACGCGGTCCCACGTCTGGCCCCGCCGATCCTGTCCCCGTGCTAATGCCTCGTCCAGGAACGTTGGGGACGTAACCGGGTCAGGTTGATCAGCCCGGTTCGCCGCAAGAGGTTATCCGCCGGAGGTGGTGGGCATGGCGCGACAACCCGAGGTCTTTTGTCCGGGAGCTGACCCCGCAAGTTCACCCCGCTCCACGAGATCATCTGCGGTTCGCCCGCGCCCCACCGCAGCAGGCCGAGCGCCCGTTCACCACCTGGAGCCTGACCAAGCTCGTCGAGCACCTCGGCCCGGCCCATCGGGTCGCAGGCAGTGCCGAGACCGTCCGGGAAGATCCTGCGCGACGCCGGAGTCCGCTGGCAGGCCACCACAGCCTGGAAGGCCACCAAAGATCCTCGGTTCGCCGAGAAGGCAGCCCGCATCCTCGACCTCTACGACCGCTCCGCCGCCGGGCAGCTCGTCATGGCCAAGTGTGGTCTGCGTGGACGAGTTCGGCCCGCTCAACCTGCAGCTACACCCAGGCGAGACTGGCTCCCCAGCCGCCCCCCGGCCCGGCTACGCGACACCTACCACCGCTACGGCGGGGTCCGACACGTGCTCGCCGGGCTCGATCTCGCCTCCGGCCAATGTTCTACCGGCTATGAGACCGCAAGCGTTGGCGGGAGTTCCTGGACTTCCTGCGCCAGCTCCGCCGCCGCTTCCCCACCGGGCGGCTCAACGCCGTCTGCGACAACCTCTCCCCGCACTTCAAGGCCGAAGTTGCGCACTGGTGCACCGGCACGCCGCCGGGGCCCGGTCTTCATCGGACTGTTCCAGGTGTCAATGGCCAGTTTGTGGTCCCCGCTGGTGGCCGGGTGAAAGTCCCCGGTCCGGGGTTGTTCAGCTGGTGTTGATGGCGGCTCCCTTCTTCGCCTTTCGGGCTTCGCGCATGCGGTAGGAGTCGCCGCTGGTGACGACGACCTGGGCGTGGTGCAGGAGCCGGTCGAGCAGGCTGACCGCGGTGGTGTGTTCGGGCATGAACCGCCCCCATCGGTCGAAGGGCCAGTGGGAGCTGATGGCGAGGCTGCGGCGTTCGTAGGCGGCGGCGACGAGCCGGAACAGCAGTTGGGCGGCGGTGTCGTCGAGTGGGGCGAACCCGATCTCGTCGATGATGATCAGGTCATGGCGCAGTGTGTGGTCGATGAGTCGGCCGACGGAGTTGTCGGCCAGGCCGCGGTAGAGCGCTTCGACCAGGTCGGCGGCGGTGAAGTAGCGGACCCGGTGCCCGGCCTCGACCGCCGCCGTGCCAAGCGCGACGAGCAGATGCGACTTCCCGGTGCCGGCCGGGCCGACCAGGGCGAGGTTCTCCGGGGCGCGGATCCATTCCAGCGAGGCGAGGTAGTCGAACGTGGCCTGGGGGATCGAGGAGGCGGACAGGTCGAACTCGTCGAGGGTCTTGGCGACCGGGAACCCGGCCGCCTTGCGCCGGTTGGCGATGTTGGAGGCGTCCCGGGCGGCGACCTCGGCCTCGACCAGGACCCGCAGCAGCTCCTCAGGACGCCAGCGCTGGGTGCGGGCGGTGAGCAGCAGCTCCGGCGCGAGGCGGCGCATCGCGGCGAGCTTGAGTCGTTTGAGCCCGGCCTCGAGGTCCGCGTCGAGCGCCGGGGGCTTGCTCGCAGTCATGACGCATCACCCTCGACGACACCGCCGGCGGGTGTGGCGGTGTCGGTGAAGACGGCGTAGTCGGTCAGCGAGCGGGTCGGGACCGCGGGCAGCTCGACCACCAACGCCTGCCCGGCCGGTTGGGGTCTCGGTGCGGCAGCGCCGGCGGCGAGGATGGACCGGACGTCCTCGGCCCGCCAACGACGGAACGCCGTCGCTCGGGCCAGCGCGTCGAGCAGAGCCTGTTCGCCGTGAGCCTGGCCGAGTGCGAGGAGCTCGCCGAGCTCGGTGCCCAGGCGGGCCGATCCGGCTGCGACAGCACCGGTCAGGAACGCCTGCGCGGCGGGCCCGAGTGCGCAGAACGTCTTCTCGTCAGCGGTCTTCGGGCGGGCCGCCCGAACCGGAGTCGTGGGGCGCGGCCCGCCGTAGTGGGCGTCGATCACCGACGCCTCGCCCGGCCCGACCAGGCGGTGCTCGGCCAACACCACCCCGGCCCCGGCAACTGCGCCGACCCTGCCGCCGGGTGTGGCGGTGGACAGGATGGTGAGGCGGTCGGCGTGGGTGCGGACCTCGACCCGGGTGCCGATCGCGGTGGTGGGGACCGAGTAGCGGGCCGACCCGAACCTCACGCAGGACAACCGGTCGACTTTGCGGATCACCGCCGGGCCGGTGATCCGAGGGCGCAGCGACGGGAGCCCGCCCAAGACGTCGAGCTCGTGTTCGGCCAGCCGCTCAGCGGGGATCGCGGCGATCTCCGAGTGCGTCACCGCGTTGACCTCCGCGCACCACTGCTGCGCTGCGGCGTTGGCCGCGGCCAGGTCGGGGCGTCCCGGCCCCCCGGTGTCCCCGGTGTCGAGGTCGACCAGGTCGCAGCCGATGATCAGGTCGGCTTTGGCGTAGCCGACGAGGTTCTCCACGATGCCCTTGGACTCCGGATCGTTGCCGTGGCAGAAGTCCGGGCGGAACCGGTAGTGGCTGGCGAAGCGCACGTAGTCCGGTGTCGGGACCACGAGGTCGGCGACCACGGCGGCCTTCAGACACCCCCCATCCGGTCGGCGAGCACGACCTTCGGGACCCCGCCGATGGTCTCGAAGCACTCGGCCAGCATGTTCAGGGTGGTCTCGGCGCGTTCGTCGACGGCGAAGCGGACGAACCGCACCCTCGACCAGGCCAGCACGGCGCAGAACACGTGCAGCCCGGCGATCACGCCCCAGTCGATGACCAGGTGCTCGCCCGGGGACCACACCGCCGGACGCCGCCCGCGGTGATGATCGCGGCGCCAGTCGGCCTTCGCTTGCGCGACGAGGCGGCGGAAGTTGCGCGCCGAGCCCTCGTAGCCCGCGGCGCGAGCATCGGGCAGCAGCCGCTTCGCCGAGATCCTGCCCTTGGTCTTCTCCACTCGCCCGGCGACCAGCTCGGCGACCGACTCATAGTTCCGGGAGCGTGGTTTGCGTTGCGGGACAACACCCCCCGCGTCATGACGCTCGATGACCCGACGCACGGTCTTCGGTGTCGTGGCGCAGATCGCGGCCGCGCCGCGATAACTGCCGACATCCCGATAGGCCGAAATGATGTCCATCCGTTCCCTCGCAGACTTCAATGGGAGACCCCTGGGTGGTGCGGCGGCTGGCTTCGACAACCACCACCGTCACCGCCCAGGGCCTCAACCCGGCGTACGACACGACGAGGGACCGGGGACTTCTATCTGGCCACCAGCGGGGACCTCACAAGGCCACCCGCGGGGACCTGAACCTGGCCACCAGCGGGGACTTTTTCATGGCCACGGACACCACGTGCAGGCCCCCGTTCGGCTACATGTATCCGCTCGTGGAACGCTCCAGTGTTGACCTGCCTGGCGGGACGGGGTGGGGCCCTCGGAGCCCGGCGTTGCTCGGCCGAAGTATGTGACTACTTCCAAACCTCCGCGACGGCTGTGCGGAGCGCGTCTACGGACTCTCCGGTCAGGGCCCTTGGCCACCGGGACGAAGTCACCGAACGTCGACGCCTGCCATTCGTGATGGGTCGGTCGCGGAGAACGTCGGCAGGTGCAGGGCTGGGCACCTGTGAACGTCGATAGAGACTTGCGTAAGGCGTAAAGGTCGTCCGGCGGTCAAGCCAGGTCGGTGGGCGGGGGGCCCGCGTCGGTCGAGGCTCCAGGAGGACCCGCCGCCTGCACCATCGGTGCGAGGGGTACCCCACGGGTTTCGGGCAGGGCGGCGACGGCCGCAGCACTGGCCAGCGCCACCACGATCAGCGCGGTGGCGAGCAGCCAAGGCGATCCTCCTGTGGCGGCGACGAGACCGACGGCGATCACCGGCGCCGGACCGGCGAGGACGGCACCGGGGATCTCGCGTCCGAGGGCGAACCCACTGAACCGGTAGGCCGCGGGGAACAGCTCGGCGTAGTATGCGGCCTGCGAGCCGAACATCGCCAGGCACCCGCCACCGAGGGCGAGCGCGAACGCGACGACGACCAGCGTCGGGTTGCTGGTGTCGATCAGCCAGAAGAACGGGAACGAGATGGCCGCGCAGAACAGCGACACCGCGAGGTAGACCGGTTTGCGTCCCAGCCGGTCGGACAGCGTGCCGACAACGGGGATCGCAACGGCACCGGCCGCGCAGCCGACGAGCAACGCGAACAGCGACGTGGCGCTGGCCACGTCCCGGTCGGCCAGATAGCTCAGCGAGAAGGTCTGGATGACGTAGATGTTGAAGGCGAGCGGGCCGTTGGCGACCATCACCAGCAGCAGCCGGCCGGGCATCGCCTTGATCATGTCCAGGGCCGGGACCTTGGTCTGGGCGCGGGCGGCCTTGAGGTCGGTGAACACCGGGGACTCCGGGACCCGGAGCCGGATGACCAGGCCGATCCCGACCACGACCAGGCTGAGCAGGAACGGGATCCGCCAGCCCCAGGTCAGGAGCTGTTCCTCGGGCAGCATCGCGACTAGCCCGCTGACCGCGGCGGCGAGGCCGATCCCGAGGAAGACCCCGGAGGCGGGGATCGCGGAGTAGAAGCCTCGGCGCCGGGTCGGGGCGAACTCGGCGACCATGGTGACGGCACCGACGTACTCGGCGCCGACGGCCAGCCCTTGGGCGAGGCGGCAGACCACGAGCAGGATGGGCGCGAGAATGCCGACCGCCGCGTAGGTCGGCAGGACCCCGATCAGTACGGTCGCCACGCCCATCAGCAGCAGGGTGCCGACCAGCGACGCGCGGCGGCCGTACCGGTCGCCGATGTGGCCGAAGATGATCGCGCCGACCGGCCGCGCGACGTACCCGACACCGAACGTGGCGAAGGCCGCGACCAGGCCCGCGGTCGGCGAGAAGTCCGGGAAGAACAGGGTGGCGAATACCAGCGCGGCGGCCTGGCCGTAGATGGCGATGTCGTACCACTCGATCAGGCTGCCGATCAGGGTGGCGGGGATGAGCCGGCTGCGCGACTCCTCCCAGATCGCCTCAGGTGTCGGTGTGCTGGCGGGGGCGGCGTTCATCGGCGTCCTCCTGGGCGGGTGCCACGGCGGAGAGGTTTCCGGGGTGGACGAGGTTCAGTAGGGGCTCACCGGCACGGAGCCGGTCGAGGTTCTGCGCGATGACGCGGTAGCGGCGCGCGGGCAGGGCGTGCGTCCAGGCACACGAGTGCGGTGTGCACCAGGCGTTGGGCAGGTCCCAGAATGGCCGTGTGGCCGGTTCGGGACGGTCGTCGGCGCCGCGCGGGTAGCGGTACCAGACGTCGAGGATCGCGCCGCCGATGCGGCCGTCACGGAGCGCCTCGAACAGGGCGGCCTCGTCGACGACCGCCGCGCGCGAGACGGCGATCAGCACGGCGTGCGGGGGCATCAGCGCCAGTGCGGCCCGGTCGATCAGGCCGGTGGTCTGCGGGGTCAGCGGGCAGCACAGCACGAGGTGGTCGGCGCGGGCGAGAACGTCGCCGAAGCGGGAGGTGGGGAGGACCTCGGCGATCCCGTCGGCGGACGCGCGGTCGTCGACGGCCAGGACGTGCATCCCGAACGCGGCCGCCCGGGTGGCGATCGCCCGCCCGATCCGGCCGTACCCGACGACGCCGAGGGTGCGCCCGTGCAGCTCGCCGTGCGGGCGGCGGTGCCGGTAGAGGTCCGGCCAGGCCTGCGGGGTGAAGGAGGCCTGCAGGTCATCGGCGCGGATCTCCCACTCGAGCATGCGGGCCAGCACGAACTCGGCGATCGGCACCTCGTGCTCGTAGACGTTCGCGACCGCGGTGCCGGGGTGCAGAGCGTCGAGGTCGACGCCGTCCAGCCCGGCGCCCGGGACGTGCAGCAGCCGGAACGGCGGCGCCTGGCCGTCCGGGCGGCGGAACCGCAGCGAGACCACGACGTCGTCCGGCGCGATGGTGTGGTCGTACGCGCCGGATCCGGCGGCCTCGGCCGGCAGGGTCGCGATCGGCAGGTCCGGCCCGAGGTGGGCGCGCAGCTCCGCCTCATGCTCGCCCGACTCGCCGACGAGGTGGACCCTCACGGCCGCGCACCCGCCGCCGCCGCCGCGGTGAGTACGTCGCGGACCACCTGCTCGGTCACCGGGGCCGGGTTGGTCCGGCCCGCGGTCAGCGCCGGGTGGTCCTCGTGGTCCTCGGCGGTGGCCGCGATCCGCACCGCCCGGTCGAGCTCAGCGGGCCCGACGCCGACGTCGCCGAGCCGGGTCGGCAACCCGGCGCTGGAGACCAGGTCCCAGACGTGCCCGGGTAGGTCGTCGGTGCCGATCGCGTCGGCGATCCGGCTGAGGTCGCCGGGCGCCCGCTCGAGGAGGTGCGCGGTGACGTAGGGCAGCACGACGGCGTGCGCGACGCCGTGCTCGACCTCGAAGCTGCCGCCGAGCACGTGCGCGACCGCGTGTTGCAGGGCGAACCCGCCGGTCAGCGCGGCACCGGCGAGGTAGGCCCCGTAGAGTAGGTCGGCGCGCGCGGCTGGGTCGCCGGGGTCGGCGACGACGGCCGGCAGCGCGGTGGTGACCACCCGAGCCCCCTCGACGGCGGCCGGTTGCAGCAGCGGGCTCACGGTCGGCAGGTACACGGCGTCGATGCAGTGCGCGAGCGCGTTCATCGCGCTCGAGGCGCTGACGGCCACCGGCAGCGACCGGGACAGCTCGGGGTCGTAGACGACGACCGAGGGCAGCATTGCCGGGCTCTGGTGCATGCGCTTGACCCCGTCGATCGTCATGCCGCAGAAGCCAGTCATCTCCGATCCGGAGTAGGTCGTGGGCACCGCGACGATCGGCAGGCCGGTCTCGTAGGCGATGCCCTTGCACAGGCCGGTCGCCGCGCCGCCGCCGACCGCGACCAGGCAGTCGGCGCTCAGGCCGGCGGCCTTGTCCCGGCCCCGGTGGGCCAGCTCGATCGGGACCTGGCTGACCGCCTCGGGCAGCAGCCCGGCGCAGCGGTGCCCGAGCAGCGCTGCCGCCCGGTCGCCGAGCCCGACCCGGCCCGGTGTGGTCACCACCAGCGCCCGTCCGGCGTCGAGGTGGTCGATCTCCGCGGCCAGACCGGCGAACGTGCCGGGACCGAACACCACGCGGCGGGGGGTCGCGTTGTGCACGCCGCCCGGATGGGCGAAGGAGCGAGTCACCAGTCCACCACCGTTCCGTCGGCCAGCAGGGCGCTGCTGCTGTGCGGGATCTCGGGCGCGTACGGGTGCCGGGACGCCTCGGCCTCGTCGACCTCGACCCCCAGCCCAGGAGCAGTCGGGAGCGACCAGTGGCTGCCCTCGCGCGCCATCGGGGTGTCGACAACCATTGGGCCCGATCAGGCCGACCACTCCGCCACTGGTGCGGCCGGCGGAGATCGATACCCCGCGCAGCACCAGGGCGTCGTCGTAGCCGAAGGAGATGTCGCGCGCATCGAGCATGGGTCAGACGGCTCCGTTCCCGGGGTGGGTCAGGTGGTGCGCAGACGGCGCACGAGCAGGACCAGCAGCGGCGCCCCGACGACCGCGGTGACGATGCCCAGCGGCAACTCGCGGGGGTCGAACACGGTCCGGGCCACGACATCGGCCCACAGCAGAAACACCGCGCCGAGCAGTGCCGCCACCGGCACCGTGAGCCGGTGGGTGCCGCCGACGAGTACGCGCGCGACGTGCGGCACCACCAGCCCGACGAAGGCGATTCCGCCGGAGACCGCGACTGCGGCACCCACACACAGCGCTACCACCGCGAGCAGCGACGCCCGCCACCGCGCCGGGGCCACGCCCAGCGCGCGGGCGGTGTCGTCACCGACGGCGAGCGCGTCCAGGCGCCGCGCCGAGGCGATGGCCACGATCAGGGTGAGTGCGACGACCGCACCGGTGATCACTACCGAGCTCCACCGGGCCTGGGACAGCGAACCCAGCAGCCAGAACAACACCGCCCGCGCCCCGTCCGGGGTGTCCGAGGCGAAGATGAGAAAGCTGGTGACCGCGTTGAGCAGGTAGCCCACGGCGACCCCGGCCAGCAGCAGCCGGACCGGGGTGATGCGCCCACCACTGCGAGCCAGGGCGAATACCAGCGCGAGTGCGGTCACCGCCCCGAGGAAGGCGCTGCCGGTCAGCGAGGCCGCCCCGGCAGCCGACCCGACACCGAACAGGATGGTCAACGCCGCCCCGGTGGAGGCGCCCGAGGTGACTCCGAGCAGGTAGGGCTCGGCGAGCACATTGCGTACCAGGGTCTGCAGGATCGCCCCGCACAGCGCCAACGCCGCGCCGACCACGATCCCCAGCAGCACTCGCGGGCGCGCACCTGCCACACGATCGCCACCTGTGCCGGGCTTGCGTCGAGCGCGGTGGGCAGCCTAGCGCGCGGTTGCCGATGATCGCGGTCACCGTGCCGGGAGGCACCGCGACCGCCCCCAAGCCGGTCGCAACCGGGGCGCTGACCGCGAGCAGTGCGACTAGCCCGCCCACCCAGAGTAGGGCGCGCCGTCGGCGTTGCCCCCGGTCGAGATCGTCGTCGGGCGGACCGGTATGGCCGGGCGCGTCGGCGAGCGCGGTCACCGCTGCGCGGCCAGCTGGTCGGCCAGGCGCTGCAGCCCTTCCACCGCGAGGATCCCGTCTCCTGCGTAGAAGTAGTCCAACGCCAGCACAGTCTCGGTCTCGACCGCCGGGAGTGTGGCGAGCTCGGGGCGGGCGAGGACGGCGTCACGCGCGGCCGGCTCACTGAGCTGGTCGCTGGCCTGGTACAGGGCGAGGATCACGTCCGGGCGGGCCGCGATCAGGCTCTCGGTGCTCGGCTCGAAGTAGCGCTGATCGGTGCCGCTGAACACGTCTCGCAGCCCCAGGATCTCCAACTGCTGGTGCACCGTACTGCGGGCCCCGTAGGCGCCCAGCGCGGTGTCCGCGCCCCCGCTGACGAACAGTGCCGCGGCCGAGCGGTCCGCCGTCGCCTCCAGCACCCGCTGGCGGGCGGCATCGACTTGGGCCCGCAGATCCGCGACTGCCGCCGCAGCCTGCTGCTCGGTCCCGAGGACGCGGCCGTAGAGCTCGATGTCGGCAAACACCGCGTCGAAGCCCCGCAACGGCGACTCGTCGCAACGCGCGCTGATCAGCAGCGTCGGGATCCCCGCCGCCGCCAAGTCCTCCGGCGTGGTCAGGTTCAGGTCGAAGGCCACCACCAGATCGGGCGCCGCTGCGATGATCGCCTCCCGCGACAGACCCCCTTCCGCCGAACCCGGGATCACCAGCTGCGGACGCTGCGACAGCTCCGCGGTGGCCGCGCCGAGGGGCTCGCCCTCGATTGGGGCCATGGTGCTGATCCGCTCCGCCCCGCCGGCGGCCCACAGCATCGTGCCCGGCTCACCACCCAACGCGAAGATCCGCTGCGGCGGCGCCTCGATCGTGACCTGGCGACCACAGTTCTGCACCGTCATCGGGTAACCCGCGGCGCCACTGGCATCCCCCGGGTCCGGGGGCGGCGACCCGCTGCAAGCGACAGTCCCGCCGAGCACCAACGCCGTGATCACGGCCCCGAGTCGTCGACGCATGCGAGTGCCCTTCCCGGAGAAGCTGGTCCAGCCGATGGCATGGACCGAACCAGCTGGCGGCCCTACCACCGCCTCGAGCTGCCGTCATGATGATCGTGCCCAGAAGCTGTCGGATCGAAGCCGGCTGTCGCGCGCCGCACTCATGTCGTCCCGCAACCGGCCCGCGAGGCGCCCGCTCGCTGCGCTACTGCTGAAGCCTCGGCTCACCGGTGGCCTGGAAGCACAAGCGCAGCGCACACCGGTCGTGACGCGAGCGGTTAGCGCTCGAGCGGTGCACCAAGAGCGTGGAGAACGCGAGCACGGACCCGGCTTCGACGACGATCACCTCCTCGTCGCTGCTGTCGATGAGTGAGGGATCGGGGTGCTGACCGATCGGATCCGTGGGGTCGACCGGCAGCCGACCGGCGAGGTGGCTTCCCGGTAGCAGGCACAGTGGCCCGTTGTCGGACCGCGCCTCGTCCAGGAAGACCACCACATTCACCGACGGCGCCGCGATGGTGTCCTGATGCCAGCGGTACTCCGACCCGACACCTGCCTTCTTGAGGTTCAGTGCCGAACGCAGTGCCGTCACCTCCGTTACGCCCAGCACCTCACACGCCGGCTCAATCACCCGGCGGTCGGTCCAGAGCCCTTCGAGGCGGGCATCGAGATGGGTGACCGGCGACAGGCTGCGCACCACGTCCGGCGCGTGCGGTTCCCAGTGGATGGTCGCGCCCTCGACCTGCTGCAGATGGTGCCCATCGGCCCACACCGCGGTGGTCTGGTCACGGTCCACAGCCTCTGCGGCGGTGAGCATCTGCTGCAGCGTCTGATCCGCAGCGCCACGCAGCGAGACCAACTCCTCCCCGGTGAAGGCACCGGGGACGACGGTGAACCCAGCCCGCGACGCGATGACGGACGACGCACCGGAGGACACGACCCGAGCGTAGAGGCTATTGCCAAGACACGGCAACAGCCAGAAACCGGTCGAACCCCGGAGGTGGCCCCGCCCGTGAGCGACCCTATGTCCGTTCTGCCGGCTTTAGCGGCTACCTGAGCGCAGTGCGAGGCGGGAGGTCATGTCCAGATGGACTTCGCCGTAGGGCTGCACGTGGGCCCAGAACAGGGCGGTGAGACCGCGGTGATCGGCCTCGGACAGGGTGTCGCCCCAAGCCGGGTCGTCGAGGACGTCTTGGAGCAAGGTCTGGGCGCTGGCGAAGCGCAGCGTGACCGGCCGGGTCGAGGCATCGCCGTGGGGTCGTAGCGATGGTGTAGCCGCGCTCGTGGAGTAGCTGCCGGGTCTCGCGATCGCGCGGCCGATCGAGTTCTGGTTGATCTCGAGCAGTTCAAAGAGCACTCGCTGCGAGCAAGATCTGACCCGAATCCGTGAGTAGCCGCCGAGCTGATCATGACGGCGAGAAGTTGATGTTGTTCGGGTCGCGGATCGGCTGTCGAGCAGCGCGGCAG